>JADGPW010000275.1 GCA_017882265.1 Chitinophagaceae bacterium | reverse complement strand
TGTTATTTCATGTCCCTGCTGAAATTGCCACCCGGCGAAATAAATTGTCCAATGAATTTGGAATTACGTTTAAAAATGATTTTGAAGTTATGGTGGAAAAAGCCATCCGGAATATTCACGAAGAAGAGCAATATACCTACAAAAGGAAAGATGGTACGCTGTTCCCTATATCATTAACTATTACTACGATCAAGGATAATAAAGGCGCTATCACGGGCTTTATGGGTATAGCCATTGATATTTCGGAAAGAAAAAAGGCTGAGGAAGGGCTACTTAAAGCGCTGGAAAATGAAAAAGTGCTTAATGAATTAAAATCAAGATTTGTTTCCATCGCTTCACATGAATTTCGTACACCGCTCAGTACAATACTTTCCTCCGCTTATTTAATTGATAAATATGTGGAGGCCGAAGATCAGCCAAAAAGGAAGAGGCACCTGCAACGTATTATCGGGTCGGTAAATGCCCTCACGGAAATCCTGAATGATTTATTAAGTGTAAGTAAAATTGAAGAAGGGAAGATACTGGTTCGATTGACCCGGTTTAATATAAAAGAGCTGATGGCGGCGCTGATTGAAGAAATTAATAATACATTGAAATCCCAACAGAAGATCAGGTATCATCATGAAGGAAGCCCGGATGTTTTACTGGACGCCACACTGATGAAACATATCATCATGAATCTGATCTCCAATGCCAGTAAATTCTCGCCGGAGGCTAGTTTTATTGACATAAAAACAATAGGCCACCTTCACGATGTAACACTTTCAGTAAAAGACTATGGCATTGGCATTTCCCAGGAAGATCAGCCACACCTGATGGAACGATTTTTCCGTGGCGCCAATGCCGGTAATATACAGGGGACGGGGCTGGGTTTACATATCATTTCCAAATATGTGGAACTGATGAATGGAAACGTAAAATGGAAAAGTGAACTGGAAAAAGGAACGGAGTTTATTATAAAATTTAACACTAAAACCGGATAAGATGAAGACTATTTTGCTCATAGAAGACAATGAAGACATCCGTAATAATACAGCGGAAATACTGGAATTATCCAACTATCATGTGATCCTGGCGGAAAATGGTAAAACCGGGGTGGAAAAAGCCATTGAACATAACCCGGACCTGATCATCTGTGATATTATGATGCCGGTGCTGGATGGTTACGGAGTACTACATGCCGTTCATAAAAATGACAGCATCAAAAACACTCCTTTCATTTTTTTAACCGCCAAAACAGAGCGTAGTGATTTTCGTAAAGGCATGGAATTGGGGGCTGATGATTATATCACCAAACCCTTTGATGGAACAGATCTGCTGAATGCCGTGGACGGACGGCTGAAAAAAATAGAATTACTGAAACAGAAGTTTTCACCGGGTCTTGAAGGTTATACTGACCTGGTCAGGGTTTCTTCGGGGAAAAACGCATTGTCATCTCTGACGGAAGACCGGAATGTCAATAAGTTTAAAAAGAAACAGATCATCTATTCGGAAGGTAATCATCCGAACCGGCTATATTTTGTTCTAAAGGGTAAAGTAAAGGTCTATAAAACCAACGAAGATGGAAAAGAACTGGTCACGGATCTCTTCAGCCCCGGTGATTTTCTCGGGCATATTGCCCTGCTGGAAGGAACCGTATATAACGATACGGCAGTAGCGCTGGAAGATACCGAACTGGCCGTAATACCCAAAGAAGATTTTGACGAACTGGTGAATACCAATCCGGAAGTAGCCCATAAATTTATACAATTACTGGCCAAAAACATTTCAGTAAAAGAAACCCAGTTATTGGGTCTTGCGTATAATTCACTCCGTAAAAAAGTGGCAGATGCATTATTAACCTTACAGGACAAATTCCAGGATCATAAAAAGGAAAAATTCATTATTGATATCAGCCGGGAAAACCTGGCTACCATCGCCGGCACGGCTACAGAATCACTTATCCGTACACTCAGTGATTTTCGAAGTGAAAGCCTGATCGATATTAAGGATGGAGGTATTATCATTACCAATCAAAAAAAACTGGAACACCTGCTGAATTAACGACTGAAATCCTGTACCGTTTATGTGCCATCATTCTGTTTGAAGAATCATGGAGACAGGGTGGTACAGAAAAACACCGGGCGCTTTCCCGGTGTCCCTGTATTCAAACTGAGAATAATCCGCTGAAATATCAGTACTCAAGGTTTTTAAAAGGCCTTACCGGGGATCTCGTTTGTTCTCATCATTACGTTTTTCTTTACCATATCCTGCACGATCATCTTTCCATACTCATGCCCCAGGCTTTCTGAATTAGCCGGGTCAAAGGATTGCGTTTGTACAGAATACACTAATTTTTGGGTCCTCATATCATAGAGATTACTTTCCCAGAAATACCTTGTATTCGTAACATAATAACCAGGTTCATAAATACGGTTGTATAAGGTAGTCCGGTAACCCCAGAAACGGTTATAATAATACCCATAAGGTGAATAATACAAATTCCCCGGTACATATCTCCGCTCTTTTTGCTTATCCAGTAATACGATAGTGATAACCGCGTCAACCCCGCTGTTTTTTAATTTATCCAAGGCCGTCGTTTCATCCATATTATCAAATGCTTTGGGGCCGAATTCCTGCAGTGAGGAGACAGCCGTATATCCTAAATCACTTAAATCACCCACCATATGATTTTCCATATTCTCCTGCATGGAACGATCGGCTTCACGGATAAGCCCCAATACCAATACTTTATTATACTTTACCGGAACTGTATTTTCCGCTTTCCAGGATGATGTAATTTGAGATGTGCTGCATCCCGCAGCCATCCATATCAGCGCCATACCAACGCCAACCCATGTAATCTTTTTCATAATTTGATAGTTTTTTAATGATAGCAAGTTATTTAGGAATGTATCGTTGTAATATGACAGGGATCAGGGGAATAAAGGATTGTGGGCAGTCACGGTATTGACCAATGTGGTAAATTGATTTCAGGCGGATTTAAAATGAATTTTCATCTCGCTAAGCTCTTTATAAAAATTTCTTTCCTTCTTCAGTTCACTAAAGTCATAAAACAAAAAATCAAAAGCCGCCCAGAGCAGGAACAGGCCGGCCGGCTCAAGTAACACTTTAAGACTGATGACAGGGAAGGATTCCCGGGCATTATAAATAATCCATGAGTTAAATAACAAGATCATAAATCCGGCTGTAAACAGCAGGAGACCTCTCTCCAGCTTACTCCGGCAACGGTCCTGGTGAAACCGCAATTGGCTTGTAAAAAAATCAGCGAGGCTTCGGGCAATTATTTTTTCCACTGCTTCATTCCTCCCGGCAGGAGGCAACAAAAGCACCAGGTCGCATGCGTGCTGTTCCTTGTATTTCATTTCAGTACGGAGCTCGTGCAAAAAATCCTCTGATATTCTTCGCTTCAGATAATGACGACTATCAAAATCCGAATAAATATCATCATAGGAATCTAACCAGAAATCTAATTCGGTCATAATAAATCAGATCTATTCACAAAAAAAGCCCCGCCACCTGCTTTGGCGGGGCGATAAGCCATTCAGTAGCTGGCTTATTTAACAGCGATATGTTTCGCTGCGGGTTTTTTAGCTTCTTCTTTGCGTGGCAATGCAATTTTCAGCACACCATCTTCGTACTTTGCTTCAATCTTTTCCTTGTTGATTTCCTCAGGCAGGGTGAAACAACGACTAAAAGATGAATAGTTATACTCTTTCCGGGTAAAACTTTTGTCCTTTTCTTCCTTGTTCTCTTCCTTTTCGCTGCTGATCGTGAGCATATTTCCATCCACATCAATGTTGAAATCCTCTCTTTTCAATCCCGGCACTGCCAGGGATACCAGGTACTCATTTTTGTTCTCGATAATATTTACGGCAGGTACATTCATGGCCCGGCCCCATAATCCTCCATTATCAAACCATTCATTCCAGGGTTTGGTAAAATCATCAAATACAGATGGTAATCTTTCACCCCTTTTAGCTAATGCTTGTGTTCCCATAAAACCTCCTTGTTTTTTTAGTATTAATAATCATTAATTGCCTCACAAAAGTATTTTTCCATAAAGGTGCTAACAAAGACGATGGTCATCATAATCAATGAGTGTAGTCAGTCATTTGATCATACAATTCTATTGATCATCATCATAAAATCTGCTAATAGCCATCAGTACTGGGGTGGAGTTCAGGTAATAATTTTATACTTATTTATTTATTAACTAGTGCAGTTACGATCCAAAAACAGGACCCTTAAAATAACAGGATATGGAAAAGCTGATGATCAAAGACACACTTACTATTATAGCGGAAAGAAAAAGTGTTCGCCGGTTTACCGGTGAGCAGGTTAGCAAAGAAAATATATATAAAATATTGCGGGCTGCGATGGCGGCACCCGCGGCTATTCACATGATACCCTGGAAATTTATCGTGTTAACCGATAAAATAAAATTGCAAACCCTGGCGGATGGCCTGCCCTTTGCCAAAATGCTCCCCGGTGCGGGTACTGGAATTATCGTGTGTGCCGTACCAAAAGATGCAGCGATGGGCAGCGAAGAATTTGCTATCCTGGATTGTGCCTGCGCCAGCGAAAACATCTTATTGGCCGCAGAAGCATTGGGGCTGGGTGCAGTCTGGACAGCCATCTACCCCAATAAAGAATCAGAAGAATTTGTAAGAAAAGTGTTGAATATCCCTTCCCATGTTATACCACTCAACCTGATCCCGGTTGGATATCCCGCGGGTGATGAAAAACCGAAGGATAAATTTGATGATGGAAATATTCACTGGGAAAACTGGTAACAGGGAATATGACCAAAAGGAAATAATAAAACTATAGGGTTATGAAATATATTTATTCAATCGTTTTGCTGGCCCTTTGCCTTTCCACCAGGGCACAGGTGTTCATTGGCGGAAAAGCCGGTATCAGTTTACCTGATTTAAAAGGTAATAATGAACAAAGCAAAGAATACACATCCACCGTGGGTGTAAACGGCGGCCTGTTTGTCAACTTTCCATTGACATCATCTTTGTCCCTGCAACCGGAATTAAATTTTTCGCCCCAGGGGGGACAACGGAAGGGTATGCAGTCGGTACCCGCTGATAACATCAGCGATATTACCCTTCCCGCAGGAGTAATCCTGTACGCGAATTTTAAAAACATCACTATCCTGAATTACCTGGAAATTCCTTTAGTTGCCAAACTGGTATTGGGGAACCGGATTAAATATTACATATGTGCGGGGCCCCAGGTCGATTTCCTGGTGGAAGCTAAAACCAAAACAAGCGGTAACAGCTTATTATACTTCGACCAGGCTGGTACAATGCCTTTAGCGCAAAACGGGGAACCCCTTCCTGCCGTTTCCTTCGACAAAACAACCAATATCAAAGAAAGTATAAAAAAAGTGAATGCAGGGTTCCAGGGAGGTGCGGGAATTCAATACCCCGCAGGTCCCGGAATAATTTTCCTGGAAGCCCGTGCCATTGTCGGTTGTATCAATATTCAGACCCATCCCGAAACAGATGGCCGAAACAAAACAGGAGCCCTGGCGATATCTGCCGGTTATATGATCAAATTAAAATAAAAACGAAACATAAAACAGGGATCCGGTACAAGGAAGGACTAAAGGACCCGGGTCTTACTATTCAATTAAAAAAATTTTACATCATGGAAAATAAACAATTTTGCCAGAGTTGCAGCATGCCGCTGGATAAAGAGGAACTACTGGGTACGGAAAAAGACGGTTCCAAAAACCAGGAATACTGCAGTTATTGTTACCAGAATGGCGCATTTATCAGTCCCAATATGACCCTGGATGAAATGAAATTGCTGGTAAAAGAGCAAATGGAGAAAAGAAAAATAGATCAACGTATCATAAACATGGCTGTCAACAGTCTGCCTTTTCTGAAGAGATGGAAACCTGTGCCGGTTTCCTGATTAGCTTCAATTGATTAAATGCAACTCATTTCATTTTTATGCGTGGGGAAAAAAGAAGCTGTCCCCTAAACTATGAACAGGGACAGCTTCCCGGGAAATGATCATTACACATGGGTTGAATTGCAACCGTTTTGCTCAACCCTTAAAAAGCAAATTCAGGGACCTCTATTTCCAGTTTATTTTCAACACGGGTTACACCTGCTGCGGCCCAGGCGGCTCTTTCCGCCTCTTCCTTTTCGGCAAAGGAGCTGACATTTCCCCTTAGAACGACTGTACTACCCATCACCTCAATACTGATACTGCCTGCATCGATCGTAGCGCTCCGGTGAAACGCGGAACTGATCTTTTGCCGGATATCGGAAGAGGTAATGGCAGGTTTAATGGTAATTAAGTTAAGTACCGAACGCACACCGCTCAGGTTCTCAATCGCTTTTTTTGCACTATTGCGCTGGTATTCCCAATTGACCTCACCTTCCAGTTTTACATGACCGTCTTCGACTTTTATTTTGATCTTCTCTTCCCGAACGGCTGTATGCCATTGTAAAGCGGTAAGTACAGCTTCGGCAATTTCAGCGTCTGTTTTGCGATGATTGGGGGAGATGAATACTTCTATTTCTTCTGCAATTGCTTTTACACCGGACACTCTCTTGGTTGCATTTTCAGCCAATAATTTTTTAGTATAAGAATCAACCACTCCTGTAAGAGTCACGATCCCGTTTTTCACGGAAACCCCGATCTCCGAAGCATTAATATAAGGTTCCCATATCAACTCCTCCATTACGTCTTTCTGAATTTGGACATCACTTTTCATAACCTGAAATTTTAAATTGTTAAGAAATATTGGTTTGCATGTACTGTTTCACTGCCTGGCCGGCAACCGCACTGGATCCGGGTTCCCGGAATGAAAAGTAATTACCCCGTTTTTTGCAGTTCTCTTAGTTTATCAAGGTAAAACATGGCCACTCCATCATTCACATCCCTGAAATCCTCGTAAAAGGCGCCCACGCCGTAAAATTCTTCGGGTACCAGCACAACAACCACCTCATCCACTTCTTTAGATAATTGCTGTACCGCGCTCCTGGAGGCTACCGGAACAGCGATCACAATTTTGCCGGGATTACTTTTTCGTAACACATTTACCGTGGCCATCATTGTATTTCCGGTTGCCATTCCATCATCCACCACGATCACCGTTTTTCCTTTCAGGTTCTCGGGCTCTTTATCACCCATATATCGTGTATACATTTCCTTAAGCCTCCTGCGGATGTTTTTAAGTTCCTCCCTGATATATTCTTCCGATACATTTTCATGCGGGATAATAAAGTGATCCGTAAGGCTGGCCGCCCCGATTGCATATTCTTTATTCAGGGGATGCCCGATCTTTTTGGTGAGGATTACTTCGATGGGAAAACCCAATTCTTTTGCTACGGCATAAGCTACAGGAACACCCCCCTTCGGCACGGCTAATACCACACCAGGTTCATTTCTGAATTTTTCCAGTTTTACTGCCAGCAAAACACCCGCTTCAATTCTGTCGCTGAACATAAAAGAAGTTTTTTATTGTTATTAATTCCGGCCGTCGGTATTCTTATAAACATTCCCGGGATTGATCTCTTTCTCTGCAGGACCCAGGTATTTTTCAAACCAGGCTCCTGCTTTTTCACACACTTTTTCCATCGTACCCGGTTCTTCAAATAAATGAGAGGCCCCAGGGATGATCTCTAATTTCTTTTCACAAGTCAGGTGACCGTAGGCTTCCTTATTTAACTGGAGCACGTCCTGATCCAAACTTCCTACTATCAAAAGAGTCGGGGCCTCCACCAGAGATAGATCATCCATTGCCAGGTCAGGGCGCCCGCCCCTGGATACAACTGCATGTATTTCGGGTAATACAGCTGCAGCCTTTAGCGCCGAGGCTGCACCGGTGCTGGCCCCAAAATAGCCGATGCGGCAATCTTTTGCGGCTGGTACTTCCTGCAGCCACTCAGTCGCACCGGCTAATCTTTTGGTCAGTAAACCAATATCAAACCGGTTGTGATAATGTTTGTCTTCTTCCCCGGTTAACAGGTCAAATAACAAGGTTCCGAAATTTCTTTCCTGAAGGTATTTTGCCACTAGCTGGTTTCGTAAACTGAACCGGCTGCTGCCACTGCCATGAGAAAAGATAATAATGGCTTCCGCCCTGGTAGGGATGAATAATTCTCCTTTCAATATCACTTTTCCAACCGGTATATTAGTTTCTGTATGTATTCGCATTTCCATGGGTAATTATTTTTATCTCTCTAAAACAACCGGCATTTTTGCCCTTAAATTGATCTCATGTTCCGCCAGTTGTGATAAACGATCGTCAATTTGTTTTTCTTTTACCTCCGCCTCATGAAAAATAGCAGCCTGTTTTTCCATGCCGAGGGCATTGGCAAATGCTGCTGCAGTTCCATAAGTGCTAATTTTAAAATGATTGATGGCCTGGATACAGGCCAGCAGGCAGGCATCTTTTACTTCCACATCCGTGCAATTCGTCAGCTTTTCTTCGGCTTCTTCGATAAACGCCTGCATGATACGGTTGGTTAGACTCAGCGAACTGATGCTCTCCTCTTCAAAGAAGCTTTCCATCTTTTCTATATGCTGCCGTACAAAATCAAGGTATTTCTGTAACACCAGTTTGAGTTTTAAAGAACCTGTTTTGTCAATCCATCCCGTTAAGCTGTTTTTTAGCTGCATTTCTGCGCTGGTAAACTTCCGGGCATCATAATCCAGCAAGTGCCGGAGTGCGGTGATAGGTTGGTTATCATTTATCATAATCATTATTTTTATCTTGTAAATCTACCCGCCTATTTATCTATGAATACTGACCCCCATCACACAAAATCTTGATTGTCCTCATTAATAATTCGGGTTAAATAAATCAGCCAATATATAGCAACATTGATATAAACAATTGATGAGTATTTATAGCCTGGGTTTCCTGTTGAGAAAAAACCCCTGGCAATGGTGCAGAGGTTTTTTAAAATAAAATTAAACGGCAGGTTTATCACTTTATGATCTTCTGCGTAAGTTTTCCGTCATCTGAAATAATCTCCATAAAATGTATTCCCTGTTTGAGGGTTTCAAGATTTGATAACACCACAATATTCCCGCCCGGCTGAAGTGTGATATGGTAAATATTTTCCATTTGACCTGCCGAACTGTTTATTCTTATGGTTATCGCTGTTTCCCCGGCACTACTGATCTGTAATTTAAGATTATTGGTAAAGGGGTTAGGATATACCGTGAAGTTATTCAGCGTCAGCAAACCATTTAGGCGCAATGCTATTATTTTACTATACATTATTTTGCCATCAATATCAATGGCTTTTAAACGGTAATAAATAATATTGGATGTAGTGTTGAGCGGGTCGTTGTACTGATAATTATTTAAATCGGTTGTGGTGCCATTCCCATTGACAGAACCCATCCTGCTGAAATCCATGCCATCTAAACTACGTTCAATATCGAAGCGATCAAGTTTTGTTTCACTAATAGTGCTCCATTTCAGCAGCGCATCATTATTTTGTTTTTGTACGGTAAATTCAGTCATTTTAACAGACAAGCCAATCCCCTGGGGACCGATGATAGCCGTACCATCATCTACAAAGGGAGTAATTCCATCCTGCTCTGTGCCGGTTATACGGGCAGTATTCGATACAAAGTTTATCGTACTTGCCGTAGAAGGCACGATACACTGGAACTGAACATTGTAGGTGTCATTCGGTACCAGGAGGCCACCTGAGTTTGCTGTAGCTCCCGAGCCTATAAAGAATTTTACATAATCTTTCCCACCAAAATTGCTCTTCTGCGCAGCATCATCACCGGCGGCATCCGTTTTAAACCCGGCAGTTACACCCGGGGTGGGGGCATTAACTTTTAATGAACCGGAACGGTAAATAAGAGTGGCAGGAATCGTATCAGTAATAACGCAATTCAATGCATTGCCGCTACCCAGGTTCTTACCGAATATGGTATAGGTCAGGATCTCATTGGGGTTAAGCAGGTTATTGGGTATTTGCCAGGGAGCATTACCAGAAGCCGTATCTCTTACAATTTTATCCAGTTGTACCAGGGGTGGTTTTGTTTTCATAGTGAAAGCAAAAATGCTGGGAAAATACTGGTCAGCTTCGGTGCCAAATTCAACATTAATATTGGTAGTGCTGGGAGTAATGCCAAAACCTGTGCCGACTTCCACCTCATCTATATCAATACCCATCTGGTTTTTAAAATCAGGGTTTTTATTTCCCGACAGGTGCGCACCATTCCTGGAAATAGTACCATTCCAAAAATTCGTAAGTGGATTTACGGCATTTGTTACGGCTGTTCCATTCACTTTCATATAATCTCCGTCAGGATTATTACTTGAAGCAGCAAGATTGGCGTCGCCTTCCCATGCAACCGTTGACATATAAGCATCAGCCGGAAGAGAAAATGTTGCGGGCGGATTTAACCCATTCAGGGTAATGCTTTGCGATGTAACGGATCCGCCATTATATACCTGGAGAAAACCATCATACACTCTTATACTGGAGTAGGGTAATAACAGGTTTTCGTAAACGATGACAAGAGCCCAACCGGCAAAATAACCACCATTGCTGATTGATCCTGTTGCGGCCATAATGTCTGCCATGGAATACGTGCCGTTACCCCGTGAATTTACATAGTTCGTCACATCAAAATAAGCCTGGTAGGCAGAGTCAGTTCCACGGATAAATGATTTATCAATGGCTCCCGAAGCTGCGGTAATTGTTTGATAACTTTCTGAATTGAATTTGATCTTAGCCGTTCGCAGGTTATAGTTATTTGACTCACCGGTACCCCCGGTAATTCTTCCACCCCAATATAAACGGGCAAATTTTATGGTATTACTGCCGGCAGGAAGAACCAGGTCAGCCGAAGAAGAATTGGCAGTTTGATTAACCGGGTTTCCAACCAGTTCAAGATCAAAAAACAGGTCATCAGTACCGGTTTCATTTAGGGCTGATGTATGTACTTCTACCTGGATGGTATTGTTTCCATTTATAAATGGCGCTCCGCTTCCAACGTTGAAACTGGAATTTGCTTCTGGCTCTATATTTGAAGAAGCATCTGTATTATAATTCGGGGTACCACTACCCATGTTGATCCTTCCAACTTCGGTACCATTCACATAAACTACAGCCCCGTCATCCAATGTAAGATTAAATGTAAAATCAATGTAGGAGGATGGGTTGAAATTAACCGTCCTGGTAAAATAATAGGTTCTCCGGTCAGTTAGGGTTGTACCGGTGGTCCCGGTAGGGCCATATCCAAGCGGAGAGGCCCCGGGCCCGCCGGGTAAAGTAGAAATGTTGGGCCAGTTGGCAGGTTCTGCATTCGCATTCGAATAATTCCATTGTGCCACCGTTGCGATTAACGTGGTGGAAGGTATGATTCCATCCACATCCACAAACTGGATGTTTGAATTATCATTTCCATAGGCACTGGTACGGCCATACGTATAATTACCGGTGCCGCTGGTACTGAAATCATTCATTTGCGATGTGTTCACGATGCCTGTACTGCCGCTGCCACTGCTGTAAATAGCCGTAATCGTGTTGCCGATAATGATATGACCTCCGCGGATATTATCGGAGTAAATGTTTGCATAAGGCCGGACTACCTGGGCGTTTAAACCCGAAGCAGTAAGTAAAACAAGTATTACAGCAATCAACGAGGAATAGAATTTGCTCCGGTGGGTAAAAGTTTTCATGGGTGTATATATTAAATATGAATAATAAATGAAATTTTCAACCCTCCTTTACCTAAGCCATCATATAAACTACATTTTCCCATCTCTCTTCCTAATCATGTAGTTGATCAGGGATTTTTTAGGTTGAATTATTTCCTTTTAAAACACATGCAAACTTACCAGGATATATAACCTGCAGGAATGACCAATATCAAATAATACTATGACAGTCCTCATTGATAACAAATAGTAATTATACTTGCTTTGAATAATTGTTAGGTATAAGA
>JADGPW010000274.1 GCA_017882265.1 Chitinophagaceae bacterium | reverse complement strand
GCACAAACATGTTTTTACAACGCTCTATATCCTTCAATCCAAGACCGGTTTCTGCAAGGCATTCTTTAGTATGCTTTGTTACATCAACCTTATGAACAATATAATTTTCAAGAGAATCATCTTCTAATGGGTTTACCCCATCAGGGTATTGAGCCAATGCAAGATTTTTTTTATCGAATCCCTGGGCGTTTGCAACAATTATTCCTCCCTTTTTTAGTCGTGGCAGATCCACTTTTAAGGCAGCAGCATTCATGGCGATAATTACATCATAATTATCACCCGGGGTATAAATTTCTGTACTGCCTATATGCACCTGAAAACCTGATACACCAGCTACTGTGCCGGTAGGGGCCCGGATCTCAGAAGGGTAGTCAGGAAATGTGCTTAGGTCATTGCCAAACAAAGCGGCAGTATCAGTAAACTGCATTCCGGTTAGTTGCATTCCATCACCCGAGTCACCGGAAAAGCGTATTACTATTTTATCAACTTCCTTTATTTTGGTAAGATTTTCATCTTTAGTATCTAAGATATTCATGTGGGTAGCATACAATTTATAGTTGGGTAATAATTCCAAAAGTTCTTCCAGTTAACGCAAGGCTTTTAGCTTGTAAAGGAATGCCTTTTACATCTAACCAATTCTAATTAACATCAATGTGGAATATGATTTTTATCATTCTTTGGATAATCGGTCGGAGCGTTCCCAGCGCCCTGAGCGATAAAAAATATTTAGGAGGTAGATTTAGGAGGTGGAATTTCCTTTATTGTTCCAATAAATAAGCAAAAAGCATTAAAAATTGGAAGGAATGTTAAAAAAGGCTCCTGAAACTTAATTCAGGAGCCCAAGAGAATGTGTTAGTGCCTAAAATTACAAATTATAGTATAAAAATATTTGGATCACGTCGTCATTAAAACCTTTGAGAATTTAGTCTCTTTAGAAACGGACTCTTTCTCCAGTTTAAAAGCATTCACTTCATCCATAGTCAGCCCCAATGCTTTTGCTACGCCTTCTCCATAAGCAGGATCAGCTTTATAGCAATTGCGAATATGTCGTACCTGGATAAATTTTTGTGCTCCGCCTACTTCGGCAGCGGTATTTTTAAACAGCAATGCTTTTTTATCATCTGTCAATAAACGGAAGAGATCGCCGGGTTGGGAATAATAATCGTTATCATCCTGGCGGTAGTCCCATGCACTCGCATCACCATATAATGCTAATGGCGGCTCTTTATATTGAGGCTGTTCATTCCATTCATTAAAGCTGTTGGGTTCATAATGTTTGGCTGCGCCATAATTGCCATCTACCCGCATTGCCCCATCACGGTGAAAACTATGATAAGGGCATTTGGGTGCGTTTACAGGCACTTGCTCACTATTTACGCCCAGCCGGTAACGCTGTGCATCACCGTAAGAAAATAATCTTCCCTGCAACATTTTGTCTGGCGAAAAACCTATACCGGGAACAATATTAGCCGGATTAAAAGCGGCCTGTTCCACATCAGCGAAATAATTTTCGGGATTGCGGTTCAGTTCAAATTCTCCAACCGGGATCAAAGGGTAATCTCCATGCTTCCATACCTTAGTAAGATCAAAAGGGTTTTGCGGATGTTTATTAGCCTGATCTTCGGTCATGATCTGGATGTACATTTTCCATTTCGGAAAATTCCCTTTTTCAATATTATCAAACAGGTCTCTTTGATTGGCTTCCCTGTCTTTGCCAATAATTTTAGCCGCCTCCTCATTGGACGTATTTTCGATTCCCTGTTGGGTTTTAAACGTAAACTTTACCCAATGCCTAGCGTCCTGAGCATTGATAAAACTAAAAGTATGGCTGCCAAAGCCGTGCATATGCCTGAAAGATTTTGGAATTCCCCTGTCGCTCATTACAATGGTTACCTGGTGCAAAGCTTCAGGTAGCAGTGTCCAGAAATCCCAATTATTATCAGCGCTTCTGAGGTTTGTTTTCGGATCTCTTTTTATTGCATGATTCAGGTCAGGAAATTTCATCGGGTCGCGGAAGAAGAAAACCGGGGTATTGTTACCTACAAGGTCCCAGTTTCCCTGTCTGGTATAAAACTTCATAGCAAATCCGCGGATATCCCTTTCAGTATCTGCTGCCCCCCGCTCGCCGGCTACGGCTGAAAAACGGACAAACATATCCGTCTTCTTGCCGATTTCGGAGAAGATATCGGCCATTGTGTATTTGGTAATATCATGGGTTACTGTAAATGTTCCGAATGCCCCGGAACCTTTGGCATGCATGCGCCTTTCAGGAATCACTTCCCTGTCAAAATGAGCCAGTTTTTCCAAATACCAAAAATCCTGCAATAGGGCAGGGCCACGGGCTCCGGCGGTCTGTATATTTTGGTTGTCCGGTACAGGAGTGCCTGTTCGGGTGGTTAGTTTATGGCCGTTTTTGTTTTCCTGATTCATGATGATATTTTTATTGATCAAATAATTATTTTAGTCATTTAAGACAAGCTTTATTGTAAAAATATTAGCCTGAGAGAGCTTATCCTATGATTGATAATAGCCTGAAGAATGATGTCCGTCATTCGATCTCAAAAAATGATGATTGGATCAGAAACATCTGTATAATTAAGGGTTGCGATGAAATTACTTAGAAGTATGGTTGATCTCCAGGAACAATAGTATTTTGGGATGGCATCTGCCTTTATTAAGAACTGGTTTCTTTATTATCATTCTTATCCAGCTCGGGAATTCCTCCTTTTGCACTCGCACAATTCAATCTTGAATAATCGACTTCCAAATCGTTATTTAAATAAATCCTGCAGAAGAAGAAAAAGTCGGGATGACAAGATTCGAACTTGCGACCTCACGCCCCCCAGACGTGTGCGCTACCGGGCTGCGCTACATCCCGAACTATTAAAGCAAATCTATAAAATATTTAAATATATAACGGTTTTTAGTTAATATCGACCCGAAATAAAATGAACTTTGTTAAGTAACATGAACCCTCTATTTTTTCCAAAACAATCCGACCTCCGCAAATGGTTTGAAAAGAATTATAAGAAAGAAATTGAGTTATGGCTAGGTTTTTATAAAAAAGATTCCGGGAAGCCTAGTGTTACATGGCCGGAGTCTGTGGATGTGGCGCTCTGTTTCGGATGGATTGATGGGATCAGGAAATCTCTCGATAACGAATGCTATGTGATAAGGTTCACTCCCCGAAAATTAAATAGCATTTGGAGTGCCGTCAACCTTAAAAAGATCGAAGTGCTTTTAAGGCTTGAATTGATAAAGCCTGAAGGATTGGCTATATATAATAACCGGAGAGAAAAGAATGCCAGTATCTATGCTTATGAAAGAGATCCAATACTATTGGATAAGAATTATCAAAAAATATTTAAAGCGAATAAAAAAGCATGGAAGTTCTTTCTTTCACAGGTTCCTTCATATCAAAAAACAGCAATTAAGTGGGTTATGACAGCTAAAAGAGAAGAAACAAGAATGAACAGGCTTCATACATTGAT
>JADGPW010000273.1 GCA_017882265.1 Chitinophagaceae bacterium | reverse complement strand
ATCAGGCTTTTGATTTTTCTTCCACTTTCGTTTTAAATGAAAAAGTGAGTTTACTGTTTTCCGGATCTGTATCAGCAATCAGCACATCGCCGGCTTTTACATTCAGGTTCAATATTTCTTCTGCCAGTGGATCTTCCAGGTATTTTTGTATTGCCCGGTGCAGGGGACGGGCGCCAAATTGAACATCATATCCTTTTTCAGAAAGGAATGATTTGGCAGACGGGGTCAACTCCAGGCTAAAACCAAGATTGGTCAGGCGCTTAATAACCCCTTTCATCAGAATATCGATGATGTCAAATATATTTTCTTTACTCAGGCTATTGAATATCACCACATCGTCAATACGATTGAGGAATTCGGGAGAAAATGTCCGTTTGAGCGCTTTCTCAATTATGGCCTTGTTATTTTCATCGGTATTATCCGTACGTGACTGGGTGGCAAAGCCAACGCCTTCACCAAAATCCTTCAATTGACGGGCCCCTATATTAGAGGTCATGATGATCAGGCTATTCTTGAAATCCACTTTACGTCCAAGACCATCAGTTAACTGGCCGTCATCGAGTACCTGTAAAAGGATATTATAAATATCCGGGTGCGCTTTTTCAATTTCATCCAGCAAAATTACACTGTAGGGTTTTCGGCGAACTTTCTCTGTTAATTGCCCTCCTTCTTCATACCCGACATAACCCGGAGGTGCGCCAATTAAACGGCTTACAGTGAATTTCTCCATGTATTCACTCATATCAATCCGGATCAATGAATCTTCCGAATCAAACATATACCTGGCCAATGACCTTGCCAATTCCGTTTTACCAACACCTGTTGGCCCTAAAAAGATAAAAGAGCCGATTGGTTTTCTCGGATCTTTTAAGCCCACCCGGTTTCGCTGAATGGCACGCACTACTTTTGAAATAGCCTCCGTTTGACCCACCACCATGCCGGCCATATCATCCGCCATTTTCCTGAGCTTTTCTGTTTCAGCCTGTACCATTCTTTTCACAGGAATACCCGTCATCATGCTCACCACTTCAGCAATATCCTCTTCCCCGATCGGGAATCGTTTATGTTTACTTTCTTCTTCCCATTCATTTTTTGCTTTTTCCAGGTCTTCCTGTAAACGCTTCTCCGTATCCCGGAGTGAAGCCGCCTCTTCGAATTTCTGGCTCTTGACTACCTTATTCTTTTCATTTTTTACATCCTCGATCTTGCTTTCCAATTCCACTATATTTTGCGGAACGTTGATATTTTTTAAATGCACCCGGGCTCCCACTTCATCCATCACATCAATGGCTTTATCAGGAAGCAAACGGTCCGTCACATAGCGATCACTGAGTTTTACACAGGCATCAATGGCTTCCTGATCATAATTTACGTTATGGTATTCTTCATATTTGGATTTGATATTGTTCAATATCAATATGGTGTCATCCACACTTGGTGGATCCACCATCACTTTTTGAAACCGGCGGTCAAGAGCCCCGTCTTTCTCAATATACATCCTGTATTCATCAAGCGTAGAGGCCCCGATACATTGAAGTTCGCCCCTTGCTAAAGCGGGTTTGAAAATATTACTGGCATCAAGAGATCCACTGGCCCCACCGGCCCCCACGATCGTATGCAATTCATCAATGAAAAGAATCACATCGCGGTTCTTCTCCAGCTCATTCATGATTGCCTTCATCCTTTCTTCAAACTGGCCCCGATACTTAGTACCCGCTACCAGGGCTGCCAGATCCAGGGAGATCACCCTTTTATCAAATAATACTCGTGAAACTTTTCGTTGAACGATCCGCAGAGCTAAGCCTTCTACGATAGCTGTTTTACCCACACCCGGTTCCCCGATCAGGATCGGGTTATTCTTTTTACGACGGGAAAGAATCTGTGAAACTCTTTCAATTTCAGATTCCCGTCCCACGATAGGATCCAAAGCTCCCATCTCTGCCATCTTGGTAATATCCCGGCCGAAATTATCAAGCACAGGTGTTTTACTTTTAGCATTGCCTTGTTTGGCACTTCCTTTTGATTGAGAATATTTTTTCTCTTCGTCAAAATCATCATCATTCTCATCTGTGTATTCGGCACGGGGATCGTTTGATTTTACGATGCCCAACTCCTGCCTGAAAAGATCGTAATCCACGTCAAACTGATTTAATATTTGGGTAGCGATGTTTTCTTTGTTTTTAAGAATAGAAAGCATCAGGTGCTCTGTTTCTACGGTAGCGCTTTTTAGTGCTTTTGCTTCCAGTACCGTAACCCGTATCACTTTTTCCGCCTGCTTTGTTAAAGGAAGACTGTTAATATTTGCAATATTCTTCCCCGTCTTATCTTTTACCGCGAGTTCGATCTCTTTTCGTAACTCATACAGGTCAACATTAAAACTTTTTAAAATACGAACGGCTGTATTATCCCCTTCCCGGATCAAACCCAGGAGGAGGTGTTCAGTGCCAATAAAGTCGTTTCCAAGCCTTAGAGCTTCTTCCCTGCTGAACGAGATAATCTCCTTAACCTGTGCTGAAAAATTATTATCCATTTTTTAGATAATTGGTTATGATACAATATTAACGAATATATTTGGTTCCTGTTTTTCCTTACTTATAAACGATGTGTTGATAATTTAAGTTGTCCGGGGCTGACCATTTTATCACTTTTCGGTGTCACGGGAGATAACAGATGCTTTGTCTTTACTACCAAAACGGGCGACCAGGTAAACTAAACTCAGGACTATGGAGGTCAAAACTGATACCAAAGAGAAATTTCATGCCATCACGGTTTCCGGGCCATCACTTTCTGCTACAATGACAGATGAGCTGGGCGATGGTTTATTGTCTTACCTGCAAAATGGCGTTAAAAATATCGTACTCATTCTTAAAGACATCCAATCCATCGATATGGCTGCCGCTGAAAAGCTGGTATATATTCAACAAAAATTCTACGAAAACAGCGCTTCGTTTGTGATCTGTGAGATGCAAAAGCCGGTGGAAGATTTCCTGGACCAAAATGAACTTTTAGAGATGATGAATGTTACTCCTACACAATCCGAGGCGGGGGACATCGTGCAAATGGAAGAAATCGAAAGAGAGATGCTGGATGAGGAGGGCTAGATGCTGGTTGCTAGCTACTGGTTGCTGGTTAATACCCTATAACAAAAATATTTCTCTATTTTGTAAAGCAACAAGTATCCAGCATCGGGTGTCTAGTAACCAGCAACCACAAACCAGTAACCAGAAACCCTCTATGTTCGCTGTCACTATTCTCGGCAACAACTCTGCTGTACCGGCCTTTAACCGCCATCCCACCAGCCAGGTGGTGACCCTGGATGGAAACAACTATTTGGTGGATTGCGGTGAAGGCACCCAGATACAGATGATCAATTACAAAATCCGGCGCAGCAAAATATCCCATATTTTTATTTCTCATCTTCACGGTGATCATTATTTCGGTCTTATTGGCTTGCTCAATTCTTTCAGCCTGTTGAGTCACCAACAGGAACTCCATATATTCGGCCCCACAGCCTTAAAAGAGATCATTGATCTGCAGTTGAAAGTGGCTGATACCGAATTATGTTATCCTTTGCATATTCACCCCATTACGGAGGCGGCCACGCTGCTGGATAATGAAAACCTGACGGTAAAATGTTTCCGCACCAACCATCGCATCGAATGTTATGGATTTGTTTTTGCGCAGAAGAAACATCCCAGGAAACTTGATCCTGATAAAGCGAAAGAATACGAAATTCCCGTTTCCTTTTATCAGCGGTTAACGAATGGGGAAGATTATACCCGGAAAGATGGTTCCATTATCAAAAACGAATGGGTGACCGAGGCCTCCCCGCCAGGAAAAACCTATGCTTTTTGCGCCGATACAAAATACGATGAGTCCCTGATCCCGCATATTAAGGATGCGGACATGATCTATCATGAAACCACTTACCTCGATAACCTGCGCGAAAGAGCGGAAGCCCGCTTTCATTCAACTACCAGGCAGGCTGCGGTACTGGCAAAAAAAGCGGGGGTAAAAAAATTACTGATCGGCCATTTCAGCAGCAAGTATGACACGCTGGAAGAATTTGAAGCGGAAGCGAGGGAGATTTTTGAAAATACGGAGTTGGCGCTGGAGGGAGTGGCGTATACAATTTAAAACCCCCAAACCCCCTAAAGGGGGCTTAGCAACATTTCTAATATTTGAAAATTGATTTATCTCGAAACCTCATCAATAAGCGAGGGCTGTGTGATGGTAAGCCACCTTTAGGGGGTTTGGAGGTTGATCCATTTATAAAACAACGGAAACTCCTTTCTCCATGTCGGCTCATTATGTTTTCCATCGTCCCTTATTACGGTTTCCATTTTCGCTTTTGAAACAGCGGCCATTGTATCAAATGCCTTTAGCATATCCGGCACCATCGTTTCACCTTCCAGTTTTCCCCCATAAAAATAAATTCTTCCTTTTACTTTTTCTCCTTTCGATTTAATATCATCAAATATTTTAGTCCCACTTATCCAGAAAGCCGGCGAAAAAACACCCGACACACCGAATACGTCGGGATATTTTAATATCGCATACAGAGAGATCAATCCACCCATGGAACTGCCGGCAATAAATGTATTTTCTTTTTTGGGGAGGGTGCGGTATCGCCTGTCAATAAAAGGTTTCAATGTATTTACCAGGAAATCCACATATCTATCCCCTTCACCTTTACCATATCGATCGTTGTCATAAGGATTGTATTCATTCAATCGTTTGCCACCGCCATGATCGATGGCCACGACGATACATTTTTTGGCCTGAGTAGTATCCAGGAACTCATCCACCCCCCACTCCCCGGAAAAAGAAGTGGCGTCATCAAATATATTCTGTCCATCCTGCATGTACATCACCGGGAAACTTTTTGTTGATGAATTGTATTCTTCCGGCAAATAAATCCATATTCTTCTCACTCTTTTTAGTTGCGGGATAAGAAATGCTGTATCGATGATATGAACGTTCCTGCTGGCCGTACTCACCCTGGGTTTAGCAGGAAACCTGTCGGCCCATTCTTCAATATCCAGTTTTACCGTTACATCAGATTCTACTTTCAGAACCCGGTTCTCTATACCGGCGCCTCCTTTCTTACATTCCACTTTATCCCAACTACCGCGGGTTATTTTATATTCATACAAACCTTTATCTAATTTAAGGTCGAGCGAGTAAATACCACTCTCTTTGAGTTGAAATTTATATTTTTCATCCCGGGGATTCCAGCCGTTGAAAGAACCGGCTACATATATAGCAGCTCCGGCAGGACGATAAGAAGGGAGTGAGCTTATTTCTAATCGAACTGTAGTTTGTGCAAGCAGGGCTACTGTCCACAAAAGAAATGATATAGAGAGAGTTGCCTTTCGCATATTAATTCAGAGAAATTCTAATTTCGGGTATTTACAATAGAGACCTGGCTATATATTTTTCATCAATGTTACGATCCTCTCATGATGTTTCTCGCTCACCGGCCACACAGGAAGACGGAACACATTCTGGCAAAGACCCATTTCATATAAATAGGCTTTTACCCCGCTGGGACTGCCTTCTGCAAACATGGTAGCAATAATATCGGTGTATTTATAATGGAGCGCTTTGGCAGCTTCGTAATTACTCTGCAAACAAAAACGAACCATTGCGGAATAGTCTGAAGGATAAGCGTTGGCCACCACTGAAATCAATCCTTCGGCCCCACAGGCAATCATCGGAAGGGTGATAGGATCATCACCACTGATGACCATAAAATCAGCAGGTTTGTATTTAATGATCTGGTTGATTTGTTCGAAATTTCCACTGGCTTCTTTTGTCGCGAATATATTTTTGCATTCCCGGGCAATTCGTAACTGGGTATCAGCTGTCACATTTTGTCCGGTACGGGAAGGAACATTGTACATGATGATCGGTAAAGGCGTGGCGGCATCCAGCGCCTGGTAATGCCGGAAGATCCCTTCCTGGTTAGGTTTATTATAATAGGGAGAAACGGAAAGAATGGCATCATAGCCCTGCAGATCAAAACTGGTAAATCCATGAAGAACTTCCTGCGTATCATTACCACCAATACCTGCTACCAGCGGGCAACGACCCGCCACCTTGTCTTTTACAAATGAAAAGACTTGTTGTTTCTCCTCACCATGAATAGTGGCACTTTCACCCGTGGTACCCAATACAACCAGGTATTCCACCTTTCCTGCGATCCAGAATTCAATAAGCTTCCCAAAACTCTCCCAATCGATCTTTCCATCCTCATGAAAAGGAGTTACAATCGCAATACCAGTACCTGTGAACTTTTCCCGGAGAGACATGTGAATTGAATATTGAAGATTTTATATTGAGTATTTATTTACTGATTAGTGTTCAGCAACCAGTATCCAGCAACTAGTAACCAGCAACCAGCTACACTTCTTCCCAGAATCCCATTTTCCCGAATTTCACAATCCGGTCATTGATCCGTTGCTCTGGAGGTATTTGTTTCAATTCCTTCATGACGGGTATAATGTATTCTTTCACCGTCTTTGCCGCTTCATTATAATCCCAATGCGCCCCTCCGATGGGTTCAGGAATAATACCGTCGATCAAACCAAAGCCCAGCATTTTATCAGCAGTCAAACGCAGTTGTTCTGCCGCCACTTCCTTTTTGTCCCAACTCCGCCATAAAATGGAGGAACAACTTTCGGGACTGATAACCGAATACCAGGTGTTTTCCATCATGAATACCTTATCACCCACACCGATACCCAGTGCCCCGCCGCTGGCACCTTCCCCAATGATCACGCAGATCACTGGCACTTTTAACCGGATCATTTCATAAATATTCCTTGCAATGGCTTCTCCCTGTCCTCTCTCCTCTGCTTCCAGCCCGGGGTAAGCGCCCGGCGTGTCTATTAATGTTATTACAGGTTTATTGAATTTTTCCGCCAGTTTCATCAACCGGAGAGCCTTCCGGTAACCTTCCGGGTTAGCCATCCCAAAATTTCGCATCTGCCTTGTCTTGGTATTGATGCCTTTTTGCTGCCCAATGATCATTACCGTGTCACCATCCAGGGAAGCAAAACCGCCAATCATTGCCTTATCGTCTTTCACATTACGGTCGCCAAACAACTCGACAAAGTTAGTGGTCATTTTATCAATATATTTCAGGGTATAGGGCCGGTCGGGATGACGACTTAATTGTACCCGTTGCCAGCTGCTGAGGTGTTCAGTGATCTCCTTTCGTTTTTCCTGTATACCGGCTTCCAGTTTTTTGATTGAATCGCTGAAGTCGATCTTGGTCTTTTCCTGGCGATGCTTCATGGTCTGGATCTCATCGATCAGATCTTTAATAGGCTTTTCAAAATCAAGGAATTGTCTGTTAGCATCAGTTGGCATGGTCGATCAAATAAGCCCGAAGAGTTCCTTCGGTGAAGCTAAATTAAGGATTAAATAATAAGGAAAATGGGTGTAAGATTGGGGTAGTATCTCAATTTGAATGGCACGCAGAGAACGCAGGGCTCGCAGGGATTTGATACTCAGCGATATTCTCTGCGTACCCTGTGTTCTCTGCGTGAGTTTTTTTTTCAAACTGAGAGATTGGGAAATTGTGAAAATGGGATCCCGATTGCTATCGAAATCCCATTTTTATTTTTCCCAATTAATATTATCAATTCAAAACAAGTGATTCAGAAAGGTATTGCTGATCAGGAACATATATAAAAAGACAGGCGCCGTTTTTTATACTGTTTATAACAGGAGTTGCTTCCTCGGTCGGGAGCGCAGGACAACCCCAGCTACGACCAATATACCCCTGGGTATTAACATTCTGCTCGGAAACATAATGAGCGCCATGCATAACGATCGTTCTTTCATATGCTTTATCATTGATCCCGTTTTCCAGGCCTTCCAGCCTTAATGAGTATCCGTTATGACCGATATACGTTTCGCCGGTTTTATAGAAACCCGGGCTGCTTTTATGGGAGGACCCCTCATTTGAAAAAGAATTCGCCCATTCACGACCTGAATTCTGACCATGTGCAACTAATGTATTAAAAAGGACTTT
>JADGPW010000272.1 GCA_017882265.1 Chitinophagaceae bacterium | reverse complement strand
TTCATATAAAAAATGTTAACGCAGCTTGGTACCTGGTATCCAGTTAGTAAACTGCCAGTCGGATCACTGTCTGCATTATACTGAGTATTAAAGACAGTGTTGTTGATATAATCTATACCTGCAATAACAAAACAAATATGATCTGCGGCGTAGCTGGCAAGCAGGGAAGCAAACTCACTATTTATCTGGGTGGTGGTGGCGGCCGTATTGCTGCCATCATTGTTATTGAAAACATGAAACCATACCCTGACCAGGAAGTCCACCTGCTGGGTTCTGTGAGTAGAGCGTTCATATCGTAGCACAGCTTGTATGGCCGAATCATTTATTCTGCCGTTACCGCAAGGCAACGGGCGTTGCGCTTTTAGCGAAGTTCCTATGCTGATGACCAGGATCAGCAAAAGAAGTCTGATATTATTTTTTTTCATTGAGTTTGGTTTTAAGGTCATCAATTTGTTGTTGCATGTCAATCACATAGAGTGTAAGCTGTTCAATTTTCTCCACCATTTTTTTCTGCATGTCACCCAGGTCCAGTCCGTTCTTTTCAATTTCAGCAGCGGCGGGCAAACCGGGCAAATGCTGATTGGCCCGGATAAATTCTTTTACACCTGTAAGCGGCGGAAGTTCATAATTGTCAGCAAAAACATAATCGGGCCAGCTTGCTTTTAATTGAACCCTCACTTCTTCAGCTACTACTTTCCCATAGACAGATAACAGGTACCCTGTGGCCGGAGAAGTAGTGCCAATGCATACCCTGCCATCACCTTTCACACGCATTCGTTCCGTAAAGCCACTTATATAATTGTCGTATCCAAATGTTATATCAGCACCCGAGTAATCGCTGTGAAGACGAAACTCGTTGCCCCATACATCCATTCCCGCATCGCCGGAAGCACCGGGATATAATGAAATCTTTTTACCTATTGATGCCGGAAATGATATACCTACTTTTGGACTGGAATTATTCATTCCCAGGTAGCCGTTTTTATGATCAAAAAAGAATTGCCAGCCGCCACCTGTATTCGTATAAATACCGTAAATGGTGTCATTATAATTACCGACAAAAGCTGCTTCATTACTATTATCAGCTTTATTAAGCCAAAATCCTGCTGTATTGCCGTTGTAACGTAAAAGCATTCGGCCATTTATATCCAGCCGGTAAGTTGGATCCGCGCCAATGCCCAGGTTGTTATTAATGGTGACATCCCCGTCATCCTTAATGAGCATCTGCTGATGCAAGCTATTGGCATTACCAGTTGCGTAAGTATAAAAGCCCATACTTGAATAGGCTGATGCCTCGCCAATGGTCTTAATGGCGCCGGTATAATAACTACCCACTTTAAAATACAATGCGTTACTAATACCTGTGGCAAGACCCTGTGTATTTTCCAGCAAGGCAACAGCGCTATCATTTTTTGTGACATGCAACCGCATTAACGGTGATGAATTACCAATACCTACATTTTGTTGGGCGTGGCTATGCTCTATGGCAAAAAGGCATAGCAGCACAACATAGATTATGCTTTTTCTCATAATTAAAGTTTTAAAGGTTAAAATCGCAAAAAGGATTACCGGGGAAGGATTTTTTCGAACAGATTTTCCAATAGATTATGCGAATGGGTAAAGTTGACAGGCAGAATTAAATTATTGCCAATTTAATAATAATTATTTTAAGATGTATTATTTTTTCCGGGCATATTCTTTTGTCATCGTGCTTTTTTCCATTTAAAGAGATCCAGGGCGGTCTCCCAACAGAATTCTTCACTTCACTCACCTTGAATTATTATTTGCCTGAATAGACCCGACCCGATAGTAATCATGTCGAACGGCAGTTTTATTTGAAATAGAGGGGTTTGGTCCAAACCCGACCGGAATGCATTAATTTATGGCTCTCATAAAACAATCACAATATCCCTCCTCCCCTACACTGCAGGTTTTCCATTCTCTACCTTCGCCTTTTATAAGAAAACCAATATGTTAAAGATCATTCTATTTGTCACACTTTTATTTCCACTTGCCTTATCCGCCCAGGATGAATACTGGGATACTTACCTCGCCAAATATGAAAAAGGTCCGGGTAGCGTGATGCTGAATATGGACCTGAAAAAGATAGCCCCGGTAAAAAAATTACCTTTTTTACTGGTGACCGGTGTGAGCTTTACCAATTGTACCGATGAGGGCCAGCCGGCCGCACGTGAATTTCCCAACCTATATAAAATGGAAGATTCTGTAAAAGCGCTGGTTGATCATAATGTAAGAAATAAAATGGCGGGTAGCTTTACTTACCAATGCCAGCGGCTGGTTTATTTCTATGTAGCAGATACCAGTAAGCTGGATGGGCTTCTTGCCGCTTTATACAAACGAAGCTTTCCCGGCTATTTGCCTTTTATTAATCTGAAAGAAGATTCTACCTGGAAATTCTATCTAGGGTTCCTGTACCCTAACGAAGTAGCTTATGAGTACATGCAAAACCAAAAAGTGCTTGTGCATCTTCAAAAGGCAGGTGACAAACTGATCACGCCAAGACCCGTAGATCATTGGATCTATTTTTCAACTGAAGCCGATCGGACTTGCTTTATAGCCTATGCCAAACAAAACCATTTCAATTTCGTATCCGCTGAAAAGACAACCGATATCACACGACCGTATAAATTACAGATCACCAGAATGGACAAAGTGGACGTAACCTCCATAACAAAGCTTACTCTAGAACTAAAAAAAGCAGCCCGTAAATGCAAGGGTGAATATGATAGCTGGGAAACGGTGTTGGTTAAATAGTGTTAAGTGTTAAGTGTTAAGTGTTAAGTGTTAAGTGTTAAGTGTTAAGTAAAGATTCCTTTATTTCGGAATAGTTTATTCCTATTGGTATTTTTTTTGCCAACAGTAGTGATTGCATCGGATTAAATGACTATTCGCATTTAACACTTAGCACTTAACACTTAACATTCATCCTCACCAGATCTTCACCCGCTTATCCTTCGGCAGGCACATTTTATCTCCTTCCTTAATGCCAAATGCATCATAGAATTCCTGCATTTGTTGAGGTGGAAGCAACGCCCTCCATTCAGCCGGTGAATGCGGATCGGTAAGTATCAGGTTGGCCTGTGTTTCCGGCAGGGCCATTCCCCTCCATACCTGAGCCCAGCTCAGGAAGAAACGCTGGTCAGGAGTAAAGCCATCGATCTTTGTATTGCTTTTGCCTTCCGGCGTTTTCTTAAACGCTTCATAGGCCATCTGTATCCCGCCAAAATCAGCCAGGTTCTCTCCCAGGGTCAGCCGGCCGTTCACATGCATGGTATCCAGCACCGTGGCAGCATTATATTGATTGACCACCTGATCGGCCAATACTTTGAATTTCGCGGCATCCTCCTTGGTCCACCAGTCACGCAGGCTGCCATCCGCATCAAACTGGCGGCCCTGGTCATCAAAGCCATGGGTCATTTCATGGCCAATGACCGCTACAATGCCGCCATAATTGACCGCATCATCGGCGCCAAAATCAAAGAACGGGAATTGTAATATGCCTGCGGGGAAGGTCAATGTATTTTGAGTAGAGTTATAAGAGGCATTCACTGTAGGCGTTGTAAAATTAAATTCTGTGCGATCGATCGGTTTTCCCAGTTTATTTATATTATAATGGTAGGCCCACTCATTACAGCTTCTTACATTTTCCAGTAAATTATTCTTACTGATCACGACCCCTTCATATTCTTTCCATTTGTCGGGGTAAGCGATCTTCTTGGTGAATGCCATCAGTTTGATCAAAGCTTTTTTCTTGGTATCCTCACTCATCCAGTCCAGCCTTTTGATACGATCTGCAAAGGTCTGCTGCAGGTTATTCACCATTTCCTGCATTCGGGCCTTGGCTTCCGGTTTAAAGAACCGGTTCACATACAATTGCCCGAGCATTTCGCCCAGATTACCATCAATGACCATGGTCATGCGCTGCCAGCGGGGAGTAATTTCCTTTTGCCCGCTGATGGCCTTTTGAAAATCGAAGTTGGCCATCACAAAATCATTGCTGAGAAAAGGTGCCGCATTTTTCAGTATCTCAAACCTGGCTATTTGTTTCCAGGTATCGAGGGGGATATTGGTCAGCAGGCTGTCTAACGACTTGAAAAAGGATGGAGTGCTGACAATAATAAAATCCTGTTTGGGAATATTCATATCCATGAACAGCCTCGGTATATTCAATGTATTAAAATGAGCTGAAAAATCTTCGGGAGTATATTTATTATACCGTTTTTGCGGGTCCCTTAATTCTACCCGGCTCCATTGCGCCCGGGCTATGGCCGTTTCTGTTTTTACAATATTCTCTGAATAGCTTTTAGCCTCGTTTTCCGGAACCCCCGTTAACGTAAAAAGTTTAACGATATACGTTTTGAGGGCATTGCGAACCGCCACACTGCGGGGATCGTCTTTTAAATAATAATCCCTGTCCGGTAAGCTGATACCACCCTGCCCCATATGTATCCGGTAGGTATTGATGTCTTTGGCATCCTGGTTCACAAAAGCGCTAAAGAGTCCACCGGCGGCGCCCCGGACGCGAAGTTTTTGCATAGCATCCAGGAGATCTTTTATATTGCCAATCGCATTGATATTTTGAAGCTCTTTTTGAATGGGGGCGCTACCCGCCTTTTCCAATTGCATGCTGTCCATTCCACTTGTATAAAAATCGCCGCACATTTGTTCTACCCGGGTTCTTGTCTTCTTTTTGGAGGCTTCTTCCAGCAGCGTTTTACAATTCTGTGAGCTTTCTTCACGCAGAATATCAAAGCTCCCCCATCGTGTCTTGGTGGAGGGCATTGTGGTTTTCTTCAGCCAACCGCCATTGGCATATTCGTAAAAATTATCACCCGGTTTAACCGAGAGGTCCATATTGGCTTTATCAATATATTTTTTCTGGGCATGGGCAGAAAGCGCCAGGACAAAAACAAAAATTAATAACCTGATTTTTTTCATGTTTTTGAATTAAGGCCGCCAAGATAGATAAAAGTGAATAGATAATAGTGAATAGTGCCCTAATTTGAAAAGATCTTACCGTTTTGAAGATTTTTCAATGTTATGGGAACATCTCAATTATAGAGCACTATTATCTTTTAACTATTATTTATTCACTATTCCTTCTCTTTCTTTCGGGGAATTTTATTCACACTTAAAAAGAGGAATAATGAATACCTGGAATATAAAAATGGCTGGTCTTGTTTTTTTTATACTATTCAATTATAATGGTAGGTTTTTTGCATGGAATAATTGATACATTATTCCTCATTCATAATCTTATCGTATGGCCTACACTAAATGGCTGGCAGATCCGGCCCACTCCGATTTTCAATTCAAGGTAAAACACCTCATGATCACTACCATAACCGGGCATTTCAAACAATTCAACCTCCTCGCCATTACGGAAGATGAAGATTTTACCCAGGCTTCCCGGATCCTTTTTACCGCCAACGTGGATTCTATTGATACTAACAACGCGCAACGGGACACTCATCTTAAATCTCCTGATTTTTTTGCCTCTGATCAGTTCCCGCAAATCAGGTTTGAAGGAGAAAAATTAGAACCTCAGAAGGACCATTATCTATTATACGGGAACCTTACGATCCGTGATATCACCAAACCTATAAGGCTGCAGGTTCATTTTGATGGTACCGTAGATGACCTATGGGGAGAGGAAAGGGCCGGTTTTACCATAGATGGTAAGATTAAAAGAAGAGATTTCGGCCTTCATTGGAATGAAAAGACCGATGCCGGGCAGGTAGTAGTCGGTAATGAGATCAGGCTTCACGGCGATATTCAATTGGTAAAGCAACTGGAAGAGCCCTTAAAATTTATAACTGAATTGTCCAGGGAAAAGAACGCCCGGTTTGTTCATGAATTGATTTTATAGGACGGGAAGTGCATTCTCAAATCCTTACTAAACGCAGTTATAATAATCAGGGGCAGTTTCATAATCAGATTATTTCATAGTATCCGGCTTTGAACCTCAAGGCACTACCGATTATTTGCCTATAACTTACACTCCGGGTGAACCTGATCAATATGCAATGCTTAATGCTGAGAGAAACATTACTTTAGTGGTTTACTTAGCCACTATGATAAAGTATTTATCCTTCAGCCTGCTTATCCTGTTTTGGTTTTCGGGCCTGGTTGCTCAACAGACAGCTTTGAACAAGGGAACGATACGGATCCAATATTCACCGGGTCATCCGGCCAATTCATTTATTCCATCTAAAATATTAGGGGCTGCATTCGATGGACATTCACAGGGGGATATTGACCTGATGCTGACCCCTGAAAATGTAAAGACCATGTTGGGGGTAGGTCTTAAACCAGTGACTTATCGTCTACGCACAGAATTAGGGGTGGAAGCCTGGCACTGGAATCCCGAAGGAACCTGGAGCGAGGCCGGCCTGCAGCAGGGATACTGGGTATCTGCTGATCATTCCTCAAAACCCATTCAAATATGTAATGGTTACCAGTTGCCACGGCGTGGCAATACACATGACCAGGCCAATGATAATAATTATTCCCGGATCGATGATGGAGATACGGTGAGTTTCTGGAAAAGTAATCCCTACCTCGATGAATATTTCACAAAAGAATCTAATTTCCTCCACCCTCAATGGGTGGTCATTGATCTTGGAAAATTGACGGAGGTAAATGCGATCCGGATCCAATGGGCCGAACCCTATGCTTTATCTTTTACAGCGGATTATGCTATGGATATCGGGAAAGCGTATTTTGATCCATTAGTACCGGGTATCTGGCATGCATTTTCAAAAGGAACCATTACGGGTCTGCATGGTGAAAATAAAATTATTAAGATCTCGGACAAACCAGTAAAAGTCCGGTTTGTTCGAATCACCATGACAGAAAGTTCACATACTTCACCTGCTGCATCATCAGATATAAGGGATCGCGCCGGTTTTGCGATCAAAGAGATCGATGCAGGATCAATCAATAAGAAAGGAAAATTTCATGACCTGTTACAACACGCTCCGAATAATAAAAAGCAAACCATAATCGATGTCTCCTCTACTGATCCCTGGCACCGGGCCATTGACAGAGACGTAAATACGGAGCAGGCTGGGGTGGATCGTTTTTTTGAAAGCGGTCTCCCCAATGACCAGCCGGCAATGATGCCCCTGGCGGTTCTTTATGATACTCCTGAAAATATGGAGGCATTTGTTCATTACCTCTTATCAAAACATTACCCGGTAGAGGAGTTGGAAATGGGAGAAGAACCTGAGGGCCAACTGATGACCCCTGAAGATTATGCATGCCTGTATGCCCAATGGGCTACTCCAATTAAGAAAATAGCACCGCAGATGAAATTGGGAGGACCCTGTTTTGCGTACTTATCGCCTGAGGAGGATCTTGATGAAGAATCTTTTACCGAAGGCGCCTGGACAAGCCATTTTCTAAATTACTTAAGGGCACATAACAGTATTGATAATTTTAATTTCTTCAGTTTCGAGTGGTATCCATTTGATGAAATATGTGAATCCTCTGCACCGCAACTGGCGATAGCACCACATATGCTGGCGGACGCTTTGTCAGTTTTTAAGACCCGTATTTTACCTCCTAATACTCCCGTCTATGTAACTGAATATGGTTATTCGTCGCAAAGCGGGCGGGTAGAATGTGATATAGAAGGCGCCCTGATGTATGCGGATATACTTGGCCAGTTCTTAACCCTGGGCGGTGACAAAGCTTTTTTATATGGGTATGAACCCACTTATCCTGATCAAAACCATGGTTGCGGCTGGGGAAATAATATGTTGTTTGGTATGGATGAGAATGGAAAGATCATTTATCATACGGCGGCTTATTATGGCGTGCAAATGTTATTACAACAGTGGGCGATGCCTGCAGATTCTAAACTTGAGATTTACCCAGCTACCTGCGATATTGTAAACAAGGAAAAGCAGCCCCTGGTCTCCGCTTATGCTATTCATCGTCCCGACAATAAATGGGCGGTGGCCATTATTAATAAAGATCCGGACAAAAACTGGGAAGTCTATGTGCATATTTTCAATAAAATCGCAGGCACACTTAGCCCATTACAAATCCCATTACAATGTACTCAGTATTCGCGATTACAATATTATTGGAAAGAGGAAGGCCCGGAAAGTCATCCTTCCCTGGAACTTCCGCCGGTTAAAAAAGTGATTGGAAAAGATGATATGATTGAACTTCCACCCTATTCGCTTACGGTGATCAGTGAATAATGTCCGAAAGACCGAAAGTCGGGAAATCGGGTAGTGGTCAATTTTACCTATTTTATTTCAAGCAACGGCGCAGTAGCACAGCATTGCACCTGGCTTCGTTGCGGCTTTGCGGGAAATCAAAATTGATCATTACCGGAAATGATAGAGAATTACTCCGATAACAGTAATGGCATTTGATATATCGGAATGGCCTTCCGGACTTCCGGTCTTTCGGACTTTCCGGCTTTCTGACTTGATATCAATTTTCCATCTGGGTATAAAAAAACCCTGTATCGACAAGAAGATCCGGGGGCTCTGTATAATTCAGCAAATTGCTTTTGATAAAACCGGTCAATTCTTCCCGGCTCATACGTAGTGAACTATCTATAAGGGAAAGTTTGTAGGAATTAATCTTAAAAAACGCTATCCAGGCTGAAAGGGAAATATGATCATCCGATAAGGAAAATTCTTCGGCAATATAAGCCTGGTCGTTGTAGATTGGCTTGTTCATATGTTTGGATTTTGGTTTTTCTGGTATTGGATACTATCTCAACGTTAAAATTGGTTTAAAATTGTTTGACGATAAAAGAAAATCGCAGAGGTGCAGAGGCGCTGAGACGCTGAGATTAATAGGAAATTTCACTTTAGCTTTGCGTCTCAGCGCCTCTGCCCCATTCCGATTATTATTGGTTTTACTTAGATGGAATTACTTTCTTTAATGACTTCTAAAACCCCTTTTTATCAACAGCCGGGTATTGATTATTGGAGGTATCAGCGTCCATAAAAATACCACCCTCCAGTTTTACTGATTCGATCTTCTTTTTTGTCACAACTGCAAGGATGCTTTGTTTGGGATCTTTTTCCCAGATAGCGGGAGTAAGATGTTTCTTTTCATTGGTTCCATCCGTATACCTGATCTCAACATCCACCGGCGCCGGGTAACCTCCTATATTAGTCAGGGAGATATTGTATCCAGTTCCTGATCTTTTCACTTCCTGAATTCCCAGGTCAATATAACCGTTGCTGAAAAACCAGTTGTTCCAGAACCAGTTCAGGTTTTTACCCGATATATTGCTAAAGGTGTTGAAAAAATCCCAGGGAAGCGGATGCTTTCCATGCCATCTGTCCATATAGGCATGCAGGCATTTTTTAAATAATTCATCTCCCAGCAGATCTTTCATGGCCAGGTAACCTAAAGAAGCTTTGCCATATTCATTATTGCCAAAACCGGGGCCAGTGAGTGCATCACCGGGGGAAACGATCGGGATGTCTTCTGTGGAGGATGGATCATTGATCCAGCCACTCACACGGAATTGCCTGTAAAATTCTTCCGCTTTTTCAACGCCCAGATCTTCGCGGCCGATCAGGATCTCAAAAGTGGTGGCCCAGCCTTCATCCATAAATCCATACCGGGTCTCATTGATCCCCATGTAAAAAGGCATATAGGTATGTGCGATCTCGTGCTCCGCAACAAACCTGGAAAAAGTAGTATCATGATAAGCTTCATCATTAGCCATCATCGGGTATTCCATACCGGCAAATCCCTGGAACACGGTCGTTTTTTCATAAGGATAAGGGATACCCGGCCAGTGGTGCGAAAGCCAGTCGAGTGAATGCCTGGCAAAACTGGCCACATGATGATAATCGGCCGCGGTATCATTATATGCCGCCTGGGCACTGGCCCTGCGTTGGGTGGCATCATCCACTACGACGCTGGTACCATCCCACACAAAATGATCACTGAGACCAAAAGCCATATCCGGAATATTGCTGGCTTTGAACTGCCAGCTATTTACGGTATTTGCTTTGGTGATGTTCTTAGCCGCAAGATCCTCTTTGGTTACAATATGAATAACCTGGTCAGCGTTCATAGATTCTTTGAAGCGATTAAAAACAGCGGGTTGCAACAAGCTTCCAGGATCCTGTAAAGTGCCGGTTCCCCATACGATAAAATTTTGAGGCACCTTCAATGTCACCGTATAATCATTGAAGTCGCTGTAAAATTCATGCGAATCCATAAAATTCATTCTATCCCATCCGTTATAGTCATCAAACACAGCGACCCGTGGATAGAAATAAGCGAGAAAATAGGTAGTGGAATCGATCATTCCTTCCCGGCCGCTTTGCAATGATATTTCATAATGCCAGTCGAAAGATAATTGAACCGAATCATGTGGCAACAGGGGATCGGTCAGGTGTACCGCTACCTCCGTAAAGACAAAGGGATCACTCCTGAATGGTTTTACCTGGTCATTCTCCATGAATTTATCGATATGCATTCCCGATGTCAGGTAATCAGGAGCGGCCCCTCCATTGCGTGGAGCGCCGGGTTTATGGATATTGAGGAAAAGTTTGATGCCGGGATTCCGTAACGTGTCCGGGCTATTATTGATATATAGGATCGTCTCGGTTCCTTTGATAGTGCGTTCCGGGGGCAGGGCCGTCACCGTTATAGAATAACGCCCGTAATTCTGCCAGTAATTCTTTCCGGGTTGCCCATCGGGGGAACGGGTGCCTTTTTTAAAGGCCTGTTGCACATCACGGGGCATGTATAAGGTAGAGGATTGGGATTGGGCTGTTTGAATACAAGCGATAACAATGCTGAAAAAAAGAAATGCTTTGCGCATAATGATGATTTAGTGAAACAAGAATAAAGTAATTCCCTGGATCATCATTATCCGTTGTGACAGGTGGTAATGGAAAATGATAGTGTGATAAATGGCAAGTAGAATGTCGAACAGATGAACAAAGAATTCAGAACAGACGAAGTAATCCCCGTACAAAGAAGGAATTCAGGAATATAAGGAATGTGCCGCCTTCAACATTCTGAATTCCTTGTTCATCTGTTCGACATTCTACAGGATTTCATCCCATGTACTTTTATCTTTCAGCAGAATCTCCCGGAGGAACCTGATGGGCGGCATCCCATTATCCAATACAGCATCATTGAATTTCTTCAAAGAATAATTACTCCCTTCCTGTTTTTTATAATCATCACGGAGTTTCAATATTTCCAGTTTCCCCACGGTGTAAAAAAGATAACCTGGATCAAAGGTTCCCCTGGTGGCTTCATTGTTGGATGGCTTCTCGCCCTGGTACCAGTTGTCCATAAAGAATTTAGTAGCCGTATCCAGTTTCATGCCCTGGCAATGCATTTTTACCGATACGCATAAACGACATATACGCAATAAGGCATCACCTGACTGTGCCAGCCGGTACTTGGCTGCGATGATACTATCGCCGTTATTGCCATACCCTTCGTCGTTCATCATGATTTCACAGTAATGCGCCCAGCCTTCCATAAAAGCATAACTGCCGAATATCTTTTCAACTTTTGTAGCGGAGGATGCATTCAGATGAAGGAACTGGGTGTAATGACCCGGATAAGCTTCATGAACCGTAACATTATCCGTAGTATAATAATCAAACTGGGATAGCCAGTCTTCTTTTTGTTTGGCTGTCCATTTCGGGTCAACCGGCGTTATATAATAATATGCTTCTGTCGCTTTCTCAAACGGGCCCGGTACATCCATGGAAGCGGTACTGGTAGCCCTGGCATATTGTGGGGTTTCCTTTACCTGCACCCTGACCTCGGAAGGCATGGTGACCAGGTTCTTGTCGATCAGGAACTGGCGAATGATATCCAGGTGTTTTTTAGCTTCGGGTATAAGGCTGTCGGCCGAGGGATGGTCCTTTTGCATCTCATGGTAAACATCTATCGGCTTTTTAGACGGATCAATAATGGCAGCAGCAGCATTGAAACGTTCCTGTTCCTTTTTTAAATTGGCCAGCCCCAGTTCCAGTATCTTTTCAGGCGATATGGTCAGATCCTCATTGTTCAGTAACATCTTTCGGTAATTGTCACGGCCAATAGCATACTGGTCATTGGCAGTGGGCATTTTTTCTTTACGAAGCCAGTCAGCAAAATCATTAATGGCGCTGATCGTTTTTTCATTAGCCGCCCTGAATAATCCCATTAAAGAATCATTCTTTACATCTTTCAATGCGATCAGAAGATCCCCTTTTAAAAACGCAACATTTCCACCGGCCACATCTATTGCAGTTTCTACATAGGGCCTGGGAAGAGAATCTGCCAGGTTTACTTTGGCAGCAACATACAGGGAAGGCAATTGGTTCTCCAGCGCTATGATTGCCCGGAGACGATCTTCAATCGGAGCATAATTCCGTTTGATATAAAGGTTCACGTCAGCAGCTGCTGCATAGGTCATGGGATTCCGGCTATATACTTTAAAATCCTCAAAATTGAATAGCTCGTTTTTAATGGCTAAACGGAGCAAACGATAATCATAGAACGATTTTGCTCCCAGCGTAGCCGTATCGAAGACCCCCAGTTTTTGATCATATTCTTTCAGTCGCTGCAATTCCTTATCAAGTGATGCTTTACTGTAATCAGTTAATTTACCATCATATTCATGAAAACCCAATGCAACAGCCGCCTGGGGGCGCCAATCCAGCCATCCTTTTAAAAAATCATCAGCTAGCTGTTGAAATGATTTATCTGCATCAGATATACGCGCTTTTTTATTTTCACAACTTCCCAGGAAAAGGAGAAAGAATGGAAGAATGAATATCCGCTTCATAATCATATTTATTTTCAATAAAGGTATAGAGATTGAATTTAGATAAAAGTTAATCCTTCGGCTACGCTCAGGACGAATAGATAAAAGTGCTTCACAGTCGAATAGAATTACCGTTTTGCTACTTTATCAATACGGGTATGCCTTTTCAAATAAAGATTATTATCCAGGTTAATAGTGAGATTAAAGATTAAAATGGTAATTACGAATTGAGGAAACTTTTATCTTTTATCTATTCACTTTTAACTTTCATTTAAATACATACCCTTCCAAAAAAATTCCTATCTTCCTTACTATATTGATTCATATGAGAAAAATAATTCCTTTTATTTTCAGCATTATGATGATCCGTGCTGCCGCCCAAAATACAACGGATCTCAGGTTCATTCGTCTTGCTTCTTCCTACACTTCTTTTCCGGATACCGCGCGCGCCAATGGACATATGTACAAGAATACACTTTATGATGCCGCCGCGCATTACAAGGATAGTTCTGTACTTGTTATGATTCCCCGCACCTTTAAGCCCGGTAAAAAAGTTAACCTGCTGTTCTGGTTTCATGGATGGGGAAATAATATTGACAGCGCCGCGGTGCGTTACCAACTTATCCGGCAGTTTGCCGCTTCAAAACTTAATGCAGTTTTGGTGCTGGCCGAAACCACCCGGGATGCACCTGATAGTTATGGAGGTAAATTAGAATATCCGGGGGTTTTTAAAAACCTGGTGGGTGATGTGTTGGACAGGTTAAAAAAAGAAAAAATAATCCGGGCGGTTGCTGAATCAGGTAACATACTCCTGGCTGGTCACAGCGGGGCTTACCGTGTAATGGCCTATATTTTAAAAAATGGCAACCTGCCTGTACAGGAAGTCATTTTGTTTGATGCCCTTTATTCCGAGACTGATAAGTTTATGAACTGGATCCGGGCGGATATAAATCACCGCTTCATTGATATCTATACCAATGGCGGAGGAACGGATGGAGAGACTAAACAGATGGCAAAAATCATGGAAGATGAAAAAATCTCTTTTCAAAATACCGAAGAGAGCTTGGTGAACGCTGAGCTAATCAGGGCAAACAGGATTATTATCATTCATAGTCTTCATGAACACAATGATATCATCAGTAACCCTGACAATTTTGAGTTATTTATTGAAAACAGCCCTTTCCTGAAAAAACCGGCTAACCAATAAGGAGTATATGGCATTGAAATAAATAATAATGTGTTGCCGGGGTGGCAGGTAAAGAATAACATTTTGCGCAGCTCCCCGTCTTAGCCAGAAATAAAAATGGCCATAATTTTTCACAGGGATATATCTTTGCAACCAGAAAAAAAAATGTTATGACTATAAGATCTTTTTTCGTCCCGGTCCTCATCATTCTTTGCTGCTCCTGCGGATCCAAATCCAAAAAAGGCGATAAGAAAAATGAGGATCAGAAAGCTCCGGAAAATACAACCGCGTGGTCGTATGATATTACCCACCCCACAAATCAGTGGACATTACCCAAGGATTTGAAAGAGATCTCCGGGCAAACCTGGATCGATAAAAACCATTTGCTGGCTATTGAAGACCTGACTCCCCATCTTTATTTGCTTCGTCTTGATTCGGATATCGTCGTTGAAAAAACAACTGAGTTTACAACCGGCCCGGATAAAAAATTTGATATTGAAGATGTCACGAGAGTAGATAATACTGTATATGCACTATGGAGCCATGGCACTTTATATAAGATCGATGACTGGCAGAATAATCCCCAAAGCAAAGAATTTGAAACCGGGCTTTCGAAAGAAAATAATACGGAAGGATTATGCTATGATCCCGTATCAAAAAATCTCCTGATAGCCTGTAAAAATGAATCGGCGCTGGAAGATGAAAAAAGCTCCACCCGCAGTATTTTCCAGTTTGACCTGAAAGGAGATACTTTGATAAAAGATCCCTTTATGGTGATCCATTCAAAAGACTTTTTAAAGGTAGCTGACGAAAAACTGCAGTTCTTTCCTTCTGCGATAGCCGTCCATCCCGTTACGCATGATATCTACATTCTTTCCACCAAGGAAACCAAATGTATGGCGCAATTCACTTATTCGGGTGAATTGAAATCCATTCAATACTTTGATAAAGACCTGACACCTCAACCTGAAGGCATTTGTTTTTCCCCGGAGGGTATTATGTATATAAGTACTGAAGGTAAGCATGGGGAAAAACCCGG
>JADGPW010000271.1 GCA_017882265.1 Chitinophagaceae bacterium | reverse complement strand
TTCTTCTTCATCTTCTATTTCATGCAAGGCTACAACCATATTATTGGTCTTAACAAAATTGCACCAATGACAATCTTCTTTACCACAACCTATATAAAACTCCCTGTCCTGTATCTTTTGCCAGGTAGTTGTTATTTGCTGGGTAACCGTTGTAATATCCGGGGGAGTGATAATAACTTTTTCTTTCCGGTATTTCTTCTTTTTATCAGGTTCGATGAAATCAAATTCGGTACTTACTACTTTCCAGTCCTTGGCTTCATAGTTGTCGACAAGTATCTTATAAAACACAGCCTGGCGCCAGTAATCACCCCCATTGGGGTCTTTTTCAGATGGGCCTTTTAGCCGGGGAATGGATTTGTCGGGATCGCCGGTCTTATAGTCTACTACGTTAGCTGATTTACCATCGAATTCCAGTTTATCCAGTTTCCCTTTTAACGGAACCCCTTTTATCACCACGTTACGGATCGTGCGTTCGATGGCTACGATCCGGTTGAAATGGCTGATATTATTCTCGTAATAATTACTCAACACCTCCTGTCCGTATTCCATCCTTCTGTCAAACTGTTCTTTGGTAAAACTTTCCCGGTGACGGTGCATATACCATTCAAAATCGGCAATAAATTCTTTTTTGGGAGGAAATTGTTCTTTTCCTCCGTCCTGCATTTTCCGGAACAATTTTTCCAAAGCGTGGTGAACAGCCGAGCCAAATTCAGTGGCTTCATTTTTGGGAGAGGGGATACGGATCAGGTTCTTAAAATAAAATTCGAGAGGACATTTCAGGTAATTATTCAAAGCGGTTACATTCATCACGAACTTCTCCAATATACGGCTGATGAATTCTTCTTCTATCTTTTCAATTTCCGGGGCCCCGGCTTCGCCAAATTCAAGCGAAGTGAATTCAGATAAGGCTTCATTATCAATGATCATTTTTTCTACCGGCAATTGATGCTGGTCGAGTATCTCCGCGATGAACATGGAAGGTTCAAGTTCCTTGCCATCATTTTTAAATTTACTATAGGATAAATGAAGATGAAGCTCGGCACGGGTCAGTGCTACGAAGAACAATCGCCTTAACTCTTCTTCTTCTTTATGTGCGGGCTGGGAGCTAAACATGGTATCCGGCAAACTATACCCGCCACCGGGTTTTCTTTTCTTTTCCCATAACGAGGCATTACATCCGGCAAAGAACACCGATTCAAACTCCAGGCCTTTGGCGCCATGTGCGGTCAGCAGGTTAATGCCTTTATCGCTCCCGCTTACCTGTATTAGGGGCAGGCTGATATTCTCTTTTTCCATCAGCTCGATAAGGTTCACCAACTCCTGCAGGCTCAAAAATGGATTTCGATGGGTTTCTTCTTTTACAAAGTCAAACAAACCGGTCAATACCTGTAATTGCCAGTGTTTGTCGGGACTCTGCATGATATGATTCAGTACACCGGCTTTCCGGATGATATTTTCAAATAGCATTTGCAAAGTCACATTGGGTACTTCTGCCAGCAGACCCTCTATGACTATGGAAGTTTTTTTCAATCCATCATGCAGGCTACTGCTGAAAAGATCTTTGGCAGGAGCATTCGCTTTTTCAGATAATAGTTGACGGAGGGAGACCCTGTTATCAGTATATTTTCTGTCAGCGACCTCCATCGTAAGTTTTGCAATTTCGATTGGTGGAATCCCAAACCAGTCAATATGTAATAACTCGAATAGCATCTCATCACCACTATAAGACACATCGTGTTCGGATGCCAGGTATTTCAGGAGCAAAATGATCTTTTGCGCCAGCGGCAGTTCAAGAATATTCAAATGCCGTTTGCTATAAACCGGGATGTCCAGTAATTTAAAATAGCGGGCCAGTTCTTCACCATACTTGTTCTCCTTATAGATGATGCCGATCTTTCCCGGTGGCACCCCCTCCTTTATTAATTGCTGCACTTGTTTTACGATCCCGATCATTTCCTGCCGCTGGGTTTCATATTCCTGTAACCGGGGTGGATACTGGAGATGGCTAATCTCTTTTTTTGATGAGAATAATTCTTTGTTGAGCCCTTCCATTTTATTTACCAGTCTTTCCTCGTTGCGGTTGATCAGTGTGGTTGAGATATCCAGGATGGGTTGGACGGAACGATAGTTATTGGTCAGCACAACGGTCAGTAGTTCCTCCCGGTAGTTTTCAGCAAATACTTTCATGTTCTCAATATTGGCGCCCTGGAAACGATAGATACTCTGGTCATCGTCACCCACCACGAACACATTGGGTTTATCCCAATAGCTGATCAGCAATTCCACCAGCTTGTTTTGTGTGCCACTGGTATCCTGGTATTCATCCACCAGTATGTATTGAAATTTTTCCTGGTAATTGGCCAGCAGGTTCTTATTTTCCCGGAATGCATTAATGACCCAATTGATCATATCGTCAAAATCATAACGATTCTTTTTCCGCATCAATTGCTGGAAGCGGTCAAACTCGCCAATAGCCGCCCGCAGTTTTTCCATCTTATCTTTTTCTTCCTGTAGTTTATTTTGCTTCAGGTCGCCGGCATTGAATTCTTTATATTTTCTTTTATAGATGAATTCATCCCGGTAGGGCAGGTCAGCCAGGTATTCATCGATCTTTTGGCTGATAAACGCGGGGGTCCATCCTTCCCGTTTCATCGTACTGAACAATGATTGCAGGTTGTTGATCTCAAAGTACACATCACCCCTGTATCTTTTTAGCAGGTGATTTTTAGGAAAGGAGTCGATCAGTTCTTTAAAGAACTGGATCTTTTCCAGTTCGGAAACAGGATCCAAAACCGTTTTTTCAAATAAGGAAAGATTTTCCTGTATCACGTCATTGCAGAAAGCATGGAATGTATAAATATTCACTTTATAGGCATCGGGCCCGATGAGCTGCAATAATCTTTTCCGCATAGCCACCACCCCGGCATCTGTATAGGTAAGACAAAGAATATTTTCAGGCATTGTATCTGTGTCTATCAGGATCTTCCCGATACGGGTCGCCAGTATCTGTGTCTTTCCCGTTCCCGGACCCGCGATCACCATCACTGGTCCGTCGATCATATCAACAGCCTGCCGTTGTTTTTCATTCAGCTTTTCGTATTCCTCCGCAAACCTTTTTTCTAATCTTTCTTTATTGAATGACATCTTTTCCTGGATTATTGAAACGAATTTAACTAATAATCAGCAGGCCGGGTTATCATATCAAAATCCATAAGAACATTCCCGATAAAAATGACCGTCATGAAATTTTCCCAATAGGACTAATTTGAAAACTGTTGATAACGCATTACCCGATCGTAATCAGGTTTGATTAATAAACCAGGCCCGATTTTGAACACCTGGCTGATAAAGTGCACTGCTGTTATGAGTAAACTTAAATACGAAAGAATAGTTCGTAATTAACGGGTGATCATGTAACTGGAATAGTGATATTAAGAAATTTTGCATTACAAAATTCTTATATTAATTGGTGGAATTGTTATCTTGGTATTTTATAAAAGGCATTAAAAATATGGTGAAACTATTCAAGCCAAAGCTAATTATTGTAACCTTAAAACCATAACTATGAGACAGTTATTGACTTTTATGACGACCTGTTATCTTATGGCAGGTTGTGGGCCTAAAATTTATACATCCACCAATTTTTCTAATGCGTTGGCAAAACACAGAACAGTAGCCATCCTTCCTGCCGAAGTAACGATTAATTTACGCCCTAATGAAGCTAAAAAGATCTCCGCGAATCAACTGGAAGATATCATGAATAAAACAGCATATGATATCCAGGATAAAATGTATGGTTGGTTTTTACGCAGGGGTGATAAATATAAGTATACGGTGACGTTTCAGGATATTAATAAAACAAATGCCAGGCTGAAAGATGCAGGAATAAAATATGAGGATTTGAAATCTAAAGATCGGGCGGATTTGGCCAAAATTTTAGGAGTGGATGCTGTAATGCAGGCTAAAACGGTTTCGGATAGACCCATGTCAGAAGGAGCTGCCGTGGCCATTGCTGTAATTTTTGGCGCCTGGGGAAGTACGAATAGGGTCCAAACCACTATAAATATTCATGATGGGCAAAATGGAGAATTATTATGGAAGTATGATTATGAAGCATCCGGAGGTATTGGTTCATCGTCAACCCAACTTGTGGATGCTTTGATGAGAAACGCCACAAAGAAATTTCCTTATTCTGTTAATTAGGATTGATAGATAGCCCGTAACGCTTACCCCGGCATCCTCGAAATATACTTCTCGATCTGTTTGATCTGGTCAACGATCTGCGGGGTGGTGGGCTTTAATCCTTTGGCTTTACGGAAAAATTCCTTGGCGGCGCGGAATTCCCGTTTATTCATCATGATACTGCAAAGCTGCAGGTAGGCGGCCGATTCATTTTCTTTATCGGGAAGACCTTTACGCAAAGCCCCGCGGATATATGATTCAGCCTGCTTCAGGTCATTTTTTTGCATGAACAACATACCCATTTGCAGCATGCTCGCGCCTTCAGCTTCTTTCATAGGCATGCCCAGGTCAAGCCCTTTTTTCATATTCTTCTCCGCGCCCTCGAAATCCTGCTTCATCATCGCGATATTTCCCTTGAGGGTAAAATACACGGAACGGATCGGTTTGTATAGCAGACCGGGGAATTGAATAGAACTCAATACCTTTTCTGCGCCTTCCATATCGCCGCTCTCCATGTATTCCTGTATCAGCCTGAGCGGACCAAAGAAAAAATGACCCAATACCAGGATCACACCCACCAGGTATAAGGGAAAGCCCGGCCAGAATCCGGCTGAATAATTCACGTACCCACCTGCGGCTATCAATACCAGGCCGATCCACAGGCGGTACTTTATAAGTAGATTGTAAAATTTCATCAGAAAAAATTAGGAGTGCAAAGATAGAGGAATATCGAACATTGAACCCCGTATAAACGGGGCAAGCAAGGAACCTGCCTGCCGGCAGGCAAGTTCAGAATGAATAAGTTCCAACATTCCCTTTATTACTCCTGTTCTTAAGGCTTCAGAAATTACTCCATAAGTTAAACATTCTTGCCTGCCCCGAAGCATTGAGGGTTTATTTATTCGACATTCCTGCCTCTTCTCCCTACCCTCTCCCGGTAAGTCCAGTAACCAGTGGATTTACCGGGAGAGGATTAGGAGAAAATGGAGAGAGGAGTTTCCCAGTCAGGTAATAACCGTAGAGATTCCTAGCCTTTCCAAAGCCTCCAGATCCCGCCAAAGATGGTTGAGAATTTTCGGGGAAAACCACGGAATTTAAACGGCAATTCCTCGAACCTTTCTGGAGAGATCCAGGTAAATGGTCAGCAAAATTTTATTTCAGGTAAATGCTTCACTTTCTCCACAACATCAATAGTCATTTTAAGGACCGGATTGATTATTTTTGCCGCCCCTGAGAGTAATTTCGAACAGACTTCTTCATTCTTAAATCCCTGTTCATCT
>JADGPW010000270.1 GCA_017882265.1 Chitinophagaceae bacterium | reverse complement strand
GCGGCTCTTTTTTAAAGAAAAGAAGATGACCGTTGATTGAAGTGTGCTTTTTATACAATTAAGCTGATTAAAACAGAAAATATGTTCAACGGATGCAGCAGACTCTCATCATTGAAGACGCGGAGAAGCAGTGATCCAGAGGATCTGATCAATCTCCGCGCCTCCGCGTCTCAGCGTCTCTGCGATTCAAATTGACCCGTCAGACGCTGGCTAATTCCTCACCGGTTTCCCGCCTTTCAATACACTTTGGATCCTTTCCAGGGTTTTCTTTTCGCCACAAAGGGAAAGAAAAGCTTCTCTTTCCAGGTCAAGTAAATATTGTTCGGAGACCATAGTGGGTTCACTCAGGTCACCACCACACATCACATAAGCCAGTTTTTTTGCCACTACTACATCGTGATCCGTAGCATAGTTGGCACGCCACAAACCATTGATACCGGCATAGAGCGCACCAAGTGCAGATTGTCCAAGTACTTTTACGTCTTTCCGCTGAACCGGTGAAGTATAACCGCTCTCATATAATTCGATCACTGATCTTTTTGCTTCCGCGATCCGCCGGCCCTGGTTCATTACCACTTCATCCAGACCTTTTCTATACACGCCGATGCCAAAACCTTCATATGCGGATGTAGCTACTTTCGCTGTGGCAATCGTGATAAAACGGTTTTTTAATGTGATGGTCTCCGGTTCATCTTCATGCATTTCATCGGATGCTCTTAAGGTGAATTCCTTGGTGCCACCTCCACCGGGGATCAAACCCACTCCTAATTCTACTAATCCTGTATAGGTTTCCGCGGCCGGGCAACACTTGTCGGAATGTAGACTCAATTCACAGGCGCCACCCAAGGCCAGCCCATGCGGGGCCGTCACAACGGGTATCGAAGAAAACCTGGCTCTCATCATAGTATTCTGGAACATACGGATGGCCATATCCAATTCATCATATTCCTGGTCAATGGCCAGCATGAATATCATACCCACATTGGCGCCGGCAGAAAAGTTGGACCCCTCGTTGGCGATCACTAATCCCTTATAATTTTTCTCGGCTTTATCGATCGCGGTTTGAATACCTGCTAAAACATCACCACCTATACTTCCCATTTTAGTGAACCACTGCAGGCCGAGGACGTCATCACCCAGGTCATACAAACGGCAACTTCCGTTTTTCCAGATCTGTTTATCGGTGTAATTGCTCATGACGATAAAGGCCTCAGCACCCGGCAGAGCTTTGTACGTTTTCGAAGAGGGATCATAGCAATACTTTTTACCGCCTTCCACTTTATAAAATGATTTATTTCCTCTGGCTATCATTTCATCTACCCATACAGCTACTTTATAACCGGCTGCTTTCATAGCTTCCGTTGTTTTTGCTACACCGAGTACATCCCAGCTTTCAAAGGCCCCGATTTCCCAGCCAAAACCGGCCATCATAGCATCGTCCATCCGGAATAGTTCATCACTGATCTCGGGTATCCTGTGAGAGATATAAGAAAATAAGCCATAATGAAAAAGACGATAAAATTCTCCGGCTTTATCAGTACCGGCACAAAGCATTTTTAATCTTGTAAACAGATCGTCAATAGGCTTAGCCGCTTCCACCGTTCCAAACTTTGGTTTCTTCCGGGCTTCGTATTCAAGCGATTTAAGATTTAATACCTGGATTTCTTTTTCTCCTTTTACAGAAGAGGGTAATTTTTTGAAAAACCCCTGTCCGGTTTTATCACCCAGCCAGTTATTCTGCACCATTTTATTCAGCCAGGCAGGAATAACAAAAGTTTCCCTTGCTTCATCAGTTGGACAATTATCATACACCCCTTTAGCCACTTTTACCAAGGTATCAATTCCCACTACATCTGCCGTTCTGAAAGTGGCAGATTTCGGGCGGCCGATAAGAGGACCTGTCAATGCATCCACTTCATCAATCGTCAATCCCAGTTTATCTACCAGACCAAAAATGGCCATGATACCATATACGCCGATTCGATTAGCGATAAAAGCAGGTGTGTCTTTACATAGTACGGTTGTCTTCCCCAAGTAGAGATCACCATAATGCATCAGGAAGGCAACTATTTCCGGATCGGTAAACGGTGTGGGAATGATTTCCAGCAAACGTAGGTAGCGGGGTGGGTTGAAAAAATGGCTGCCGCAGAAATGTTTCTTAAAATCATCGCTTCTACCTTCGGCCATCAGGTGAATAGGAATACCCGAAGTATTGGAGGTAACCAGGGTGCCGGGCTTACGGAATTTTTCAACCTGTTCAAATACTTTTTGCTTGATATCCAAACGTTCCACCACTACTTCAATGATCCAGTCGCAGCTGGCAATATCTTTCATGTTGTCGTCAAAATTGCCGGTAGTTATTTTCTTAATTACATCTTTATGATAAACAGGGGAGGGGTTAGATTTTATTGCGGCAGCCAATGCATCATTTACGATCTTGTTCCTCAATTTCATATCAGAACTCTCTATGGCTTCTTTCGGAACAATATCAAGGAGGATAACCTGAACACCGATACCAGCAAAATGACAGGCAATTCTTGAACCCATTACACCACTTCCTAAAACCGCTACCTTTTTAATAACTCTATTTGACATGTGAATAGATTAGTTAGTTATGCAACTATTTGAAAATCGAAGTTAAGTGTTTTTGGGAAAGGGTAACCGCGGAGACGCTGGGACGCAGAGTTTAAAATAAAATCTATCTCAGCGCCTCTGCGTCCCCGCGTCTCCGCGGTTACTCTGGCCTCACTCTCCAGTCATCACAAACGCTCCCCAATAATAAGGCTGAACGTATTTTTCTTTAACAGCTTTCTGGGCAAAAATAAAAGCGGCATCTTTATCATTTGTTTTGAGGAACTGCTGGTAAAATTGTATCATGAAATCTTTGGTGGCATTATCATCCACTTTCCACAGACTGGTCATGATGCTGGCAGCGCCGGCAGCACGGAAGGCCCGTTGCAAGCCATATACGCCTTCCCCTGCATCCATATGGCCAAGGCTGGTTTCGCAGGCAGATAAGATGACAAGAGAAGTGTTTTCCAGGTCAAGATTTTCTGCTTCATAGGCGGTGAGAATACCATCATAGGTATCAGGATACACGGGGGAACTATAATAGTTGACCACCCCAGCCAGGAGTAATCCTGAATTCGCCATGGCATTGAAAACGCGGTATCCATCCGTGGCATTTTCACCCGCCGGCGACCAATAGCCGTGCGTGGCAATATGCAATACCCCGGGACTATGCAATGTATATAGCTTGTCCTCTGTGGCCTGGTCCCTGAGATAATAGGTTACCCCGATCTTGTTCCCATCCATCTCTTTTTTGATGGCCATTATTTCTTCTTCAGTACCGGGCAGATCGGGGATATTATTGTCTTTGAAATTCCGGAGAAGCGATCGGGTGGTTGCATCTCCAACCGGTACAGCAGTTATTGAACCTGTCTTATAGGATGGCCGGCCTATTAACACAGCAGTCTGCACAGCCGCGTTAGTTGATGTACTGGCGATATCAACACCAGAAGTAGTGTAGTGTATCTCCATTTCATCAAGCAGGAATTTCCCGGTTTCCTGGTTTTTCAACGTGGATATATTGATAAGATGATAGATGCCATCCGGGGAAAAATAGATCTTCCTGACCCCTTTTCCACCAGATCCGCTATAGGCGGATAACTGAACAGCAATCGGTTTCCAGAAATGGTTGTAGGATTCCTCATCGTCCAGTTTAAGCTTGATATTATTTTTGTAAAGCGTATAATATTTATTATCGAGATCCCGGGCATCATCGGGCAGGTACACCACATCGGGATGCTGGCTGTTTTTCGTAATGATATAGGCAGCATAATAAGTGGAATCCGAATAGTATACCTGGTCCCGCCATTGAAACCGGATCATTTCAATTGCAGCTTCTCCTTCTTTCAGCTTATCTCTCACGTTGGTCCAATCCGGGGGGCTGATCTTCAGGTATTTCTTAAACCCTTTTGCTTTGCTGCTTAGTTCATTCTCCAGGTGATTGACTTCATCCTGGAGCTTGTTTAACCGGTCCCGGTTGATCTGAATGCTTGTATCAGGTCCGTTTGGTTCTTCTGCCCTGAAATATTGACGTATCAGTTGTTGTTTTTTATCCACCCATTGGTCATATAATTTGTTGATACCTGCATCATTGGATCGCAGAAATGCTTCTTTTCTTTTTTTTGTCCCCTGTAACGATATGGATTTTGTGAAAAGAAGGTTATTATACGCCTGGGACGCCAGGCCGGGGAACAAGGCCGGTTGTTTTTCTTTGGCAATTTTGACAAAGCTGTGGAAATTCTCATAGCCTTCTTTCAATTTGGAATTGTAATAAGTAACGAATGCTTTTTCTCCAAATGAGAAAATGATATCATTGATCCAGTCGGCATTCAGGTTGAATAATTCATTATACGTTTTCGTGGCTTCTTCAAAATGCCGGTCCCGCATACTGAACCAGGCATAATTGGAAAATGGCTGTGTGGATTCCCGGAAATTTTTAGTGTTTTTGATCTGTTCCATGATCGGCTTGAATATGGACGGGTAATCCGGGCTGCCTAAAAAGGCTAGTTGGGTAGCTTTCATAAAATTGATGCTGATATCCGCATACTGGCTATAACTATTATAATGAGCCTCTGTTTCTTTTATATAAAAGGAAGCGGGCCTGGGGAGTTGAGCTCCTTTCCCTCTTTTAATAAGGTATTCAGGATACATGGAGATAGGAAAGTATTGATTGTTGGGGTAGGTTTGATTGTGGCAATTCACCCACAAATAATTAACGGAGTCACGGCTTTTCCATAAATGTTCCGCTGCATCATAATCCTTCAGCATCTCTTTGCCATAAGCGGAAGTATTTAACCGGATGCCCGGGTAAGGATCGCAGGGCGCATTATTGTTTTTATGCCATATCTCAGAATAATAATTATAGTTCTGTTCAGATGCCTCCACATATGACTGGTAGTCGCCAATGGTCAGGTAATAAACGACTTTGGTGGTCATGGCTTCGGACTTGTAAGAATCTTTGAACATTGGATTGGCTTCCTGTGACAATTTTTCCATTCGATGGATATATTCTTCGGCCTTCAGGTAATCACCCGAACGAGCCAGGAAACAGGCGTAGTATGTCCAGGAGTGGTATTCTTCTTTTTCATTTCCTGCCAGGGGCACCGCCAGTTCATACATTTCTTTAGCCCGTTGATAATCACCATTTCTTTCAAAAGCATAAGCTATAAAAGTGTAGTCGTTAAAGTTTTTGAAGGAAGGATGTTCATTGATAAATTGTAATGCTTTGCTGGCATTATCCGGGTCTTTGGTACTAAATAAGGCAGGGTAAAGGATATAAAACCATTGGTTGTTAGGGACGGTACTGTCAATTGGGGTTGAATTAGTAACACCCACCAATGCATTCATAGCTTTGGTAGCTTTTTCCTGGCAGGTTTTGGCCAAAGCGGTATCGGGGGCTTGCACTTCAAAGATCTGCTTCAGCATATAGTAGTTGGCATAGGTCTGAAGTTCTTTGCTCTTTTCTACCATATTGTACATGTCTTTGGCAATGCTCATCGCTTTCTTTTTGTCAGAAGCATTGGTATAGACATCCGATAACTGGGCATTGAAATTCTCCTGTGTCTGGGCCATGGAATTCATCGCAAGGACCAAAATGAAACAAAAGGCAAGTAAATGTTTTTTATAATAGATACTTATCATACCTAAGGAGATAATAGAAAACAGGTAAAAGATAATAGATAATAGTGAATAGTGAATAGTTCCCCGGTTGTAGTGTCCTCACAGATTTGATACTTTATCAAATCTGTGAGGACTTTTCAGCTGAGGACACTATTATCTATTCACTATTATCTTTTATCTATACTCTAATCTATATCAAACGCGGGCAGCTTCCGCTCATGCAGTTCTTTCAGGTACTTACGCAATACCTTCCTGTTGCTTTTGGCCCCTATACTGCTGGCTATTCCGCTTAAAGTGATCTTGACCAGGTATTGAAGAACGGAACGGTCCTGTGTCCGGATAAAGAATACACGGCTGCTATGGGATTCGTTTTTGTTCCGGATCACAAAACTATTGGCTAAAAAAGTGATTAGCCCCTTAAGGAAACTTCTTTTTGTTTCATCACCGTTCTTGAGAAATCTTACTTTAAGGTCATGATAAAACATTTTCATTTCTCCAAATGCTAAATATTGGCTTCCGGCAGCCCGCAGACTTAATGTATCCAGGATACCTGATTCTATTTTAACGGAGGCAAGAGGTATGAGAACGGGATTAAATACGGTAACGTCACCTGGCTTCATTCTGACCGTCATGATAAAACCCCCGAGTGAATCGGTATAGGATTCATTGAGCCTTAGCCGGGTCCAGATGGAATCCATTATATAGCCATTGGCCTGCATGCGCAAAGTGTCGGTGGCTGAATAATTGTAATTTTTGACATGCAACAGTCTCACTGTCATCCTGGTGATCGGTATGGTACCTGTTTCATTGCTCTTTTCATTCAACTCTGAGTAATAAGCGGTTCCATTGGTCAGGTTAACCGAATCAATCGATAATTTGACCGGGATCTTTTTAAGAAGACCCACCGGCAACTGTTTGATGACTCCGCCCTTGAAGGGGGGTCTCTTATCACGGAAATCATCCAGCAACACATCCGCGATATTGATGGAATGCAGTGATAATATCGTGTCAGTTAGATAAGCATCAGCATCAAAGCCATTGATGAAGATCTTCCCCGTTTTTACGCTGGTGTAGTCCATTTGAAATGGATGGATATCCGAGAAAGCTTGTTTCTCCAGGACAGGTCTGTAAGAAAAGGAGTCAAGGGAAAATGTTTTTGTGGACTTTTTATAACCTACATTATACCAGTTCAGGTATTTAGAAGAATCGCTGTAACTACCGGTTACATTTTGCCAGTTTAGATTCGGGCTTTCCCGTATAAACCTGTCTAATTTGGTGATGGAAGAACCCGCTAAAATATTCCCGGCATTAAACTGATCCAGTCGAAGCACCCCTTTTTGTTTGCCCAAACTATCCAAAATAATTTTTTTGCCGTTTATACCCGAAATGATTGCTGACCAATCCCATTTTTTTGTTTCACCCTGTTTTAGTAATAGGGTATTCAGGCTGGCCGTAACTTCTCCTTCATTCGAATTAAATGATTTTCCTTTTGTATTGGTTAAAATAAAATGGGACAAATGAAGATCAAGGGATTTAAGTAAAGTAGTACGGTTGTTATCATTGCTGGTATGAAACCCGGTTACCTTTAAATAGCCGGATGGATCGAGTTCGCCATGCCAGGAAAGGGACAGCATACCTGTATCAGTGGACTGGCTAAAATTAAATTGAGGTTGATCCAGTTTAATTTCACTGATATTGATCTTTGGAAAACCCCTTGTTTTTTCACCGGCAGATGCAGCAAGCCGGATACCGATCACCGGCCTGACAAGGTGCAGTCCGTCCAGATCAATATCCCCATCAAGTAATGCCTGTATGTGTGGGACTACAGTTAAGGAAGGCACCATGATCCGGGTATCCATTTTTCTATTATTCATTGTAAAGGCAACCCGGTTGAGGGAAGACGCGGCATTGTCTGTAATATCATATTTATCAATGGAAAGAGTGGTATTGCTATCCTGCCATTTAAATTGGTTTCCATCCAGGGCCAATCCTTCTATTTTAAGGTTGTTCCCGGGTTTCTTTTCCAGTTGGGTGAATGAAACAGAATTCAGCTTTGCCGAAATGATTGCATCACCTAACTGTCCATTAAGGGTAGTATTCAATCCCCTGACATTCTTTACGCCGATGGTAAAACCTGAATTTTTCTTATTACTTTTTGGCACATTGAAATGGATATCCCCTTTTTGCCATTTAATATTTTCAGCAAGTATATTTCTTGTTTTTTCATCCACGATCATTTTTTCAATAGCCACATCGTGGGCCGTAAAGACACTGTTTTTTTTCCTGTTCGTCACATTAATACCCCCCGCAGCTATCCGGCCATTTTCACCGAGATAATGAATCTTATTTAAATGGATGTCAAGATCTCCGGCCTGAATGATCCCATTTTCAAAATCCAGTTGGTTCAATGAGTTTTTTATGTTTGCGAATTCTGTAGAATTAAGTAAGGAATGACTTTGGATAGATAGCGTGGCCTTATCCAGTTGTATCCGCAGGTCTTTCTTGATTTTCAGGTCTATAGTACCATTTACGATATCTAGATGCTCGATGTCCATATAATCATTAATGTCGCTTAGCGATTGGAAAATATTCCGATGCCCCTGTTTTCTCCGGGTTTTCTCGGAAACAGTATAATCGATATATGGGTCATACAAAGTAGCCCGTTCTGCTTTTAATTTTTTATCAAAGACCAGGTCATCCCAGTTTAAACCTCCCAGGTAGAATTGGGGGATACTGAATGTATTGATGATCCCCCCTCTACTATCGAATTTGTTAAAAAGGAAATTGCTCAGGTAGATGCGGTCATTGCGGAAAAGCACACTGTCAAACTGGACCCTGTAAATACTGTCCTTGATAAAATTCTCATAGTTGCGAATGGCCATGACAAAACCCTGTACTTTAATAGGTTTTTCTGCATCCTGGTTGACCGATAACCCCTGCATCTCAAAATTATTTCCATGCGAAGTGAAAGAATTGGGGTTGCCGTTTCGGGTGGTGGCAATATCAAAGGAAGCATTATTGACAATCACAAATCCCAACAACAGGTCACCGGTCAATTGCTCTATGATCTTTTCCAGTTTTGGTCCTTTGACAGGGCTGTTTTTTTTGTTCGTCAGGTCTGCGTTTAACGTAAACTGTGGATTTAAACAAAATACAGTATCCGCTTTGATGACATCATTGTTATATAAGGTATCGAAATCAATATTGGACAGAAGAAGTTGATCGAAAAACACGCTGAATGAAGCACTGCTACTATCTGTTTTAGCAGCTGAAATCATGCAACTGTCAAACTCCACTTCTCTTTTACGCAGGTTGATCCGGAATCTTTCAAAAGTCAGCAAATGCCTGCCATCGGGGAAAATGATGCCCTGTTTGTAGCTTTTGAGCACTACATTATCACTGAATAAGATCTGGTGATTTCCTGAACTATCCACTTTTAAATTGTCTATGTGAAAATCAATATTGGTGATATGGAAAGGCACCTGGCTCGGGTTTGCCCTATTGCTAAGGGTGAATTTTCCGTTGCTGAGCTGGAATCTTTCCACTTTCAATTCCAGCAAAGCTTTCTGGATCGATTTATACACTTTACCCATCTGGAAGGGGATCGAAGTATTCTTTGCATCCTGTTTCACTGAATCCTTGCTATAGCGAAGAATAGATACCTGTATGTTGGGGGATTCAAGATTCATCGAATCGATCAATAATTTTTTTTCTAAAATAAAGGGGAAGAGCGCTGTGAGTTTAATTTTAATTTCTTTGATATCTATGCGGTAAGCTGCCGTGACGGTGGCGGTATCCGTCGTTAAGAAAACAGCATTTTTGATCTTCATCGTCCGCCTGAAATAATCATAACTGAGTTTCTCTACCTCAAGTATTACTTTTCCGTTTGAATTCTTTTTCACCATGCTTTCAAGCAGGTCCTTTGCATGGTAAATAAACCATAAATGGAATACGGTTGCCAGAATAACAAGGCTGCCGAGGGTATAACCGGTGATTTTCAGGAGCTTTTTGCCAAACCGTTTTATTGTCAAGGGGGAAGAGAATTTTGATGGATAAATTTACTGAAATCCTATGGCCGTGGAAGTTGACTTGTGACAAGACAAGTTCTACATCAGTTTTTAACGATTCAACTCACCGAAGAGCCGGGATTCACCTCATTTTCCGGTTTTAGTAACTGTAATTTTCCGTTACTATCCTCAGCAGTTAATATCATTCCCTGGCTTTCGATACCTTTCATTTTACGGGGAGCCAGGTTAGTGACAACGATCACCTGTTTTCCTACCAGTTCATCTGCTTTATAATGTAAGGCGATACCCGATACGATGATTCTTTTTTCGGTACCCAGGTCCACTTCTAATTTCAACAACTTATCTGTTTTTGCCACTTTCTCACACGCAATAACCGTTCCCGCTTTTAATTCCAGTTTGGCAAAATCATCATATTGAATTTCCGGTTTCGGTTGACTGCCAAGTGCCGACTGCTGACTGGTGGCTGCTGACTGCTGCCCCTCGGCTATGCTCGGGCTGACAATGTTTGTGGCTACTGACTGCTGACTGCCGACTGCCGACTGATTACTGCCGACTGATTTTTTTTCTTCCATTTCAGATTCTTCCTTTTTTATCAGACCTGATTTTAATTCTTCTATTTGCTCCTGGATCTCGCTGTCTTCTATTTTCCTGAATAATAATTCCGGCTCTCTCAGACTATAGCCAACGCTAAGGAGTTTCAGTTTGCCGGCATTATCCCAATCAAGTATTTTATCCACTACTTTCATCATACCCAGCATTTTTTTTGCCGTGTTTGGCAAAAATGGATTGATGAGAACAGCAAGGTTGGCCGTCAACTGCAAACACAGATGCAGGCAATTATCGATGCTTTTTTGAGCGACCTCCCCCAATCCCCCTCCAAAGGGGGGGGCTTCCCGAGACCCTACTTGTTTGGCAAGGATCCAGGGCTCTTTCTTTTGCAGAAATTGATTACCTTTTCTGGCAAGGTCAATTACATGGTACAAGGCATCGCGGAATTTAAATTCTTCAATGGAACGTTGAATAAGAAGCGCTGATTGCTGAATATTTGCAATGACCACTTTATCATCGTTATCAAGAGTATCCTCGTGTAGTTTGGGGACTTTTCCTTTACAAAGCTTGTGCATTAACACAAAGCTGCGGTTCACAAAATTCCCAAAGATCGAAACCAACTCACTGTTAACGGCATCCTGGAATCCTTTCCAGGTAAATTCACTGTCCTTTGTTTCCGGTGCGATCTGTGTCAGGTAGTAGCGAAGCATATCCACACACTGCCCACCGCCATTTTCTTTCTTTACAAAATCATTGATATAATCTCTCATTTCGAGTTTCCAGTTACGGCTGGTACTCATCTTGTCACCTTCCAGGTTCAGGAACTCATTTGCCGGAACATTTGCAGGTAAAATATTGCCATGCAGGTTCAGCATGACAGGGAAAATAATGCAATGAAAAACAATATTGTCTTTCCCGACAAAATGTACCAGTTGGGTATCCTTGTCATACCAGTAAGGCTTCCAGTCCCTATTATTATCGATCCCCCATTGTTTGGTGGCGCTGATATAACCGATCGGGGCATCGAACCATACATAAAGAACTTTGCCGGCCCCTCCTTTAACCGATGCGGGCAATGCTACGCCCCAATTAAGATCCCTCGTCACTGCCCTTGATTGCAATCCACCATCAATCCATCCTTTACACTGACCTGTTACCGTGGGCCGCCAGTCGTCTTTGTGTTGTTTCAATATCCATTCACGAAGGAACGCTTCATGTTTGCCCAAAGGCAGGTACCAATGCGTGGTTTTTTTCTTTACCGGTGTATTGCCGCTCAATGTGCTTACCGGATCGATCAGTTCATCCGGGCTTAGGGTAGTGCCACAATTCTCACATTGGTCCCCAAAGGCACGGTCACTGCCACAATTGGGGCAGATACCTTTTATATAGCGATCAGCCAGGAAGGTCTTGCTGGCCTCATCATAGAATTGTTCGGTTTCTTTTGTTTCCAGCTCACCCCTGTCATTCAGGTAGGTAAAAAATTCCTGTGCCGTTTCATGATGAATCGGGGCGCTGGTACGGTGATAGATATCAAAAGAAATATCCAGGTCGGCAAAGTCCTGCTTCATCGCTTCATGGTACTTATCAATGATCGCCTGCGGAGTGGTGTGTTCCTTCATGGCCTGGATGGGGATGGCCGTACCATGTTCATCACTTCCACAAACGAACACCACATCTCTTTTTTGGGCCCGCAGGTAGCGGACATAAATATCGGCAGGAAGATAAGCGCCTGCCAAATGACCCACATGCTTAAGGCCATTGGCATAAGGCAGGGCCGAAGTAATTAAATATCGTTTGCTCCCAGCCCCTAAGGAGGGGGATGGTTCTCTTTCGTTATCAGTATTTTGATTATTTGTTGCCACGGTTATTTTATCAGTGATTATAGTTCCCCTTTAAGAGTAAAGGGTACAAAATTACCGGAATAGACGGCATTGCCCAAACTGAAGGATATATAGATAACCAGGAAAGCCGGGAAGTCGGGAAGAAAAGATCATTGACTTCCCTTTTTCCCGCATTTCTTCCAAAGAGATCCTTCGGACCGTCAAAAAATGAAACGAATACATAACCTGATTTCTGATAACTTTATAACCACAACCACAACCCCACAGCTATGCGAAAACTACTATTTATTCCCGTCCTTTTTTTTCTCCAAAAAGTAATGGCAGACGATGGTGTTTTTTACGCCTCCGGCAATACCTTAATGCCATTGAAAGAAACAACCATCCGGCTAAAAAAGGAGGTTTTAAATCTTGAAAGAAAGGGTGATTGGATGCAGGTTGATATTTACTTTGAATTTTTCAATCCCGGGCCGGAAAAAGAACTGACGGTAGGATTTG
>JADGPW010000029.1 GCA_017882265.1 Chitinophagaceae bacterium | reverse complement strand
TATTTTGGATATCAAAAAGCCCAGGTGATGCAGGCCCTGCGTTATCATTTTATCAGTCGCCCCGAAATACGCATAATGCTGATCCTGGTGAATGTATTTGCCCTGGTGTCGATCATACTATACGCCCTGCATAAAGTAACCGCAATGGCTTTTTTAATAGGATCATCTTTATGGATCGTGCTGATGATCAGTTTCTGGTTCATTCTGCCGGGCATGGTCTACCGCAGGGCGATCACCTTCAAACATAATTTCAGTATGAATTTTGAAGAAGAGGGTTTTACACTCGGGCACGAAGGAGGCGGTTCCAAATCCTGGCCATGGACGGCCCTGAATACATTTATGGAAAGCCCGAATTTTTTTCATTTATATTTCGACACGCGTTCTTTTTTACTCATTCCAAAAAACGGCTGTAAAGATGGGGTTGAGGTGTATGAGTTGAGAAAGTTATTGAAGGAGAAAGTGAAGAAGAGATAAAAGTTGGTTAGATAAAAGATAAAAGTGCATTAAGGAAGAATAGATTTTAAAACATAGGTGGAATCAGATTGCGAAGATGGCTATCCTTTAAAAACAGTTTCAATAGTAGGAAACTATTATCTTTTATCTATTCAACTTTTATCTGCTACAACTGTTTTTCCATTACATAATGCGGTATGGTAATTTCCGTAAATTCAGTACCTGCTATTTTATATCCCATTTTTTCATAGAAACCCACGGCATTTTTACGTGCATGCATGGACAGGATCTTGTACCCCCGGTCCCGGGCCAGGTTTTCAGCAAAATTCATCAATGCCCTCCCGATACCTTTTCCCTGCAGATCATTTAAAACAGCCATCTGGCGCAACCGGACCATAGAAGGATTTTCTTCGACCAGCATACAACAACCCAGCATATCATCCTCCTCAAAGGCGCCGATCAGCATATTGTCTTTTTCTTCTTCTATTTCTTCATCTGTAAAACCCAGACCAAGCGGTTTTCGCAGCATTTCATCACGCAGTTTGATCATCTGCCTGTACTCATTGCTTCCATGATCGAGAATTTTCAGAGCCATTAGAAAGTAATTCTTTTGAGAGTTGTTCAATTTACAAAGAACTTGTAATACTGCCAACCGTTTGAACCTTTAATTTAGCTCTAATTACTATTTTATTTTGTTGTTATTGCTTAACATTCAATTCATTGGGAAAAAAATACCTTTCCCATGCTGATTAGTTCAAAAAGTATATTTTTGCAGCCAACAAACAAAACTTTACGACATGTCAGACATTGCATCAAGAGTTAAAAAGATTATCGTTGACAAACTGGGTGTTGACGAAGCAGAAGTAACCAATGAAGCTTCTTTTACTAACGACCTGGGAGCCGATTCATTAGACACAGTAGAACTGATCATGGAATTCGAAAAAGAATTCAATATCTCCATTCCGGATGAACAGGCCGAAACCATCACGACAGTTGGTCAGGCTGTTGCGTACCTGGAAGAACATGCCAAGTAATGCATATATGATTGGAATGCCTGCCTGACGGTAAGCTAACCTGGCTGCTGCAAAATTACTGGTAGCAAGCCGCAGACAGGAAATAAATTAACTCCGCCTTCCGACTGTTGTTGACAGCGAAGGCGGTTTTTATATCGTATAAGGTTGATAAAAGATAAAAGATAAAAGTGAATAGTGAATAGTGAATAGTGAAAAGTGAATAGTTTCCTTAACAGAAAAAGCCATACAGCATTGCTACATGCTCAGAGCTGTAAGATCTTTTCAGCTTTAGGACACTATTATCTATTAACTATTCACTATTCACTATTATCTCTCTCTTTGTATCTTTGATCAAGCTGATTTATATTAACACTATATGGAATTAAAACGTGTTGTCGTTACCGGGATGGGTGCCATTACTCCTTTGGGCAATACCATTGATGAATATTGGAAAGGTTTGATCAACGGTGTTTCCGGCGCAGACATGATCACACAATTTGATGCCAGCAGGTTTCGTACAAAATTCGCCTGCGAGGTAAAAGGTTTTGAACCAACCCAATTCCTTGATAAAAAAGAGGCCAGGAAGATCGACCGCTTTACACAATTCGCCCTTGTTGTCAGTGACCAGGCCATGAGGGATGCGGGCTTGAATAAAGAGAATATCAATCCGGACAGGATCGGCGTTGTATTTGCCAGTGGGATTGGTGGCTTGATCACTTTTCAGCATGAAGTAACTGATTTTGCAAAAGGAGACGGAACCCCCCGTTTTAATCCTTTCTTTATTCCTAAAATGATATTGGATATTGCCGCCGGCCAGATCAGTATGCGACATAATCTACGGGGACCCAATTTTGCAGTGGTAAGCGCCTGCGCCAGCAGTACCAACGCTATTATGGATGCGTTTAACCTGATCCGTTTGGGTAAAGCAGATATTATTGTAACCGGGGGAAGCGAAGCCGTGATCAGCGAAGCGGGAGTAGGTGGTTTTAATGCCATGAAGGCAATGAGTGAAAGAAACAGCGATCCTCAGACAGCCAGCCGCCCCTATGATAAGGACCGCGATGGATTTGTAATGGGTGAAGCCTGCGGTGTAGTAGTGTTGGAAGAACTGGAACATGCCAAAGCCCGTGGAGCCACTATTTATTGCGAAATAGCCGGTTGCGGTGCTACTGCTGATGCTCATCATATAACAGCGCCCCACCCTGAGGGATTAGGCGCCAGGAATGTAATGCTGGTGGCTTTGGAAGATGCCGGTATGAAACCGGAAGAGATTGGATACATCAATACACATGGAACCTCTACGCCGATAGGTGATGGAGCCGAAGTAAAAGCGATCACCCATGTTTTTGGAGAACATGCTTACGAGCTGAATATCAGTTCAACAAAATCGATGACCGGTCATTGTCTTGGCGCTGCGGGTGTAATAGAAGCCATCGCGAGTATTAAATCCGTGATACATGGAATTGTGCCACCCACCATCAATCACTTTACTGACGATCCGGAACTGGATCCCCGGCTAAATTTTACCTTTAATAAAGCCCAACACCGCCCGATGGAAGCAGCCTTAAGCAATACTTTTGGCTTTGGGGGCCATAATGCCTGTGTGATAGTGAAGAAATATAAAGAATAGCTTTGAGCGGTTAGCTATGAGCTGCGGGACTGTAGTTCGATCATGCGTTACCGGCTCGAAGCTCATAGCTCATAGCTTTTCTCCTTCGTTTCAACTTTTTTTCGTAGCTTGATTGCCGTGGATTTCCTGAAAAACCTTTTTACAAAGCACGCCGGTTCATCTTTTAAAAAAGAGCTTAAGAATATCCTGGGTTTTAAACCCGGGAATATCTCTTTGTATAAAACGGCCCTTACACACCGTTCGGTCAGGGAAGGCGCCGATGAAAACAATGAACGTCTTGAATACCTGGGCGATGCTGTTCTGAGTGCATTGATTGCCGATTATCTCTTCAAACGCTATCCCTATAAAGAAGAAGGTTTTTTAACTGAGATGCGCAGTAAAATGGTGAATCGCCAGCAACTGAATGAGATCGCTATTCGTATGGGACTGAAAAAGATCACCTTATATAACAAATTGGATGGGTCCTTAAAAGTGAGCCAGATATTTGGTAATACACTCGAAGCGCTGGTAGGGGCCATTTACCTGGACCATGGATATAAGAAGGCAAGTAAGTGGGTACTGGATTATATTATACTTCCACACATGTTCATGGATGACCTGGAGATCCTGGAGATCAACCACAAAAATAAATTGTATGGCTGGGCCAATAAGAACGGCAGGGTTTTGGAATTTGAAACCCTGAATGAGAAACTGGAAAATGGCCGGCGTTTATTTACGGTTGCTGCCGTAGTGGATGGCCGTAATATTGCCGAAGGAAAAGCCTTTAATAAAAAAGATGCCTCCCAGATTGCGGCGCAACTTGCTGTTGAAAAATTAGGGATCATCAATGCAGACTCTATAGCGGAAGAACAAGGAGAACAGAGATAAAAGCTAATAGATAATAGATAAAAGTGTCTTCAACCCGGAATGGCCTTTGCGGGTTGAAATTCACTTTTATCTATTATCTTTTATCTCCTTTACACAAATTCTTTGCTTAATATGAAAAATCTTTTGTACTTCCTGCTGATCTCGGCCGTGTTGGCAGCCTGTAATGAAGCGGTAACAGGAATAAATGGCGTGGTATATAAATCAGCCAGCCAGTACAATGATTATATTGTAACCCGCCAGACTTCCCTCATGCAAAATGTACTTGAATTCGGAAAGGCCGTACAGAAAAACCTTGACTCGGCCGGAAAAATGCTGGATGTATTTGTGAAAGAAGCGGATCAGATGATCACCGATATTAAAGGGATGCCGTCATGGAAAGATGATTCTTCCCTGAGGAATGCAGCCATTAATTCATTTAACTTTTATAAAAAAGTATTTGATCAAGATTATAAACAGATATTGGTGATCAGTGAAGATGGGACAGGTGCTTCACCAAAAGGGTCGGCCACCATCAACCGGATTGTTGAACAAATAACCCGTGACGAAGAAAATTATGATAAGACTTTTCATAATGCCCAGGTGGATTTTGCCAAAAAGAACCACATGAAACTTATCGAAAATAAAATGCAGCACGGATCGCACTGATTAAAACGGATTTCACTGATTACCTAACCTGAATGGGAGGAAGCGATTGGACAGATCATTAAATCTGACCATTTGTCCGGATTGAAATTTTTTTGTTTTCTAAAGAGTGAAATCCGGTTGGTATAGGATCTGTTCTTTCCGTGAAATCCGTTTTTAATCTGTAGAATCCGTGATCTCCATACACAATTCAATCAACACCCCGTTTGTATTTTTGGGATGAAGAAAACACACTAATTTGTTATCGGCCCCGGGTTTTGGCCTTTCATTGAGCAAAACAAACCCAAGCTTTTTTAGCCGCTTCATTTCCTGTTCCAGGTCGGCCACTTCAAAAGCTATATGATGAAGACCCTCCCCATTTTTAGTGATGAAACGGGCAATTATCCCATCTGGTTGGGTGCTTTCCAGGAGTTCTATTTTGGTTTCTCCTGGTTTAAAAAAAGCCGTATTCACCATCTCATTTTCAACAGGTTCTGTTTTATAACAGGGGCTATTCAACAGTTTTTCAAACAGGGGCACTGAGTTGTCCAGACTCTTAACGGCAATGCCGATATGGTCAACTTTTTGCATATAAAGGGCTTTAAAACAGGGCTTTCGAATTCAGTAAAATTAGCTATTGGCCCGAAATTAGTTCTTTACTTAAAACCTTTTAAGCTAATTTTGCGTTTAATAATACATGACAAAGATCATTTGAATTTATGCTGAAATTCCCTATATACCTCGACCATAATGCCACTACACCCTGCGATCCCAGGGTGGTGGAAGCCATGATCCCTTATTTTACTAATAATTTTGGAAATGCAGCCAGCCGTAACCATCCATTTGGCTGGCAGGCGGAAGAAGCGGTTGATAATGCCCGTGAAAAGGTTGCTACATTGATCGGGGCCGATCCCAAAGAGATCATCTTTACATCCGGAGCCACAGAAGCCGACAACCTGGCAATAAAAGGTGTTTTCGAAATGTATGCCAGCAAAGGGAATCATATCATTACCTGTAATATAGAGCACAAAGCTGTCCTGGATACCTGTAAACATATAGAAAAAGAGGGCGGTGAAGTCACCTACCTGAAAGTAAAAGATAACGGCCTGATTGACCTTGCAGAACTGGAAGCGGCGATAAAACCTACTACTATTCTTATTGCCCTGATGTATGCCAATAACGAGATCGGTACGATCATGCCGATGAAAGAGATCAGCGCCATTGCCAGAAAAAAGGGGATTCTTGTATTCAGTGACGCTACCCAGGCGGTAGGTAAAGTACCGGTGGATGTGAATAAAGACGGGATCGACCTGATGGCCTTTACAGCACACAAAATGTATGGCCCCAAAGGAGTCGGCGCTTTGTATGTTCGTCGCAAAAATCCCAGGGTAAAAGTGACTGCACAGATAGATGGAGGAGGACATGAAAGAGGGATGAGAAGCGGCACGTTAAATGTCCCTGGTATCGTCGGTTTTGGAAAAGCCTGCGAGATCTGCCGGGAAGAGATGGAAGCCGAAACCGCCAGAGTAAGTAAACTGAGAGATAAATTGGAAAATGCATTGCTCAGGATCGAGGAATCGTACCTGAATGGCGATAAGGAACATAGGCTACCCCATGTCACCAATATTTCATTCAAATACGTGGAAGGAGAGGGACTGATGATGGGCTTTAATAAGGAAATTGCTGTTTCTTCCGGCTCTGCCTGTACCTCCGCTTCATTAGAACCTTCGTATGTTTTGAAAGCTCTGGGTCTGGGCGATGACCTGGCACATAGTTCACTACGTTTTGGATTAGGCCGTTTTACTACAGAAGACCAGATTGATTATACAATAGAACAGGTGACCACTACCGTAAATAAATTAAGGGAAATGAGTCCCCTCTGGGAAATGTATAAAGAAGGTATTGATATGAATAATATTGAATGGGCGCATCATTAATGTTAAATGATAAATTTTGAGAGTTAAATAAGAAAACTACACCTTGCTTATTACTTAAAATTCAACACTTAACACTCAACACCTAACACTTAACACTTAAAACTCAAGATATGGCATACTCAGAAAAAGTCCTTGGTCACTATACCAACCCGCAAAATGTAGGTACACTAGATAAGAGCAAACAAAACGTGGGTACCGGCCTGGTGGGCGCACCCGAATGCGGTGATGTTATGCGCCTGCAGATAGAAGTGGATGAGGCCACCGGCACCATTAAAGATGCCAAGTTCAAAACCTTTGGATGCGGATCTGCCATAGCCTCCTCTTCATTGGCAACGGAATGGCTGAAAGGTAAAACGGTAGATGAAGCGATGAAGATCGACAATATGGAAATTGTAGAAGAACTGAACCTGCCCCCGGTGAAAATTCACTGTTCGGTACTGGCAGAAGATGCAATTAAAGCCGCGGTCAATGATTACCGTGTAAAGAATGGCCTCCCCGCATTGAAGTTTGAAGAGAGTGTGGTGCATTAAAGCCCCTGCAAACCTCCCCGAAGGGGAGGCTTACAAAAATTTCCGATAGAATGGTTAGTAATTTGAATAGTAATACAGCTTCCGCGATCCCCCCTTCGGGGGGTGGGGGGGCCTTAGAGAACAGCATCTACATAAGCGATAAGGCCAAAGATAAAATTCAGCAATTGATGAAGGACGCCGGTGTTTCGGATGACCCTTCCTGGTTTGTCCGGGTAGGTGTGGTAGGCGGCGGTTGTTCGGGTCTGAGTTATAAGCTCGATTTTGACAATGAAACAAAACCGATGGACCAGGTTTTTGAGGATAATGGCCTGAAGGTAGTGACCGACCTTAAAAGTTTTTTATACCTCGTTAACACCACGCTCGATTTTTCAGACGGTTTGAATGGCAAAGGATTTTATTTCAGTAATCCCAATGCCAGTCGTACCTGCGGCTGTGGTGAAAGTTTTGCTGTATAAGAACTCTGCTCAATTTACGACCCAATTCCTAATTCCAAATTCCCCAATCCCTCCGCATACAGTATCTTGCAACCCACTATGTGGTCCGTTTGTAAAAAAGAACTTC
>JADGPW010000269.1 GCA_017882265.1 Chitinophagaceae bacterium | reverse complement strand
TAATCCCCATCGGGAATAAAACCCGTATTGGCGGGATTGATCAGCAAGGGTGAATTGAAGAATTGTGAGAAATGCAGGTCCTGGGAGTAAGCCGCGAGCCAGGAGCTTTGAGCTACGAGCAGTATAAAAATAAACCGTATGTTTTTATATATCTTCATTTTCAATCTTTCAAATTGTTTCATTTGCACACCTGCCTGCCGGCAGGCAGGTTTAACATTTAACACCTAACATTTAGCACTTATCTAATTAACGTAATATCTCCCTTCTTCGTTGTTTTAGTGCCATCAGAGAAATCCACATTTAACGTAAAGGCATACACATCCATCGGTTGTACCACGCCCTTCACTTTTCCATCCCAGCCCTGTAAACGGTTATTGGTCTCAAATACTTTCTGACCCCATCGGTTCCAGATAATGAATTGCATCTTGGCAATGCCAAATCCCCTTACCAATATGATACTGTTTTCATCTCCGCTTTGAGGAGTAAATGCATTGGGCACACCTACCAATGGTATAATGGTAGCTTGTACCGGTTTGCAAACAGTACTATCGCAACCCGCTGCATTAAAGGCGGTCAGGCATGCATTGAATGTCCCGGTAGCATTAAATTGATGCAAAACCGGCAATCGTGAAACAGTGAGTAATGAATCCCCATCGCCGAAATCCCATTTAAAACGGATAGCATCGGGCGAGGAAAGATTAGCAAAGCTGGTGGGTGTATTGTTCTGCGGTGGAACTGGGGCAAAACTGAAATCGGGTACCGGCGCATCAAGCACACTGATGGTAAACCTTGCCGTATCCGAAAGATTACAGGTATTTACATTATAAGCGATCAGTACAATATTATAAGTACCTATGGTATTATAGGTATGAACCGGTTCAAAAGCAGTGGAAGTAGTACCATCCCCAAAATCCCATAACCAGGTTTGACCTGCTAATGAGGTATTCTTAAATACTGCGTTATAAACTAAACATCCTGTGGCCGGAGTAGTAAACAATGCTCTTACATTAACTGCAACACTTACCGGGACGGTTATTGAATCGGGTGCGTTGCAGTAACTGGTATCAGGGAGTATCAGTTTCACATTATATGTACCGGGTCCGGAATAATTATGGAAAACCGATACAAGACCCGCCTGAACCCGCGCTGAACCATCGCCAAAATCCCAGATGAAGGACTGTGGGCCAAAGGGACGAACCAGTGGAGCAACCGATGTATTATCAAACCTGTATTTAAAAGAATCACAGGGTGGTAATTTGGTAAAATTGAAACTCAATTGAGCCTGGAGATCACCTACCTTGATATGCAGGTATGATGTATCTCTGACATTGCAGGTAGTAGGATCAATGGCAATTAGCATTACCTGGTAAATTCCTGTATTAACGTAAGTATGCGTCTGGCTAAAGCCGGTTATTGCAGGAAGGGGGCCAACAACTGTACCATCACCAAAATCCCATATATAGCTTTGTGCGTTCCTTACGGAGTCGGTAAAGTCAACTGTCAATGGGACACAACCGGCTGTATCTTTTGGCACGCCATTAATAGTGGATTGAGCTGCTGCACCTACACCTGAAAGATTGAATGCAATTTTTACCATTGCCAGGTTACAAAATGCACTGGCTGGCTTTGTTGTAGCCCATGCTCCTGTAGTGGTTGGAAAGACAGCGCCACCACCACAATTTCCACACATAGCCTGGTAAATAACACCGTCTTTGTCAAATCTGCTGGTACCGCCATCCACGTGGTCCGGGTAGACGCCCCCATCCTGCCCAAAAAAGCTAGCGAATAATGGTTGAGCCATAGCGGCATCTTTTTTTAATACAAAAAAATAAAAATCAGAGTTATCAGGGGAGGTTGCTTTTAATGCATCGGGAGTAACAGTCATCCCTCCGGTTCCCGCGCTGAGATAATGTTGCAAAGTATTACCCTGTCCACCCCACCCGGAAACATATACATTTTCGCAACGATCAACTAAAAAAGCAACCGGCGAAATATTAGGCACCAGTGAGTTAGTTCCAAAAACAGTAGAATATACATAGTTGGAAAGATCAGGCTGCAGTTTTGCAATAAACTGTTTGGCGCCGTTATCAAAATAAGTTGCGTTGATATGTGGCCATACGCCCGTTGTTTGACCCATTACATAAGGAAAACCGTTTTTGTCAATTTGAATCCCATAAACCTGATCAATTCCATTGGTGCCCAGATAGGTGGTAGCCAGGATAGCTGTACCACTATTATTAATAATGGATACAAAACCGTCAATGCCGCCATGGTTAGCCTGTCCAATAGTTCCAGTTGTTGGTCCGGGCATATTTGAACTTTCAGTTCCTCCCGCCACATAAATATTATTATTAAGAGGATCCACAGATACAACATAGGCAGCATCATTGCCAGATCCGCCTAAATAGGTGCTGAATAATAGGGTAGATAAATCGGCGGAAAACTTTAATACTACACCGTCTTGTACCGCAGGTGACACACTTCCGTTTGAAGTTTGAAAACCACCTCCCCGGATTGGAAAATTGAGAGACTGAGTACAGGAAGCCAAATAAATATTTCCGGCGGCATCTAAATTAACTTCGCTTCTGGCTTCGTCCCCATAGTTCTGTTGTAAAGAGTTTGGGCCTCCTCCGTAAGGGTTAATGTTTGCCCCATCATCAAGACTACCTCCTACTCTCATGGAACCTATTAGAGCTGTTCCGGCGGCATTCAATTTAGTTACCACAATATCAAAACCGCCTCCTGAACCAATTTGCCCAGCAGCTCCGCCTGTAACAGGATAAGAACCACCCTGGGGAGGAGAGCTGGGGGAATTAGTTCGCCCTGCGACAACCAGTTCACCTTGTTGATCTACAATCAAACTTTGTGGAAATTCATTACCGGCACCTCCAATATAGGTTGCATAAACTCTGTTATTTCCATTCGCGGAAAGCTTTATGACGCCGATATCAAAGCCGCCCTCAAATCCACCAGCAGCCCCTCCGCCGTAAACCGTCTGGAATGCTCCCAAAGAGACGGGAAATCCCTGGTCAAATACAATTCCGCCTCCAAACATACTGCCATCGGGGCCATAGGTGGCTGTAAAACCCCAATTATCTGCGGCACTTCCGGTAAAAGAACAAAATATAATAACAGGATCAATGACCAGTGTTTCAGCGGGATCATAATTCTTTACATCAAATCTCAGCACATTGTTTTTCACTACATATTTGCAGGCTACCTCTTTTCTTCCCGTCACATCGCTCTGGTAACTAACAGGATAAGATTCCTTTGTTTCCCCAATAGAAGTGGCTATTACCAGGTCTTTATTCTTCACCTGCAACTTATCAACTCCCTCATATTTTAAAGCGATCTTTGAAACATCCCCCCCAGGTTTCACAATGATATCATACTTCAGGAAACCATTATCTGTATAATATCGAACATCAATTTTGGGATATATGTTTTGTAAAGCAATGGCCTGAAATACATGACAACCACCTGCCCATTTAGTTGAATCACCGCCGATAAAATAATTATTATACGTAAGAATGGCTTTATCGGGTATGGCTTGAATACTTTGTGAAGCGTCTATAAAATCGACGGCATAAGCATGAGAGTGGAGTACCATTGTCTGATTCCGTGGAACCATGGCTCCATTTTCATTATGTCCATGCATTATATCATGAATTGCCTGAAAATCAGCCTGGTTATTCTGCAATACAGTAAAGCCAGTGGACCGGATGAAAAAGGCGCCGCCATTTACATCACCCTTATATTTTATACGGCTATCCCATTGGCCTTTATTTTCGATAAACTCAATATTATTATAGCTCTGCGCGGTGACGGCTAAAGCGGGTAAGGTCAAAGCAAAAAAAAGTACAATGCGTTTCAGGTTCAGATTCTTTCTATTAAAATAACTAAAATTCAGGAGAAACGGATTGAAATCTTGTGTTAAGAATGGTCCTTTCATCAATTAATATTTATTTCTTGGGTCGGTTGATCGTTTTTGTCATTATATAGTCAGGAAGTCGGAAAGTCCGAAAGTCAGTAAAGACAGAACATTCATGTTTTTCTTTCGAACTTCATAAGTTTCGGACTTCCTGACTTCCCGACTTTCGGACTTTCCGACTTTCGGACTTTCCGACTTTCCGACTTCTCAAACTATGATATCTTACTCCACAACACCGTTCCTTTTTGCTGATTAAGGAAGTTCTTTAACTGCAAATTTTCGGCCGAAACAAGATCAGGGTCATTTTTGAGCAATTGCCCGACCAGGTTTCTTGCCAATTGCAGCATTGGCCTGTCTTGGACTATGCTGGCGAGCTTAAAGTTTAACACCCCGCTCTGCCTTGTCCCTTCAATATCACCGGGTCCCCTCAATTCAAGGTCCTTTTCAGCAATTTCAAACCCATTATTGGTGGATACTATTGTCCGGATCCGTTCCCGGGCATCATTACCCAGTTTTGAACCCGTCAGCAATATACAATAGCTTTTTTCCGTTCCCCGGCCCACCCTTCCCCTTAACTGATGTAATTGTGATAACCCGAATTTTTCTGCGCTCTCTATGACCATCACCGAAGCATTGGGAATGTCCACTCCCACCTCTATAACGGTAGTGGATACCATTATCTGCGTATCCTGTTCAACAAATCTTTTCATGTTCAGTTCTTTCTGCGCCGCCGGCTGCCTTCCATGCACCATACTGATCCAGTATTTCGGTTCGGGGAAATAGGCTTTTACATTTTCGTAACCTTTCATCAGGTTTTCGTAATCGAGTTTTGCGCTTTCTTCGATCAGGGGAAAAATAATGTAGACTTGTCTTCCTTTAGCGATCTCATCTCTCAGGAAATCCATCACCTTGCTCCGGTGGGCCTCATAACGATGCACTGTAATGATCGGTTTCCTACCCGGCGGCATTTCATCAATTACACTATAATCAAGATCGCCGTAAGCGGTCATCGCTAAAGTACGCGGTATGGGCGTTGCCGTCATAACCAGCACATGCGGTGGTATAGCCGATTTCTGCCAAAGCCGGGCTCTTTGCGCCACACCAAACCGGTGCTGTTCATCAATGATCACTATTCCCAGGTTATTAAATTGTACCACATCTTCAATCACAGCATGTGTGCCGATCAGGATCTTTAATGATCCCTTTTCCAGCTCTTTAATTATTTTTTTTCTAGCGGCCGCTTTAGTAGAACCAGTTAACAATTTGACCGGCACATCCATTTTTTCAAGCAAGGTGCTGATGGTCTGAAAATGTTGTCGGGCAAGTATCTCGGTCGGGGCCATCAGGCAGGCCTGGAAACCATTATCCAGAGCCAGCAACATGATGAGCACCGCTACAATTGTCTTACCACTTCCTACATCCCCTTGCAATAGTCGGTTCATTTGCCGACCCCTGGCTGTATCGGATCTTATTTCCTTTATTACCCTTTTTTGCGCGTTGGTCAATGTAAATGGAAGATGTTCTTTATAAAAAGTATTGAACAGATCGCCTACTTTATCAAATACAACCCCTTTTGAAAACCGATGCCGGTTCGACCGGAGCAGGTTCATCCTTAACTGCGCAATAAAAAGCTCTTCAAACTTCAGCCTTTTTACCGCTTCCTCATATTCAGACATAAACTGGGGAAAATGAATTTGACGGAAAGCCCTATACCGGTCAATTAGCTTTAATGGGCCCAGGATATCCTCCGGTAAAATTTCAGGAATATCTTTTTCCCTTAGCAGGGACATCAAAACCTGTGTCAGTTTAGCGATCTGCCGGCCGCCAAGTCCTCTTGCCTTTAGTTTTTCGGTGCTGGGATAAACCGGTTCCAGGAAATTTTTGCCAGGTTTTTGTTCTGCGCTTAAAACTTCGATCTCCGGGTGAACGATCTGTGGTTTACCATTATAAAAAGACACTCTTCCATACACCAGGTAAGACTGACCAACCTCCAATAATTTTTGTACCCAGGGAATTCCCTGGAACCAGGTCAATTCCAAAAAACCGGATTTATCTTTTAGGGTGCCCACTAAGCGCCTACCGGATCGCTGACCTATTAATTCAAGGTCCACTAATACACCGGCAACCTGAATAAATCCTGCCTCGCCGGCAGGCAGGTCCGATTGTGGGCTTATCTCGCTAACGAGATTGATCCTCGTCCTGTCAATATGCCGGTAAGGATAATGTTCCAGCAGATCGCCAAACGTATAAATGTTTAGCTCTTTTTTCAACAGGTCGCCCTTTTGAGGGCCCACGCCTTTGAGGTACTCGATCGGGTTTGATAATATGTTAGCTAAAGATGATATAGATTCTATTTTCATCAAAAATAACTAAAGAAAAGTCAGTGAGGCAGTGGGTCAGTAAGACAGTGAGACATTCCGTTAGTTTTAGTGGTCTCACTGACTAACTGTCTCACTGCCTTTCTCCCTAATGCCTAACTTTGATGTATCCTAATTATTGAAGTTTTATTAAACAGTATTATGATTATTTTCTATCTTCCTGTTTACCCGATCATTTTTAAAGAAATTCAGCTTCAAACAAGCAAGGCAAAAACAGTTGACCACTTTATACTTGGCGTTAAAATAAAAGCACTGTGCCCGGGAAAACAAACATTATAGAAACAAAAGAAGGATTACCTAAAGAGGAAAAAGTCGTCTTCTCCAGACCAAAATTATTCTTCTATATTTTTGCGATCCTGATCTTTGGTTTCGTTATTTATTATTTTGCCGAGATCAAGGGCGATATAAAGCTCTTTATAAAAGTACAGCCCTATTGGCTGGCCGTTGCTCTTGCTGCGCAGACAGGGACCTACTTTTCCAACTCGATCATTTGCCGGGGCCTGTTGCGGACCTTTGCTCCTGCGTCTCATATTTCTATTAAAGAATTGTTCCAGGCCAGCATTGTGACACTTTTCATCAACCAGACAATCCCTAGTGTCAAACTAAGCGGTAATATTTATTTTTTTAATTTCCTGAAAAAAAGAGGGGTCCCTGAACACAGCGCCTATTCCCTGCTTTTGCTGGAATTGCTTACGTTTTATACGGCAGTGGTTTGCATTATTCTCGTCCTTCTTTTCACCTGTTTATTTTTGAAAGGTATACCCCTGTATTTCACCTTCATTTTTTTAGCAGGCATTGTCGCCTTTGTATTGTTTGCCTTATTGATCGGGTTGCTGGGGAGGGGAAAAACAGTCGTTTCATTGCTTAAAAAGTTGTCCAGGATCCGGTTCCTGAAAAAGAGCATTAGCAAATTTCAAACCATACATTTTGACCGGATCAAAAATCCATGGCGCGTGTACGCAGATCATACGCCCGTCGTCATCAGGACGATCATTCTGCACACTTCTATTTTCCTTTTGGATTCACTCACCCTGTTTGCCCTCTTTCGCGGGCTTGGCGTCCCGGTGCCATTTCTTTCCGTATTTGTCGGGTATGTCCTGACAAAAATCATTTCATTATTACCAATTTCCCCGGGCGCATTGATCCTCTACGAGGGGAGCATGACCTTTTTTTATGTGCATTTTGGAGTGGCGGTTGGTGTGGCGGCAATGGCCACACTCCTATACAGGGCGCTCTCTTTTTGGCTGCCTATACCTTTAGGGTTTTTTCTTTACCGAAAGCTGGAAAATTCATTTAAAAGCAAATGAGCCCCTCTATTGGCCAGGGTGACACTATTCAGTAAGCTTTTTTGTAACAGCACTACTGACTGCACAATGCTTTTTTTTATTCTACTGAAACCTGTTCAAATAATAATATTATTTAATCGTAAGATTTAATGAGATATTATTTGCCAGCAAGCCGGTAGTTTGTTTGTAATGGCCGTAGCGTAATTCAAGCACACTGATATTCTTAAGGCCAAATACACCTTTGGGCGGCGCGATACGCAGGTTTACTCCTGCGTAATTGGAAGTGAATGCGGAATAGTCATAATCGCTTGAATAATATTTATCCGCTGCGGTATGCGTAGCATAAGCGCCAAAGAAATTGGCCGCCGTTTGGATATAATACCTGTAAAACGGGCTGATGGAAACAAAAGGAGTTATTTTAAATGGGGTTTCCAGGCTGGCTGTATGCGAAGTGACTCCCCAGTTATCCGTATAGTAACGATAATACGACCGGATAATTAGTTTATCCCCTATAAAATAATTCAGGCGTACACCCAGCGGTAATTTGAAACGACTATTGGGGAGATTCTCTATATGAACAGAATGATCCTGGAAATACACCCGGTAAAAAGGAAGACCCAGGTATCCTTGTTGTACCACCCCATCAGCTAGTAATGCTACCTGCATCCGTTGGCTGACCACTTGGGAAAGTGACAGGGAGGCATCAAATGTATTGCGGGGAGTTAGTGGTGTGGCGCTTTTTGAATTTCGACTGCTCGCCGAGGTGATTATAACAGGAACAGGTCTTATCTCACTTGGTTCTACCATACGTACCCGATCCAGGAAAACATTTGCTTTGGCATCAAATTCTGTGTTATTACTCTTTGATTTTTTGGTAAACTGGATATTGGCGCCATAGGACTGGTAGGTGTATTCATGCGAATAAGATGCTCCTATCCCAATGCTGGTTCTCTTTTCTTCATTCTCCACTTTATAGGTATAGGACGGATAGATCCGGGTTCCACCTTTCCGGGAGGCCCCGGTCTTTGAAACATAAGCGGAAGAAGCCGCTGTATGGTGATCTATCCCTAATTCAAGTTCATAAGAATGTTTCCGGTTATTGAAATCCCAGTTGACAAGCTTAAGGGTGATCGTATTGGACAGATCCGTTAACTGCTGGGTACCGATACCGCCTGTTACGGGTGAATGATTCCCGGTTTGGGAGTAATAACCCGACACAATATTCACATCTTCCAGTTTCAGGCTGGTACTTTTATACTCATCTGAAGCCGGAGTAGTGGTTTGGGAAAATCCATGAAAAAAAAGAAGTAACATCCCGGTAACTGATAAACAGATCCTCTTCATCTTTATAATTTATTTTTCAAATAGTAGCTCAATTTCATTTTGTGATCGCCAGGTGGCTATCGCCTAATTACATCCACAACCGCCCCCGGTTTTCCCGCCATTCGCACCGGAAGAAGCCTCTCTGTAGTTTTGAAAACTCATTTCACTTTTTTCCCCTTTTCTTGCCGAGAGTTGCATTTCGGTATCATTAATACGGCTTTTCTGGTATTCTTTTACCTGGACGCAACCCATAACAAGTACCATCGATGACAGTAAAAGAAAAGAAGTGATGAGTGTTTGTATTTTCATAGCCACTTTGATGTATTTACGATAAATGTATATTCTTCGAGGTATACAGTTTATTATGATCATCGATAATGATACATTCTACCTGTTTTAACTGGTTGATCAGGTGAAGACCGGGTTGAATTCCCATGATCGTAACGGGAGTGGCCAGCGCATCGCATAGTTCCGCATTGGGAGAAATAATGGTGACGCTTTTAATACCTGAAACCGGTAACCCGGTGCGTGGGTTAATGGTATGGGAATATTTCTTATTATTAATGATCACATATTTTTCATAATTCCCTGATGTAGCCACGGCCATATTGGTGATATTCATGTAGGAGAACGGCTGGTCGGCTGCATCCGGATGTGCGATACCTACGGTCCAGGGAGATCCGTCATACTGGTGCCCCCAGGTAGTCAGGTCTCCCGACGCATTCACAATACCGCTGGTGACACCATTTTTTATCATGACCGATTTTGCCATTTCAGCCGCATATCCTTTGCCGATGCCTCCAAACCCGATCCGCATTCCTTTTTCTTTTAAAAAAACAGTTTGCTTTTCGTAGTCAAGTATAATGTTCCTGTAATTGATCAGCCTGACCATTTTCTTTGCTCTTTTCGGATCGGGCAATGATTTCATGTTCTTGTCAAAATTCCACAGCCGTTTGTCAATAGAGCCATAGGTTATATCAAATGATCCCTGAGTAAACTCCGAAATCCGGATGCTGCGTTCAATTAACCGGAAGACCTCCTCACTGACCTTTACGGGTTGGATCCCCGCATTTTTATTGATACAATTGGTTTCACTGTCGTCTTTGAAAGTGGTGAGTAGTTTTTCGATACGCTTTATTTCAGCAACCGCTTCATCGATCCTATCATGAGCCCATTCTTTATTATCGGCCACTACCGTAATTTCAAACTGATTACCCATCAGTAACATTTCTTTTTTGAAAAGATTTGGCTGCATCCGGTTATCTTGATTTATAACTGTTTTCCGCCCATGGCATTGCCGGGCAAAGTATGATTACCCCCCTGATCTCCGGGATAAAAAAATGGAAAAAAGTAGAGTTGATAATATGGTTTTCATGAAGGGATTATTTTCTGATCATTTAGAAAACGCAACATACTTATTATAATGATTTTTTTTATTTGGATTAACAAAGATTTACATCAATATGATCATTAACATAAGATCTCCCGTCCACAGGGACCATGGCCATCGTTGAATAGATGTAACAAATGAGTAATAGGGTTGGGTAAAATCCTAAAAAAACTCCGATGAAACCCCTGTTTGAAAAATAAGGACGCTGAGATCGCAGAGCCCGCAGATCTGCCTGCCGGCCTTGCTTCGCCGAAACTTCGCGAAGGGGCAGCAGGGAATATCTTTGGGTACCAAATCTCTAGGTACTCTGTCCCCCAAAATGCGGGACGCCATCCAAACCTGCTAACAAAAAAATTATGCTTAACTTTCACCTTCAATCATAACCGTGCAGCCACACCCGGTAAAAATAAGATCCATTAAAAAGACCACGCATGATGTATTGCAAATTGTGACTGAAAAACCTCCGCAGTTTGACTTCACACCCGGGCAGGCCACTGAAATTTCCATCAATAAAGACGGCTGGAAGGAGGATAAAAGACCGTTTACCTTTACCTGCCTTCCTGAAAACGACTGGCTGGAATTTACCATTAAAACTTATCCTTCGCATAAAGGGGTAACCAACCAGCTCCTTGAACTTAAGAGGGATGATGAACTGATCCTGCATGATGTGTTTGGCACAATCGCTTACAAAGGCGAGGGGGTATTTATTGCCGGGGGCGCGGGTATTACGCCTTTTATTTCCATATTCAGGTCGCTGGCCTCGAAAAAGGAGATTGGCAATAACAAACTCATCTTCGCCAATAAAACAAAAGCCGATATCATACTCGAAGAGGAATTTAAAGAATTATTGGGGGATAATTTCATCAATATTTTAGCAGATGAAAAACTACCGGGTTATGCCAACGGGCAGATCACTGAAGATTTCATCAAAGCAAATACCGGTCTGCCCTCGCCGGAAGCTACTCCGGCTGAAGGGCGGATACACAAACTATTTTATTTATGCGGGCCGCCGCCGATGATGGATGCTGTAGAAAAACAGTTGGGGAATTTACGGGTAGACGAAAAATCCATTGTCAAAGAAGCATTTTAGCCAACACCTGAATTATAAAATTAACATGAATACAAACAGACTTTCAAAAACACTTGCCGCCGCTTTAAATGCGCAAATGACGAAAGAAGCACATGCTTCCCAGATCTATTTAGCTTATGCCTCCTGGGCCGACAACAAGGGATACGGTGGCATTGCTAATTTTCTTTTCCGGCATGCCGAGGAAGAGCGCAACCATATGATGAAGATATTGGAGTACATTTTGAAAAGAGGCGCCGAAGTTAAGATATCAGCCATTCCCGCTCCTCATGAAAACCCGGCTAGCATCAACAGTTGTTTTGAAAAAATATTTTCACACGAAGTGGAAAATACCAGGGAAGTGTATAAGTTGGTAAAGATGAGTCTCGAGGAAGAAGATTGGGCTACCTGGAATTTTATGCAATGGTTTGTGAAAGAACAGATAGAAGAAGAAACACTGGCCAAGAGCTTAATGGATAAGATGAAAATAGCGGGCGGTGAAAAGGTCAGCAGCAATGCGCTGTATTCATTGGACAGGGACCTGGAGAAAACACCCGATGACGCAAGATCAGCCCTGGATGTAACGGCCGCAAATCCTTAATGTTAGAAATTTGTTTTGCCAGGAGTGAGTTGTTAAGAGATAAATCTTCAACTCACCATCCCATGGCATTGCTTATAACCATTGACATGAAAAAGAAATGGATACTATTTATCCTTTCCCTGGTTATTACCTTCATCATGGTACAGGCACAAGGGGATAAAACTTCTCATGAGCGTAAAACAGAATCGTCCCTGAAAAGGCCGGGTGCCGGGGAACATTGCACTGATCCTGTTTTTGGAAACCCCATAACCAGGATCACCGATTCAAAAAAAGATAATCAGCAAGGGACATTTCCGCAATATTCAAAACGGCAGGCATGGAATGCCGATGAAAGCCTGATGATCCTTTTCTCAGATGAGCGGGGAGGTTGGTTACCAAAAGATCATTCTCTTTGATCTGACGCAAAAGAAAACTTTAGCCGAGCTGCCCTTGCCCGGTAAACTGGAAGACTTTGACTGGGTATCCGTTTCACCGGGTGGGCATTATGTGGTCATTGACTATGCGGATAACCAGGCCGAACGTTATCATGGTCTTGAAGTGTATGATAATACCTTTCACTTGTTATGGCAAAAAGGACTGGGCGCCGGACACAGCGATCTTGGATTAGATAATAACGGCGACGAAGTACTTGTTATGGATTATTACGACGAGACCCTGAATACCACAACCCTAAAAAAATTCAGGCTGCAGGATGGGGCCACTACTAATTTATTGCAAATTTCAACGGATTTCGATCTTCATATTTCCTGCCGTAATGAAGCGAATAAAGACTGGTGTTTTATCAGTACATTTAATTACCCCGGGCGATCTACTGATGATCCAACGATTTGGCTTCCTTTTGAGAATGAAATTTTTGCTTTAAAGATGGACGGAAGCGGCCAGACAACCAGGTTGTTTCATCATCGAAGCAGGCGCTATACGCCTACTACCCCTGATAGTGATCATAGTGTATATTGGGCAGAGCCACATGCTACGGTAAGCAGGAAATCGAACAGGATACTATGGGGGAGTAACTGGAAAGAAGATGCCACGAAAGTTCAGAATGTGGATGCTTATATCGGGGAATTTAGTTTGGATAAATAATCACCGAAGATCACAATCTGGCGAAGGACTTTGGAAATAAAATTATTGAGAGACTCCTGACAAGGATAAAAGGCTCCAGGTATAAAACTCCTTGTTTAATACTTGGTCTCTCTTAATGATGCCAGCATTTTATTGGCTTCCTTCTCATCTATTTGCTTGAAATGCAGTTTGTTTTTAAATAAGCCATGTTGAAAACTCAATTTGATGTAGTAAGTTTTCCCGGCTTCTATTTGTTGTTCGAGTTTCTCCGCCTTCTCTTTAGATTTCTTACCGGAAAACTGGGATGAGAAATGATGAGAGCCCGGTGTCACATTATGGACCATATATCTTTTGTTGTTAAGATGTCCCACGGGCTTTTGATCAATAAAAAGGTTAAAGCCAGCCGCCGGGGCCTGGAAACCATCTGAACGGATGAAATAAACTTT
>JADGPW010000268.1 GCA_017882265.1 Chitinophagaceae bacterium | reverse complement strand
TTTTGGTATATCTTTGTCCCATCCCGGTTTTTTATCACTTTAAAACTTTTGTATGGCCTTTTTAAGAGATGTCTGGTTAAATGGTCGCATGGGCGATAGGGTCTATTATACACGAAATGGTAAACGCATCAGTCGCAGGATTCCTGAAACCGTGCATAAGACCCCCAATATGAAAAAAAGAAGCGCCAATTTTGGCATCGCTTCCCGCGCGGCTGGCGTGATCCGGAAATTATTGATCGATGTGCTGCCCTTCCCAACGGACCGGGACATGCAGAATAAGTTTGGCGGGTCGTTAGCAGGTGGCTCAACTCCGCAAGCCTGGGTCAGGTTCACTTAGAAAAAAAGGTCTATGAAATTTCCGGATTTGCTTTTTCGGGGTGAGGGGGACAAAGCTACGTAAGTAGATGATGTGTCCTACGTGGTTCGTTGTGTTCTTTGGGCTCCTGAATTTGGATCACAAAGGACCCAAAGAATTGCACAAAGAGCACAAAGCTTATTAAAGTAAATCCTTTGTGTTCTTCGTGATTCGTTGTGTTCTTTGTGCTCCCGTATTTGGATCACAAAGAGCACAAAGTTTAATTATGTAAACCCTTTGTAGCAGACCTGCAAGGACAATTTCTTCCACCCAGGTTGCGGGATACTTTTCCCAATTCCCTAACAGATAAACTTATACACCTCGAATGCTTCCGCGTATTCAGCATTGCATTGCACGCCCCGTACCTTGGCCAATGAACGGATAAAATCTTCCTGCATATAATTACGGTGGGATTGGGATGCATAGGCCCTCAACGCATCTGTTTTTTTATTGAGATCTTTAGCGGTTAAGCGAATAAAGAAATTGGTTCGGAAACTGTAATTGTTCCAGGGTAATTCATAACCGGCAAAGGTGGTGTTCTTAAAAGCTCTTAATCCTTCCTCGTGAATGGTCTGATGATCCTGGTGAATATCGGAAGCCGCGGGGAGCAGGACAAGGTCGGGATTGATCTGCCTGCTTAATTGCAATAATTCTTCCAGTACCTGCTGACGGGATTGGGGAAGTTCCCGCACATTGTAATTGAACAGGATCAGCCGCTCCGCAGGGATACCCAGTATAGCAGTTGCTTTTTTACATTCCAGCTCCAGGGTATTGGCAGGGAGTGAATCCGGTAATGACCGGGAGCAAAGACAGAAAGCGGCATAATAGACTTCCCTTCCCTCTGCGCAGAATTTGGCGATACTGCCACCACAGCCTAGTTCACCATCATCCGTATGAGGCGCCAACACTAATATCTTTTTCGGGTCAAACATTTTTGCATTCAGTTCTGACAAAAATAATCTATAAAACGAGCGAAACAAATATGATTAATATCGGCCAAGGTTCGCGAATTATTTGCCGGGAAGGACGGGAAGACGGGAAGAAAGAACGTTCCTCTTCCCGTCTATTCTTCAGCCTAATCACGTAAATAACTGGTGGAATCTTTCAATAGTGTAAGATGTTGATTGAATTCAGTGTTCAAAATAGTCCGAAACAAATTGACAGCATTTAGACTATCCCTGAAAGATGTATAATTTCCGGAGGGCAGGTGCACGGATTCCAGGTTCAGGAAATAATATTTTGAATCAACAGGTTCTGTAAAATGTCGGAACCCATGATCGCCCATCAACACAATTAGCGGTGGGGTTGCCGATGACTTAATTATATGATCCACCAGCTCCAGTAATTTTTTATTACTGTAAAGAAGGTATTCGATATAAGCGTCTTTATTGACCTGGTTGCCTTCCTGCAATTTTTCAAAGGTCTGTTCCTTTCCATTCCTGTCGAAATAATAAGGGTAATGTGGCATCATCAGGTGCGTATAGATGAATTTAGGGGAATGGGTATTTTGCCCGACCAGGTTCCACGTGAGGGTATAAATATTTTCATTGTTGTGGAGGTTGGCATAGGTAATTATTCGCTGGTTTCTTTTTGATTTCCAGCGGGTGACCAGGTTAAACCGGATATCCCTGTCAAACCGGCTCAGGAAAGTTTGCGAAGTGATCAGCCGTGTTTTAGCCGGAAGAAAGGTCTCCCGGGTTCTCGCAGGTTGTCCTTCAAAGTCAAATACAGAATAATTATAAAAACGGTAACCGTTGAAACGGAGGAACTGCAGCAGTTTATTATCCCGGATGCTTTGATAACAATAAGTAAGATCGGGTGTGGTTCTTTCTTTGCCTTTCAGATCAAGATAATCCATATTCAGGATGGAAGCCAGGGAGAACGGGGTGTAATTATAATTGCTATGGCTATCCGGAATGATATGAAAACCGCGACGGGAAAGATCATTTAAAAAAGCGCTGTCATCAAAATGAAACTGGCCCTTTAATTCGGTATTACCGGCATACTCGTCGGCAAGGATAAAATAAATATCCGGTTTGCGGCAGGTATCACAAGCGGAGAAACCCGGCGGCAAAGAATCAGTTATTTTTTTCCGGGCCATCATCCTGCCCGCGAGTAACCCGGCGTCGATCAGCAGCAGTAAAACAAAAAGTGCATTCAGGTAAAAAGTTATTTTCTGCAGGGGGCGTTTTCTTTTCTTTACCAGGATGATGATCACGATAAAGAAAATGGCTGCCGCCGGAAGAATGGATGTGTACCGGCTGACGAAAGAACCGGGAAATAATTTCCTTAGTTCATCATGGAAACCCCCAAAAAAGAATTGAAAGGCCATGATCAGGAAGGCCACCAGGTTAGCCTTGGTGAAATCCCGGTACAGTAACCAGAAAAGAAGGGAGATCAGCCCGGAAGCCAGCAGGTAAATACCCGTCAGTAACAAAGCGTCTTTGACAGGCACAAAATCATAGTTCTCCATATAGCCATGCATTACAAAGAACACAGGCAATAACAGCAGAAAAACAGGTTTTGTCCTTATAAAGTGGTTGAATTTAGATTTCATGTCTGCTCATGAGGTATAAGACCCGGTTGGTACCGGGGATCTGTTTTTTATCAACGATGCTGAAATAAGGTTCAAAGGCTTTCACGAAACTGGCTTCATGATAACCCAAATAAATATCTTTTTTTTGCTGTAGCATCATCTTTATT
>JADGPW010000267.1 GCA_017882265.1 Chitinophagaceae bacterium | reverse complement strand
ATGCTAACCACATCGGAAATAATAAAAAAAGTTCGGGAGCTTGAAATTAAAAGCAAAAAGCTCACTACCGATCTGTTTACAGGGGAGTATCATAGCGCTTTTAAGGGAAAGGGAATGTCCTTTAAGGAAGTGAGAGAATACGCAGCCGGTGACGATATACGTTTTATTGACTGGAATGTATCGGCCCGGTTTGGGCACCCTTACAGCAAAGTGTTTGAAGAAGAAAGGGAATTGACCGTGATGCTGCTGGTGGATATTAGCGCCAGTTCTTTGTTTGGAACCCTGTACGCCAGGAAAAAGGATATGATCACCGAGATAGCAGCAGTGTTAAGCTTTTCGGCGGTGAATAATGCAGATAAGATCGGGGTGATATTTTACAGTGATGTCGTGGAGGCCTATATACCACCCAAGAAAGGAAAACAACATGCTTTATACATCGTCCGGGAGTTATTGAGCAAAGAACCCAAAGGGAAGAGTACGCGGTTGAGCAAAGCCCTCCGGTTCTTTAATAACTCGACAAAGCAGAAAAGCATTGCTTTCATTTTGAGTGATTTCCTCGATGCCGATTACGGGGAGGCGTTACGTATTACCGGTAAAAAGCATGATGTGATCGGTATTAAACTATACGATAAAATGGATATGCAGCTGCCGGATGCAGGCTTACTACAGGTGCAGGACCTGGAAAACGGCGCCACAAAATGGGTGGACAGCACCCATAGTTTTGTCCGTTACGCTTACCAGCAGGAATTTTTCAGGGTAACAGCCTATTGCACCCAGGCTTTTAAAAAAGCAGGTTGCGACCTGTTGCATATAAGGACCGGAGAAGATTATGTAAAAGTATTGCAGCGATTCTTCCTGAGCCGGAACAGATGATTAAAATGAATTTTTGCCGATCCATATTTTATTCACTTTGCTTTCTTTCTGTTCAGATCAGTAATGCACAGGGCAAAGCATCTGTTACCGCTTCTGTTGATAAAAACAGGATACTTATCGGGGAGCCTTTACAATTGACCATCGAGGCCAACCTTCCGCCGGGATCGGCCTTTTCATTTATACATATTGATTCGATCAGCCATTTCGAAATGTTGAATAAACCCGTTATTGACACCCTTCATTCGGATAGATGGGTTTCTATTAAAGGGATCTATACAATCACCAGTTTTGATTCGGGTCATTGGATGATCCCTCCCTTTGTTTTATCCCCTTTTCTGAAAACGGACACTATTCCTATGGATGTCGTTTTTTCTGCCTTTGATCCTAACCAGGATTACCATGATATCAAAGATATCATCGACATAAAACCGCCGGCAAAAAAACAGGGATGGTGGTATGTAATAGGGGGTTGTATTTTATTGTTGCTTATAGTGGTTTGGGTCATCAACCGAAAGAAAAGATCCCCTATTCCTCTTACAGTAGCGCCTATCAATCCCTATAACGAAGCGATGAAGCAATTGGAAAAATTGAAAAAAGAGAAACCCGAAGCAAAACAATATCATACGCAGCTGGCGGATATTTTCCGGCTGTATATTTTCAGGAAAAAAGGGATTCATTCACTGCAAAAAACAACGGACGACCTGGTGATCAGGCTGCAGGGCCCGGGGCCGGTCACCAAGGAATTCGAACAACTTGCACAAGCGTTACGTCTGATTGATTTCGTCAAGTTTGCCAAATATGCACCCACGGTGCATGACGACGAAGAAGTATATAAAACTATAAAAAGATCAATTGATGAAATAGAAAAAACGGGCTGATGCTGTATGATTGGATAAAAAATATGGATTTTGCTTACCCCTTTGTGTTGGGGTTGTTTGCTATGCTGCCCGTATTAATTTGGTGGTATATAAAAAAGCATAACCGGCAACAGGCCACTTTTAAAGTATCATCTGCCAATGCTTTCACCGTTTCCTCCTGGAAAAATCGTTTCCTCCATATACCATTCCTGCTTCGTTTAGCTGCTTTATGCTGCCTCATATTGGCGCTGGCACGCCCACAAAAAAGAAATGATAAACAACAAACTACCGGTGAAGGGATTGATATTGTATTATGTATGGATGTGAGTGGTAGTATGGGCTCCAGGGATATCCTGCCTTCCCGTATGGAAGTGGCTAAGGAGATGGCGGAAGAATTTGTGCGCAACCGCCCGGTGGACAGGATCGGGCTGGTGATCTTTTCGGGCGAAAGTTTTACCCAATGCCCAATTACTACCGACAGGAATACCCTGATTACCCAGATCAGGTCATTGGAGAGCCGAAAATTCCTGGCAGACGGCACGGTGATCGGGGAAGGACTTGCCACAGCCGTAGATCGTTTATCTAAAACTGATGCAAAGTCCAGGATCATCATATTATTAACAGATGGTAAAGAAGATCCTCCGGAGACAAGATTGATCGATCCATTGACCGCTCTCGAAATTGCAAGATCACAGGGAGTGAAAGTCTATACTATTGGTATGAGTGCAGGCCCAACCTCTGTGGTGGAATTAGCCAACCATCCGAAAGGAAAAGAAAACCCGGAAACCGATTACCTGGATGAAGCATTGTTGAATAAAATAGCGAATGAAACAGGTGGTAAATACTTCCGGGCCAGGGATAAAGAGGGTCTCCGGACTATTTATAGTCAGATCGACAAAATGGAAAAATCAAAAATTGAGATTACTTCTTATACACAGTATGAAGAAAAATTCATCCCTTTTGTTTTAACTGCATTATCCTTGCTCTTTCTTGAAATCCTACTCAGATTCTCCCTGTTCCGCAAGTTTCCCTAATCGGATCATTGGGACATGGATGACACGGATTAACACCGATTTTTTTGCCTTAATATCCTAATCCGTGAAAATCCATTCAATCCCTGTCATCCGTGTTCCTCCTTCGTGTAAATTCGTTGCTTATGAAAGCCCTTGTTTACAAATCAACCGGTTCCTGGTATATTGTGAAAGATGATACCGGCAAATTCTGGAATGCCCGGATGAAAGGGGTTCTTAAAATGGATGACATCACTTCTACCAATCCTGTCGCGGTAGGTGATATAGTGGAGATAGAACCGCAGGCGGATACGGAAAATTCAGCCATGATCAACGAGATCCTGGACCGGAGAAACTATATCAACCGTCAATCACCACGTCATACACACCAACATCATATTGTAGCGGCCAACCTGGATCAATCTTTACTGGTAGCCACACTGAAAGAGCCCAGAACCTCGCAGGGTTTTATAGACAGGTTCCTCGTTGCATCAGAAATGTACCATGTATCAGCTCATATCATTTTCAATAAAGCTGACCTGTATAAGCAGAAAGAAATGGAAAAATTTTCGACCTGGAAGCGGATTTATGAAACAGTCGGTTATAAGGTGTTGCTCATAAGTGTAACTGGTAATACAGGCATCGGGGAGGTAAAGGAATTATTAAAAGATAAAACAACCCTGATCAGCGGTCATAGCGGCGTGGGAAAATCTTCGCTGCTCAACCTGCTCTTTCCACAAATGAGCCTGAAGACCCAGGATGTTAGCGGCTGGAGTGGAAAGGGACAGCACACGACCACATTCGCTGAGATGTTCGACCTGCCGGGCGGCGGGAGGATTATTGATACGCCCGGAATGCGGGAATTTGGTCTGGTGGACTTAAGCAAGCAGGAGTTATCACATTATTTTCCCGAAATGAGGGACCGATTAAATAAATGCCAGTTCAATAATTGCCTTCATATAAATGAACCAGGATGTGCTGTGAAAGAAGCGGTGTTAAAAGGAGAAATTTATGAAGACAGGTATGTAAGTTATGTCAACATTCTTGATTCGATTGGCGAGAAAACATATTGAATGTCGAACAGATGAACAAGGAATGTCGAATATAGAAGTTATAGCCACTGAAAATCAGAAAGCTTTTCGGACCGAAAGATTATTACGAATCATAGTGACTTCCACTTCATAATTCTTAAATCCTTGTTCGGCGTTCGACATTCTTCAGGCAATATGCCGTCTTCCTTCATTGAACAGTTTGCCTTCCAATACACCGGCCAGTTCCACTACTGCTTTGTTGTCTTTGTTTAAGGCATCACGTGTCTTGGTTGGGAAAATGGAAATGCCGTTGTAAATATTATAATGCAGGGTCAGGTAATGACCTTTGAAACGGAATTCCCAGTCGATCGTATCGAAGTCATCTTCTTTGTGGGAGAAATTAATTTTAAGATCCTGGCTCAGGATATCGGCCACATGGTAGAACTGCTTTAATCCGCCGTCATCCGCAATGACGGCTTCGGTACAGCCTAGGGTGGTTCGTAGGGTAAGGCTCATAGTTAGGGTTTTTAGCGTTATTCATAAGACCGGATTATGTAATCAATTGCTGCGTACATTGCTGAATTAACTACGGAATTTTTTCGCTTTTTTCGCATCCTTCATAGCTTTGGGATCCCCACTCAGAATCTTTTCAGCACCCACATTTTTGCCATTACTGGGACAACCATACTTAGGCTTGAACAAATTGCCAAAAAGATTACCAAACACCTTACAGGATGACAACAACATCAGGAGACTCAGGGCCACCACAAAAAAGCGAAGGTTTTTCATTATTATTAACAACTAATAAGAATATAACGAAGTTAAATTAAAATAATTGCTTATGCTATAGAAAAGCTACGAGCCCAAAACTCTGAGCCTTGTGTTAGTAAAATTTTGACAACCACTGGATTGCGTAGCTTTCAGTTAACTATGGAGAATGGTGAATAGTCAAGACGAACAAGGGAGTCTTCGGAAATCACTCCGCCGACTGGCGGAGAAGATTTATAGGGGGCTTCTAAACCAATCCGCATACCCCACATAATTATTTGCGATCCGGTGTATCTCCCCGCTGATCATTTCGGGCGAAATATCCTTTATTTTCCTGGCAGGTACCCCGGCATAAATGCTCCCGGCTTCGCAAATAGAATTTTCCAGCACAAGAGCTCCCGCGGCAATAATAGTATTACTATGCACCACGGCATTGTCCATGATGATAGCGCCCATGCCGATCAACACATCGTCATGCACCGTGCACCCGTGTACAATCGCATGATGACCTATCGAGACATTATTCCCGATCGTAGTACCGTATTGCTGAAACGTGCAGTGAATACAGGCGCCATCCTGGATATTTACTTTATGGCCGATACGGATAAAATTCACGTCACCCCATACCACGGCGTTAAACCAGGTGCTGCAATCATTCCCCATAATCACATCCTCAACAATGGTAGCATTGGGGGCGATAAAACAATTGCTGCCAAATTGCGGGTATTTATCTTCTACGGGAAGTATAACGGGCATGTAATATTTTTTATTGATCAAAATTTAAATACATGATAAAATTGTAAACTCCTTACTGGTTATCCAAATCATCAGGTCGATTATGCCAAATTATGTCGGAGATGGGCATTTGTCCCTGAATGGTTGCCTTGCCTTTGTCAAGAAAATTGGACTCTGAACTGGGATATTAATTTGAAAATGAATTAGTTAATTCCTTTATAATACCTTCTGTCAACAAGACTGGTAACAGACAGGGTCGGGACCCCTACGTGTCCGAGACGCGATCTAAACTTAAATCAGGTTCATTTCAGGGGAAATCTGCGTCTCGGACACGTAGGGGAGGCGTCGGGGGGGATGCCCGGTTTGTCCAAGTTTTTTCTTAAAAATCGCCTCACTTTTTAATACCGGGGGAGAAAATCTGGATTGGATTGGGGAGGAATCGGAATCCATTTACTAAAAACACTTACCGGCAATATATTTTCATTCAATAAATGATAAAACGATATTTGTCACCATGAATCAAAGGGAAATTTTTTTCCGTCATCTTGCCCAGACTTCTTCCTCTCCACTGGCACTCGAGATAGTGAAAGCGGATGGTTGTATCTTATATGATGGTTCAGGTAAAGAGTATATTGACCTGATCGGAGGTATCAGTGTGGCCAATATGGGTCACCGGCATCCCAAAGTAATTGAAGCCATACAAAAACAATTAGAAGCTTACCTGCATATTATGGTCTATGGGGAATTTATTGAATCGCCCCAGGTACAATATGCTAAACTACTCACCGATCATTTACCTGGTTCTCTCAACTCGGTTTATTTTACCAATTCCGGTACGGAGGCCACTGAAGGCGCTATGAAACTGGCGAAAAGGATAACCGGCCGGACACAAATTGCCGCATTTAATAATTCCTATCATGGTTCCACACAGGGAGCATTAAGCGTGATAGGGGATGAATATTGGCGTAATGCCTTTCGTCCCCTGCTTCCGGGTATTCTGCATCATGAATACAATTTGTTTGAATCATTAAATGAAATAACTGAATTAACCGCCTGTGTCATTGCAGAAACGATCCAGGCAGAAGCAGGCATCATTGTTCCTTCCAAAGAATGGATGCAGTCCTTACGGAAAAAATGTACAGAAACAGGAGCTTTATTGATCCTCGATGAGATACAAACCGGTTTTGGAAGAACTGGAAAACTATGGGGCTTTGAACATTTTGATATAGTTCCTGATATATTGTTATTGGGTAAGGCATTGGGAGGCGGTATGCCGCTGGGAGCTTTTATTACTGATAAGAAATGGATGGATGCCATTACAAATAACCCGGTACTGGGGCATATCACTACTTTCGGGGGCCACCCGGTTTCCTGCGCGGCGGGTATGGCGGCTATGAAGGCTCTGCTGGAAGAAGGCTGGATAGACACTGTAAAAAAGAAAGAAGAATTATTTAAGTCGCTGCTCGTTCACCCAAAAATAAAAGCGATTCGTTCTTTTGGTTTGTGGATAGCCTTGGAATTTGATTCTTTTGAAACGAATAAAAAAATAATTGATGCCAGTATTGCCGAAGGGGTATTGATAGATTGGTTTTTATTTGCTCCTAATTCTCTCAGGATTTCTCCTCCATTGATTATTTTGAATGAACAAATAAAAACAACTTGTGAGGTAATAATGAGGGTTTGCGATATATAATGTTCTTGTCATAGAGCTACTGTAATACCAGCTTTTATTTTTTCTTTTTTTGCAGGAGGTTACTATTAATTAATAATTACTTGAATGAAATTTTGATTAGATGAGCAACACTAAACTGTACTTGGTGTATATTCAAAGCTGTAGATGTTATTATAATAACTGAAACAAATAAGCAGCCAGTAAACCACCAGCGACTGGACCTATTACAGGTATCCAGCTATACCCCCAATCACTGTCTCTTTTTCCAGGGATCGGTAATATAAAATGTGCAATGCGGGGACCCAGATCCCTTGCCGGGTTAATGGCATACCCGGTAGGTCCGCCAAGGGAAAGACCAATACCTAATATTAATAATGCAACAGGTAACGCATCCAAAGTCCCCAATGATGAAGCTGCAGGAGACATGGCCAAAGCGCCGAATACCAATACAAATGTTCCAATGATCTCTGTGATGAGATTGTGAGGAATACTTCGGATTGCCGGGGCCGTACAAAATACAGCTAGCTTCAGATCCTTATCGATGGTAGCAGTAAAATGTTGTTTGTAAGCCAGCCATACAATGACGGCCCCGGTAATGGCCCCTGCTATTTGTGCCCCGATATATGTAGCCAGTAAAGAAGAATCAAAATGACCAAAAGCTGTCATGGCAATAGTGACGGCAGGATTCAAATGGCCGCTGCCACCCAGTTTTACAGAAGCATATACGCCAAGGAACACAGCCATCGCCCAGCCAAAACTGATGACGATCCATCCACTGTTCTGGCCCTTTGTTTTATTCAATACAACATTGGCTACTACACCATCACCCATAATGATCAATAAAGCCGTACCTGCAAATTCACCCAGGAAAGGAGACATATTATAAGAGTTTAAAAAGTTTATATAGCCGGTCAGTAGGAAAAAAGGTCAAGAGATTTAAGGTTGATTGCTCAGTACCGGAAGATAATGATTGGCAATTAAAGTAAAATCATTTACCTGCTCTTTTATCCAGTACTCATCTTTTTTCATTTGAATTGCCATCAGGTTGGCTATTTCCGGCCCCTTATTGATGGCAGCCCGGGCATCCAACAGTAATTGCCTGGTTCTCCTTGAAAGAAAATCTTCCACCGTCATACACATTTCTTCATCCACAGCTCTTTTGATAGACTTTTCCAATTCTTCATGGTTAAATGAAATGATATCAGCGGATGCTGCTGTTTTATCGTGTCCGGATAACTTCAGTTCTTTTGTTATACAGGGATTTTGCGGTAAGCCAGATTGTTCAAGAGCGATATCGACGGCATCTTCAGCCATCTTTCGATAGGTGGTCCATTTGCCCCCGGTAATGGTGATCAAACCGGAGTGAGTAATGCTAACTAAATGGTCGCGTGATAGAGCTGCTGTTTTTTTGCTTCTTCCTTTTATCAAAGGCCTCAACCCGGCGAACATACTTTTCACATCACTAAGTTGCGGGTCTTTGCTTAGGTAGCGGCCAATATGGTTTAAAATAAATTCAATTTCTTCTTTCAGGGGAACGGGTTCTGCCGATACAATATCCACCGGCGTATCTGTTGTTCCCAGCACGATTTTATTATGCCAGGGTACCGCAAATAAGACCCTGCCATCATCCGTTCTCGGGATCATGATGGCTGTATCCCCGGGTAAGAACTCTTTATCAACTACCAAATGTATTCCCTGGCTCGGATTGATGATATTTTCATGGGTTGGATCATCCATTTTCATGATGGAATCTGTGAATACGCCGGTGGCATTGATGATCACTTTACTTTTTACTTCATGCTCTTTGCCTGTAAAAAAATCTTTTACCCAAACACCACTTACTTTGTTTTTAAATTTCAAAAGATCTATTACCGGAAAATAATTAAGTAATACGGCTCCATACTGAGCCGCTGTTTGTGCAATGCTGATGGCCAGGCGGGCATCGTCAAACTGTCCATCATGATATAGGACGCCCCCTTTTAAGTCTTCAGGATCAAGCGTAGGGGCTAATTCCAGCGTTTTTTCTTTTGATAATAATTGAGAAGGCCCCAGGCCCAGTTTACCGGCCATCCGGTCATATATCTTGAGACCGATACCATAAAAAGGTTTTTCCCACCATTTATAATTCGGAACAACAAATTTCTGATTGTGGACCAGGTGCGGGGCGTTATTCAGCAACAAACCTCTTTCTTTCAATGCATCCATTACTAATTTTATATTACCCTGCTGTAAGTAACGAACACCGCCATGCACCAGCTTGGTACTTCGCGAGGAGGTGCCTTTGGCAAAATCATATTGTTCAAATAGAATAGTTTTGAACCCTCTTGATGCTGCATCGAGGGCTGTACCCAATCCGGTGGCGCCACCCCCGATGATACAAATATCCCATTCAGGGGTACTTTCCAGTTGGTCTATCATTCTTTCCCGGTTCAAAGAGTTTTATTATTTGTTGAGAAAAATATTCAATAATCAATGATGTGTTCAATAATCACTGCTCAAAGTGCAGCGTTCTGTAATTGAGAATTGATTATTAAACATTGCATATTGATTAAATATTTGTTTATTTATCATCCGCCCATGCAATAGAAGCTCTCACTGCCCTTTGCCATCCGTTTAACAGGTTATTTCTTTTGTTGTCATCCATAGATGGTGAAAACGATTTATCCACCTGCCATTGTTCCTGTATCTCCTCCACATTTTTCCAGTAACCGAAAGCGAGACCGGCCAGGTAAGCAGCGCCCAGGGCGGTTGTTTCGGTAATTTTTGGTCTTACCACTTTGCAGTTCAAAATATCACTCTGGAACTGCATGAGTTGGTTGTTAATTGTTGCACCGCCATCTACCCTTAATTCTTTAATATGGATCCCAGAATCAGCTTCCATGGCTTTCAATACATCATAGACCTGGTAAGCAATACTGTCCAGGGCAGCCCGGGCCATGTGTGCATTGCTGCTGCCTCTTGTCAGTCCGAAAATGCTTCCTCTTGCATAGGGATTCCAATGGGGTGCGCCAAGGCCGGCAAAGGCCGGAACGATAAAAACTCCATCTGTGTCCTGTACTTGGGCCGCTAATTTTTCAACTTCAGCAGAGGCGCGAATGATCTTTAATTCATCCCTTAGCCACTGCACTACGGCGCCGGCAATAAAGACACTTCCTTCGAGAGCATATTCAGTTTTGCCATTGATCTGCCAGGCAATAGTAGTCAGCAAATTATTTTTGGAAGCGATCGCTTTTTCCCCAGTATTCATCAGCATAAAGCAACCGGTACCATAGGTATTCTTTACCATGCCGGGCTGGGTGCATAGTTGTCCGAATAATGCTGCCTGCTGGTCACCGGCTATTCCTGCAATCGGTATCCCCGCCTTGCCGGCTGGAAGGTTCGAAACCGGAATAATATTTCCTGTTACTCCATAGATCATGCTGCTTGATTTTACTTCGGGTAAAACGGAAGCAGGTATATCGAATAATTTCAACAGCTCTTCATCCCATCGCATCGAATGAATATTATACAACATCGTCCTTGAGGCATTGGATACATCCGTTACATGGACCTTCCCATTAGTGAGTTTCCAGATCAGCCAGGTATCGATCGTACCGAATGCGAGTTCACCATTTTCGGCCTTTATCCTGACGCCTGGCACATGATCCAGGATCCATTTCAACTTGGTTGCTGAGAAATAGGCGTCAACGATCAGCCCGGTTTTTTGCTGAACCTTGGGGGCAAAACCGTGGGTTTTTAATTCATCACAATAGCCTGCTGTTCTCCTGTCCTGCCATACAATGGCATGATAGATGGGTTGGCCGGTGCTGCGCTCCCACACTACAGTCGTTTCTCTTTGATTGGTTATGCCGATACCCGCTACTTGTGTCATATTAATATGAGCTTTGGCTACAGCCTCAGCCATGGTACCAAATTGAGTACTCCATATTTCATTGGCATCATGTTCTACCCAGCCTGGTTGCGGAAAGATCTGCTTGAACTCCTTCTGGGCCACACTGATAATGTTTCCCTGTTTATCAAAAAGCATACTTCGGCTGCTGGTGGTGCCCTGGTCAAGCGCAAGAATAAATGGTGAAGGCATGGGATTTTTTTAGTCAAAGTAAGATAAGACAAAAAATCCCGGCAATATGACCGGGATTTTTAATGCCTCATAGGTTATGGCTTAGTGGCACATCCGTAAATAAAAATTGTTGTTGCTATATGAGATCAGGGATACAATTTTTATTTGCGATATAATTGATTACATGTGAAAAAACAAACCAGTAAAAAAATATATTGATACATGGCAGGTGGTCGGAACAGCCGAATCGCCTGTTATTCAGTTGCAAGATGATAATAAAAGTATAGAACCTCTTTTTTGATTTATTTTGCAACAGCAAAGGTCCTGAGGTAGTTTACCAGGTTCCATCTGTCAATATCATTCGGCAGATCTTTTTTAGCCTTTGGCATTTCTTTTCTGCCTTCGGTCATTTTATAAAAGATAGTACCATCCGTTTGAGCCTGGAATGTAGGTTTAGTAAAATTGCCGGGAACAGTTTTTAAATCGGCAGCTTTCGTACCGTTGCCCAGTCCTTTTTTCCCATGGCAAGCCTCACAGTTAACTAGGAACAATGCTTTGCCCGCTGCAATTGATTTAGCGTCCGATTTAACAGGGTTGGGCATTTTTACATATTTGTCAGGGATATCCCAGGGAGTGGGTTGATGGAGGATTGTAAAAGAGGTCGTGGTAATACAAACCGTTGCTAAACATGCGATCATCACATTTCTTT
>JADGPW010000266.1 GCA_017882265.1 Chitinophagaceae bacterium | reverse complement strand
TTTTCCAGAGTGCTGTTACAGGTTCTCCATCAGAGTATGGTAAGATTGAAGAGACGATTTCCCCGGTAGTGCTGGACAAAATCACTTCCTGGCTAACTGGAGTAACAAAGTGACAAAGTCACAAAGTCAGTGAGACTAATTTTTTACGAGTAGAACGAAGTAAAAAATTTAAGTCGAACTCCTGCCTGCCGGCAAGGCAGGGATCCCGAGAGCGAATCGAATCGGGATCTTCTGTTTATATTCCCCGTGGCTTGCCCCATAATTATGGTCCAGAGCCTGCCCTTGGGTTAAACCATTTTATTAGTCCGGTGAGTGCAAGGGAAATGCGGATGTTCCGGAAGCACTTCCGGCAACTGATGATTAAATGCCGATAAAGGCATACACAAAAACAAGTACAGAAATGATAATGCCAAACATAAATACATTATAGGCCATTCGCAAAAGCTTATATTTTTTTGCAAGTACCTTTCCCAGCGAATACTGGTCCCTGATCATTGCAGCATAAAGATCCCCGTCATTTTTCATAAGTTCATTCATGGCCAATTCATATTCATCCGGTTCCATTTTGTAAAAATTGCCAAAAAACAACAAGTTCACCGGATATTGTTTAATATTTTCCTTGCCAAAGCTGTCTGTAGAAATATTAGGTCTTGTGGAAAGAATAGCAAATACAATCGTTACCAGGCAAAATATCATAAAGATGATAATTGGCAAAATAAAAATCGTTACTTCCTGAAACCGGGCAATATAAACGGTCATGATTACCGACAAGATAATTGTATTCACAGAAATCAATATATTTGATTTGTTATCAGCAATGGAACTCAGGCTTATTTGATTCCGTGCCGTGAGCCTGAACATCGAATCCACTCCCCGTGAATAATTATTTGGCTTCGCTTTTTTTTGTTCTGACATAACAGTGTATTTTTGTAACAATTGGAAATTATTTTCTTTTTTTGGTGAAAGTTCTTTTTTAGCAAAATCGGTATGATATTGGTGCGTCTGAAAAAACTTTACTGACAATTTATAAAATTTGTGTTTACTGATTTTCTCGTCTGAAAGATTGATCCATTCTTTCCACATTTTTTCAATCCGTTCTAAATAATTTTCCTCTGAAAGATGGCAGAGATCCGCATCACAAAGAACCCGGGAAATGAGATCTTTCGGTTTTTGCGGTATACAGGTGGTCAGGATGCAATCATTCACCTGCTTAATTATGCTTTTATCAACACCCTTGGAAGTTAAAAACTTTTCTGCGATCCTGGTACTTTCCTTTTCGTGGTTTTCAGGATCATTTGCATAACCAGCATCGTGAAACCATGCACATAATTTTACGACATTTATCTGATCATCATTCAACCCACTGTTTATTCCGATAAACTCTGCCTGGCCGACCACGTACTTTGCATGATCGATCGTATGAAATTCAATGCTGTCGGGCAGCTTGTGCTCCAGAAGTTTGGCTACGTAGCGACCTGCTTCCTGGACCAATTCAGCATCTATTTTATTGATTTTCATTTTGTTGAATTTATGTAACGCCCATCAGGCTGTAAAAGCAGCATAAAAGCAGTTAAAATAAGGATTTAAAAGCAAAAGCGATTAAACTTTCTTCGCATGACCTGCTATAGGTTAATGTCAATACTGTAAAATCAAATGGGGATATCCATATTCCCATGCCATAACCATCATGCCAGGCCCTGGAATTTTCCCCGTTTACCCACACCCGGCCAATATCATTGAACAGCAAAATTCCTGTTTGTCCATTTAATATATAACTTTTTATATTCCACAATTTGAACCGAATCTCAGTATTCTGGTAAAATGAATGATCACCTGCAAAACGGTTGCTTCTGAACCCCCTGAGATTCGTTTTACCGCCAAGAAAATTTGCGTGAAAAAATTCGTAGTCTCCTATATTCGTTGCTCCTCCAAACCGGAATACATATACAGCTCTTGGATCTTTAGTGAAACTCAGGTAGAAACATAAATCGGAGCGTATCTTGATGGAATTTTTTCCGTCTCCCATGATGCTGTAGAATCCCAGTGCCTCTGTTTCCCATGAAACACCTCTTTTGGGTAAAACTTTATCATTCCTGGTATCCAACCGGCACATCGCGTTGAGACCGGTAAAGTGATGAGGGAGATATGCAGATGAGTCAAGATACTGGGGATAAATCTCTCCGATAAACCTGCCGGTTGTGTCAGTCACCTTGAAATACTGGTAAAAACACCCGAAAGAATAGTAAAACTTATTGCTGATGGTTTGTTTAAGCATGGGATTTATCAAGACATATTCATATCGGACCCGGTAATATTTCTGGTCATTTGTCGTTTTTTTTGTTTCATTCCCCAATCCATAAAAATTGTCGACATTCAGAGGAAAACTGGCATTCGCCTTTAACGTTAAATCGAAAATTTGCGAAATTGAAGTTAACAGTCCTTCATAGCTCACAGCAAATGCACCTGTTTGAAGTGCCACATTCCCCTGTATTTTATGAATGACCGAATCTCTGAAATTGTACCGTTTTATCAGAGCCCCGGCTCCGAGAATTATACCATCGTCAATATTATATCCAACCAAAACCAATGGCATGGTGTTGTTGTATTTGAACTGTTTTCGATTGTATTCGTTTACCCATTTATTGTTTGATAGTTGAAGGCGGGTTTCCCGGCTCTTAATAATCACATTATTTTTATCCTTCCTGTCGTAGACAATGGTGTTTTTTCCTAATCCGCGGACTGTTGATTTATCGACAATGGAATCTTTTCCTTTTCCCCCGATTATCCGGAGTTTAATGCCTTTTTTACCAGTTCCGTTCACATTAAACACATCATTGCCAGCAAGTCCATATAACCTGATTTCCTTTGTTTCACCATACTTAAATTCCCGGCTGAATAGTTTTTCGTTGATTTTATTTTTTTTATTGCTTAAAGCATAAACGATAACCCGCGTATTACCGTTTTCCGTTCTTTTCACATCAAACAGTTCGGGCTCTTTTGTTCCCACCACATCCACGGTTTTTGAAAGAAAACGATAATATTCTTCAGCGTAGTTATGTAAAAGATCCCTTCGCGACT
>JADGPW010000028.1 GCA_017882265.1 Chitinophagaceae bacterium | reverse complement strand
TGAATCAGTTGTAAAAGATTAAGACCCGGGTAATAACCGCTGGTCTGAAGCTGTACGCCGATAATTTTTTTGATCTCATTGGGTTGTTTATCCAGGTTCAATCCATCCACTATCACCTCACCGCTGGTTTTTTCACGAAGGGTTTCAATGATCTCGAGGGTAGTTGATTTACCAGCTCCGTTCGGGCCCAACAGGCCAAATATCTCCCCTTCATTTACGGCAAAGGAGATTCCTTTCACAGCCTGGAAATGACCGTAATTCTTAACGAGGTTTTTAACGGAAATGATCGTGTTTGCCATTTGATTTAATTAGGTCATAAAGATAGATAAAGATAATAGTGAAAAGTGAATAGTGAATAGTGAATAGTTCTCACACTCGAATAGACCTTTCAGATTGGAAATTTGGAATTAGGAATTTGGTCCCCGGTTGAACACTCTGGTTTTGAGCCCAATTCCTAATTCCTTCCCGTCTCTCTAAGCAGGTTACGGAGTAAGCAGTAATTCCATTTTTACATCGGCTGTTACAAAAGGGCTATCGGTCGCCTCAATATAACTGAACCCATATTGTTCATAAAGTCTCAGTGCTGTTTTCAGCTTGCTGTTTGAGAAAAGAGAAATCTTCATTGCCTTCCTGTTCTTTGCTTCATCAAGGCATCTGTCTAATAGTATTTTGCTGATACCCCGTCCTCGATATTCGGGGTCAACCGTCATTTTAATTAATTCATATTCCAATTCATTTTTCTTCCACAAACCCGCTGTACCAATCACCCGTTCATCATCCATCGCCAGGAAAATACAGCCTCCTCTTTTAATGACTGTTCCTTCCGGGTCATCCAGTATTTCCAGGTCATGTGATTCGGCGAGATCGTATTTATTCAACCACTCCAGGTTCAGGCTCTTAAAATCAGGTTGATATTTAGTATCGTATTGTACGAGGTTGATCATGTGATGAGATAACAAGGAAAAGATAATAGTTTTAAAAGTTGGGGAGATCCTTTCGGCATTGAAACATTTCTTAAATTATAAAACCATTTCATGTTTTGGAACTATTATCTCTTCACTATTAACTATTATCTAAATACTTTTCAAGCTCCTCCATCATCAATTTGCTTCCAATAAAAAACGGGGTTCGTTGGTGAAGCTCAGTAGGTTTGATGTCCAGGATCCTTTCTTTACCATTGGTGGCTTTACCACCTGCTACTCCTACAATAAAGGCAAAAGGATTGCACTCATACAATAACCGCAATTTTCCTTTCGGTTTATCAGTAGTTCCGGGATACATAAAGATGCCACCTTTGATCAGGTTACGGTGTACATCCGACACCATGCTCCCGATATAACGTTGGGTGTAAGGTCCGCCATTTTCTTTTGTTTTATTCTGGCAGGCATTGATGTATTTACGGATGGGTTCATCATACCGGAAAAAATTACCATGATTTACGGAATAGATCTTTCCTGTTTCCGGGCATTTAATATCCGGGTGACTGAGCGTCCATTCCCCAATAGAAGGGTCAAGTGTAAATCCATTCACACCCCGCCGGGTAGCATAGACCAACATGGTGGAGGAACCATAGACTATATATCCCGCTGCCACCTGCCTGTTTCCGGGCTGCAGGTAATCTTCTTTTGTAACCACCGTGCCGATTGGAGTAATTCGACGATATACCCCGAAAATGGTCCCGATAGAAACATTCACATCTATATTACTGCTTCCATCCAAGGGGTCAAACAGGCAAACATATTTAGAATTCACACTTTTTTCATCATCAAAAGCCACAAACTCATCCAGTTCTTCGCTGGCAATGCCTGCGCAACTGATACCATGCTGGAGTACGCGGGTAAACTGATCATTGGCGTAAACGTCTAGCTTTTTTACTTCTTCTCCCTGCACATTTATGGTTCCGGCATCACCTAAAATATCTACCAGTCCGGCTTTGTTCACTTCCGTATTCACTCTTTTGGCAGCGAGACCAATATTACGCAGCAGGTTGGACAATTCTCCTGTTGCCTGAGGAACGTCGCGTAACTGCTGAATAGTGAACTCATCGAGCGTTTGAACTTTACGGTTTACAATCATATCGGCGAGATTATGTGTAACAAAAGTAAGGGATTGGGCGGGAGTGGAAAATCCTGCCAGCGAACCAGTTAACTGAGTTAGATGATGCTTCGCAGAAACGGAATATAAACCAACTATAAATCCTATCAAGTGTGTTTTTGGGGGAAAACTTCGGCTACAGGGTTGGCTTTTGATATAATTTCAGGATTTTCTTTTTCACCAGGCTGTACCCGGTGTTTGGATATTATCCCCCTTTCAGGGCTCTAACTTTCTTTTAGTCCAGAAAGAGGCGATATGCCAAAGCGTAGGGTGGAGTCCTTCGAAAAAAGAAAAGAAACTAACCATCAAGCCCTGAAAGGGCGATATACTTAAGCGAAGGGTGTAGCCCTTCGAGATAAAAAAATAAACTAACCGCCAAGCCCTGAAAGGGCGACATATCAAAGCGAAGGGGCATCTTTTCGAAAAAAGAAAAGAAACTAACGGCCAAGCCCTGAAAGGGCGACATATCAAGCGAAGGGCAGCCCCGATTCAGGCCTAATACGTTTTAGTATATTTGATAGAATAAACCAATTTTCTATAAAGCCAGACAAAATAAAAAACCAGCATCCATTTATAACATTTAAAAAATAGCCTATATGCGTAACTATTTTATGATGTATCACAAGTCATTTCGCTTAAAATGCTTAGCCATTATCCCCTGCCTGTTCTTATTTATTGGTTTCATGGCAGGGCAAAACACTTCCTACAACGCTAATTCTATACCCATAACCGGTACTAATAATACAGCTTTCGGGGTGCAGGCGCTTTTTTCCAGTCCTACCGGCACTGGCAATGTCGCCAATGGATACCAGGCGCTTTATTCTAATACCAGCGGCAGCTTCAATATCGCTAATGGGTATCTGGCGCTTTATCATAATACCACCGGCAACAAAAATGTGGCCAATGGAGACTTTGCGCTTTATAATAATAACGGAAGTGGCAATACCGCCTATGGATCAAGTGCGCTTTTTTTTAATACCACCGGCAGCAACAATACCGCTAACGGATTCGAGACGCTTTTAACTAATACCACCGGCGGCTACAATACCGCCAATGGATACCAGGCACTTTATAATAATTACACCGGCAACTCCAACACTGCTACCGGGTACGGAGCGCTTTATACTAATACCACCGGCAGCAGCAATGTAGCCACTGGAGCAGGTGCGCTTTATTATAATTCCAGCGGCGCAAATAATACGGCTAATGGGTTCAATGCGCTTGCCTTTAATAACTCCGGGGGTAACAATACCGCTACTGGTTTCAATGCGCTTTATACTAATACATCTGGCAGTTCCAATACAAGCAATGGAGTAAAAGCGCTTTATTACAATAACACCGGGAGCGACAATGTTGCCAACGGAGCCGGCGCGCTATATACTAATACCACCGGCAACTACAATTCTGCTAATGGAGAAGAGGCGCTTTATTATAATACTACAGGAGACGCCAATACTGCCAATGGATACCAGGCGCTTTTTCATAATGACGCCGGCGGTTACAATACCTCCAATGGATACCAGGCACTTTTTACTAATAACTCTGGCACCTCCAATACCGCTAATGGGTACGCGGCACTTTATTCTAATACCAGCGGAGGCAGCAATGTAGCCAATGGGGCAGGTGCGCTTTATTATAATTCCAGCGGCGCAAATAATACTGCTAATGGGCTCAATTCGCTTACTAGCAATACTATCGGCAACAACAATACCTCCCTCGGTAATTCTGCGGGCCATAACAGCGTAGGAAGCGGAAATGTTTTTATCGGATACAATGCTGGCTATTTCGAAACCGGCAGTAATAAAATGTATATCGGTAATGATGCCACAAAGACATTAGTGTATGGCGATTTTTCCACCGGCCAGGTCTTGCTGGGCAAGCCCAATGCGACTGGTTATGTATTTAAAGGCACCCGCACTCTAAATGTATTGGGCGGCATTATTGCCGACAGTGTGCGGGTAGCCTTGAGCAGTACCTGGGCAGATCATGTATTTAATAAAGATTATCCGTTGCAGCCACTGAACGAACTTGAGCAATATGTCAATAGCAATAAACATTTACCGGGTATCCCCTCTGCAACCGAAGTGGAAAGTGCCGGAGTAAATGTAGCGGAGATGGACGCCAAACTGCTGGAAAAGATCGAAGAACTGACGCTATATGTTATTGACCTAAAAAAAGAAAACAAAGAACAACAGGAGCTTAACAAACAACAACAGGAAGAAATTGATAAACTGAAAAAGCGGAGGAAATAACTGTTTACTGCCTGTTTCTTTTTTCCCCCGTTGAGCCTTGAATACAAATTTTTGTAGACGATGCCTTCCCTCCTGCAACCCGGTAATGTCTCAGTTTGAAAAAACTCATCCCGCATATTGCAGGACAGGGTACACAGAGAATATCTCTGAGTATCAAAACTCTGCGTGCTCTGCGTTCTCTGCGTGCAATTCAAATTGATACACTAACTGCAACCCGCTAACGTATCTTTGCGGGCTTTAATCAGGACAATTAATTGGAATGAAAGTCTTTAAATTCGGCGGCGCTTCAGTCAACAGCGTGGAGAGAATAAAAAACATCGGCCCTATAATCAATCAATGGGCGGGTGAAAAAATATTGGTGATCGTTTCCGCGATGGGAAAAACAACCAACTCCCTGGAAAAAGTAACCGGGAGTTTTTATGCAGGAAAAAAAGAGGAGGCCCTGCAATTATTTGACCTGGTGAAACAACAACATCTTACAACCGCCAACCATTTACTGGTTACTCATTACTTACCCTGCGAAAAGCAGCTAAAGCGTTTTTTTATCGAAGTGGAATGGTTACTGTATGATGACCCCGTTAAAGACTACGATTACTATTATGACCAGGTGGTTTGTGCAGGTGAATTATTTTCCACGGCGATCGTCAGCGCTTATCTTAACGAGATCCATATTAACACAAGCTGGCTGGATGTCAGGGATATTATTCGCACGGACGATGATTTCCGCGAAGCCAGCATTGACTGGGACTATACCGGCAATAAGATCAGGGAATTGGTTATACCGGAATTTGAAAAGGCGAATATTGTTTGCACGCAAGGCTTTATCGGGGCAACCGATGAGAATGAAAGCACCACCCTGGGCAGAGAAGGAAGTGATTATACCGCCGCTGTTTTTGCCAATATGCTGAATGCCGAAAGCCTGACCATCTGGAAGGATGTGAAAGCCGTGATGAATGCGGACCCCAAACAATTTCCCGATGCACGGCCCATCGCCAGTCTGGATTATAATGAAGTGATCGAAATGGCCTATTATGGCGCCCAGGTCATTCATCCAAAGACCATCAAGCCTTTGCAGAATAAAAGCATCCCGTTGTACGTAAAATGTTTTTCAGACCCCTCGCTGGAAGGCACCCTTATTCATGATAAGCCGGTTCATGATTTACCCCCGATCATTGTGCTTAAAGAAAACCAGGTGATGCTGGAAATGAATTCAACAGATTATTCTTTTATGGGGGAACGTCATATCGGGCATTTGTATCAACTTTTTGAAAAACTGAATATCAAACCTAACCTGACCCAGAATGGAGCCATTCTTTTTGTATGTGTATTGGACGACAGGCCGGAGAAGATAGAAAAGTTGGCGCTGGAAGCTTCCTCTTTCCTGGAAGTGAGGGTAAAAAAAGGGTTATCCCTTCTTACTATCCGCCATTATCACAAAGATTTAATTGAAAAAATGACGGAAGGAAAACAAATCCTTCTCCGCCAACAAACACCCGAAACGGTGCAGTTTTTATTACAATAATTAGTGGGCTTTTATTACAATATTTCTACATTAATAGTTTGAATCATTTTTTTGGCTACCGCCTTGTCATTTAGAATAGCAGGTTTCCAGGTGCCCATCTTTTCCAGCCGGTTTATCAATTCATCATTGAAGTCATCATCATCCATTCCTTTTAATACTTTGAAATTAACAGGAACCCCATCGGCATCAATAACAAATTCCACCTGCACATACGCTTTTCGAACGCCCCTGGGCAGGTAGGCCACCATTTCTCTCCCCAGTTTATCCAGGTATTTCATAAAGGCATCACCGCCTCCGGGATAGACCGGCCATTGGTGAACGGAATTTACCAATACTCCCACCTCCCTTGTATAATGCTTCATCGGTGGTCTCTTAACCGGTTTGATTTCCTCGGATTTAACTTTGTGCGGTGGTACCTCATTAATATGATACTCGCCCTTATCGTTGATCATGACTACTGGTAATTGCTTATACCTCTCAAAGTAATCAAAGGCATCTTCCATTCTGTCAGCAAACTTTTTCAGGGCGGGATCATCCTTGGTAAGACTCTCCAGGTAATTGACACTTTTTTCCACGTTAAACCTTACCGGGAAAATATGTACCGGTATAAAATCCTGCCCCATGTCTTTCGCATGCGCCGCTAAAATATAAAGTTCATCTATCTGCTGGTCGGTAATAGGGATGCAACCCACGGTAACACAACCCCCATGAATATAGATACCACTACCGGGCCGGAGTGAATCACTTAATATTTTATCAGATAAGTTGGGATAATTAATACCCAGCGAAAGGTAATAGTTGCTCTTTGGATTAAACTCATTAATGTAATAAAAGCCTTCCGGCACCTGGTAATCACCTTCCATACGTTTCGGCCCAAGCGTGCCGGCGAGGACACACACTTTATAGGTTTTAAAAAGCTGGAAGGGATCTTTGATATCATTCTTCACCCAGACCTCGAGCTGGCTGTCATATTTAAAGGAACGGATATAAATGTAACGGGCGGGCCATTGCAAATTTTTGGCTTCAAATTGTTTTTGGAGTGTATCTTCTTTCCTATCCAGGGCCTCTTCGGGGTGGGCAAAGCTTCGTTGGTAATTAATAAATGAATAGGCAGTACTCCCACCTCTCTGGGGAGGCTGTGCCATTGACGAAAGTGCAATACTTAGCAGTAAAGATGAAATGAACGGGCTTTTCATGATGATTTCTGTTAAGAATTAACGGGGGGTAGCGGACTTTATTTCAGTCGGATTGCTAAACTATTTATAAAGATAAACAAAAAGTCTGAAAATACGAATGTGCGAATGTCCGGAAGTCGGGAAGTCAGGAAGTCAGAAAGAAATTTTCTGATTTTAGAGTACTTCTTTCCGACTTCCTGACTTCCCGACTTCCGGACTCCTTACAAATTCCCCCTCGCCTCCTGTTCTCTTTCGATTGCCTCAAAAAGTGCTTTGAAATTTCCTTTGCCGAAACTCCTGGCACCTTTGCGCTGAATGATCTCGAAGAAAAGCGTTGGGCGGTCTTCCACCGGTTTGGAAAAAAGCTGTAGCAGGTATCCTTCATTATCCCGGTCAACGAGTATCCCCAGTTCTTTTAAGGGCGCCAGGTCCTCATCAATATGACCCACCCTGTCGAGCAGGTCATCATAATAAACCGTAGGCACTTTCAGGAACTCAACGCCCCGGCTCATTAATTCTTTCACTGTTTTTACAATATCGGCGGTGGCCATGGCCACATGTTGTACGCCTTCCCCATTGTAAAACTCGAGGTATTCTTCTACCTGGGATTTCTTTTTGCCCTCGGCCGGCTCATTGATGGGAAACTTTACAAAACCGTTTCCACTGCTCATCACCTTACTCATTAACGCTGAATATTCAGTGGAAATATCTGTATCATCAAAGGTCAGGATGTTCCGGAAACCCATTACCTCTTCATAATATTTTACCCAGGGATTCATCTGGTTCCATCCTACATTGCCGACACAATGGTCAACATACAGCAAACCGGTATCGGTTGGTTTAAAATAAGGGTTGGTCCATTCCCTGTAACCCGGCAGGAAGGCGCCATGGTAATTTTTTCTTTCGATGAACAGGTGCACTGTTTCACCGAAAGTATGAATACCACTCATGATCACTTCTCCGTCTTTATCTGTTAAATGTTCCGGTTCCATATAGCTCCGGGCGCCCCGCTTTGTTGTTTCTTTCCAGGCGCTGGTCGCGTCATTCACACGCAGTGATATGGCTTTCACGCCATCTCCATGTTTGTATATATGATCAGCAACCGGGTTGTCTGTCCTTAATGCAGTTGTTAAAACGAAAGTGAGCTTATGCTGCCGAACCGCATAGCTGGCTTTGTCCTTCATACCCGTTTCGGGGCCGGCATAAGCCAGGGACTGGAAACCAAAAGCAGTCATATAGTAATGAGCGGCCTGTTTGGCATTCCCTACATAAAATTCAACATAGTCGGTTCCTTCGAGAGGAAGAAAATCTGTGAAAGTATCTTTTGTTGTATCGGGCTTAAATGTAGTCGGCATATTAAAAAGCATTCGGTAAGATGATGAAGTTTGTGTTTTAAAAATCTTGCGATAGGCAAGGAAAGCTTCGTAAGCCCTCCTGAGCTTGTCGAAGGTTCAGGAGTTTGGGGTATCCATAGCCAATGTCTCCATCAGTAAGGTGAAGTTGCTACGATGATCTGAAAAAAGTTTATGAGGATAGTCGGGAATCATTGTACAAAATTAAACAAATCCTGAGCTTAAAATATGAATTTTGCCCCTGGCCCTGCGCAGGACCAATCCTTGGTAGTGCCCGCTTTTCGATTATTGAACCACATAGGACATAGGAAATATATGGTTCACGTAAGGTTCTATGTATGTATTTCTATGTATCTATGGGCCTATGTGGTTCAAAACCGGACATTAACCAATCCTTCAATACAATTTTGAAACAATTATTATTTTTATATTCCTTCCTATTCATATTTCATTATTTTCATTCAAATTATCAGGTAGAAATGGAGCTTTTGGAGGGCACCCCATTTAGACCCTACTGATACCCTACTGAGACATTTCCGCCAAATCCGCCAAAACCGCCAAATCTGCCAAATCCGCCATTTCTGCCAAAATCAAAGACGCTTGTCACCCGGAAGGCTTCCATCCTGCTGGCTTATCTTTGACGACATGCAAGAGCTATCGAAAAATAAGAAGGAAAAAACTACTCCCAGGATCGGCATTTTAGGTGGCGGACAGCTTGGACGCATGTTGCTCCAGGAAGCAGCCAATTACCCCGTCGAAACATATGTGCTGGAAAACGATGATGAATGTCCAGCGGCCCATCTTTGTCATCATTTTACCAAAGGAGATATTAAAGACTTCGACACCGTTTACCAATTTGGAAAAGGCCTGGATGCAATCACAATTGAAATTGAGAATGTAAATGTGGAAGCACTTGAAAAACTGGAAGCGGAAGCTGTAAAAATATTTCCACGGCCGTCCGTCCTTCATATCATTAAAGACAAGATCCTTCAAAAACAGTTTTACAAACAACACCAGGTTCCCACCGCTGATTACAGGATCACAAAGGACCTCTCTGCATTACAGAAGTCTGAAAGTTTTTTACCTGCGGTTCATAAATTAAGCACAGGCGGATATGATGGCCGGGGTGTACAGGTAATAAATACAAAAGATGATATCCCAAAAGGCTTTGATGCACCCGCCGTTCTTGAAAAATGGGTATCGGTCCAAAAAGAAATTGCCCAGATAGTTGCCATTAATGAAAAAGGAGAGTCGGCTTTATATCCTCCGGTAGAAATGTTATTTGATCCTCAACTGAATTTGCTTGACTACCAGCTTTGTCCCGCTGACATAAATGAACAAACCCTCTGGAAAGTGGAAGCGATTGCTTTGTCTGTTGCCAGGAATTTTGCATCCCCCGGTATTTTTGCAGTAGAAATGCTCATTGATAAAAATGGGGATGTTTTGGTCAATGAAACAGCGCCCAGGGTCCATAACAGCGGACATCATACGATTGAAGCGAATTATTGCTCTCAATTTGATATGTTATGGAGAATAATGTTGGGTTATCCGCTGGGGAATACTGAACCCATTTTTCCCTCCATTATGGTAAATATTATCGGCGCCGAAGGATTTGATGGAGACGTGATCTATCAAGGACTGGAGGAAGTGCTGGCTATCGAGGATGCATTTGTCCATCTATACGGGAAAAAACAAACCAGGCCCGGCCGGAAAATGGGACATGTAACTATATTGAGCAAAGAAAAACAGGAATTGTTCCATCAGTCGATCAGGGTAAAGAAGACGTTATTGCCCATTAGCCGGCATCCATCTATCCCCCGATAAAACCGTTTATAATTCAAAAGTTTCTCTGAGAAGGAACTCTATGTTTTTGACGTCCAAAAGCTTACGATTATCCTTTACCTTTACCGACCAGATTTATAAACCAATCGCATAGGAATACACACATGAGAATTATCATTGCATCATTTTTGCTTTTGGCAATATTATCGGTTATTGCCTGCGGTGAAAAGAAAAATAAAATTGAAGCCCCTCAACAAAAGGATGTAGCCGTTAAAACCCCTTCAATGAAGGTCGATGCTTATATCGTTAGACCTGAAGCATTTGCAGAGAATATTGAGGTTCCGGGCTCTATTGTCGCCTTTGAAGTAGCCGAGATTCACCCTGAAGTGTCTGGAAGAATAGTCCAGTTAAATGTTGCCGAAGGAAAAAATGTGGGTAAAGGCACCTTATTGGCAAAATTATATGATGGCGACCTTCGGGCACAGTTGAACAAATTACAGATTCAGCTAAGTCTTGCCCAAAAAACAGAAGAAAGACAGGCCGAACTGCTTAAAATACAAGGTATCAGCCAGCAGGATTACGATATCAGCCTTCTCCAGGTCAATAGTTTGAGAGCCGATATCGGTATCCTTCGAACCAGCATAGATAAAACCGAAATAAGGGCGCCGTTTAGCGGAAAACTTGGATTAAAAAATATCAGCACGGGATCTTATATCACACCATTAACTGTGATTGCTATTATTAATCAAACCGATCAATTAAAGCTGGATTTCTCGGTTCCTGAGAAATATATTGACAAAATCAAAGTGGGGCAACTTGTCACTTTTAGTTACCAGGGATCAGGCAACAGGTTGGGGGCAAAAGTTATTGCCACCGAATCCAATGTAACCGAAAATACGCGCAGCCTGACTGTCAGAGCTTTGGTTACGGGAAAAGAGGAAGGGCTTTTGCCAGGTGCATTTGCGAAAGTTCAGTTGAGTTTTGATCCTGATCCATCGGCATTGCTGGTACCAACACAGGCAATACTTCCCCAGGCCAGGGGGAAGAAAGTGATCCTTTATAAAAGCGGCACTGCTAAATTCGTTGATGTGACTACAGGCGCCAGGGATTCGGCAAGAATACAGGTGACAGAGGGTTTGAAACCTAATGATACCGTCGTGGTGACAGGGTTGTTGAGTGTAAGACCGGATGGAAAGATACAAGTTGGGAAAATAATTAATAGATAAAAGATAATAGATAATAGTTCTCTACAGTCCGAACGGGCTGATCAGCCACGAGTGAACTATTATCTGTTATCTATTAGTTTTTATCTGTGTATTTATGAACATTTCTGAATTAAGTTTACGAAGACCGGTGCTCGCCGTAGTGATGAGTATCATCATCGTTTTGTTTGGTGTGATCGGTTTTAAATTCCTGGGTGTAAGGGATTACCCGGCGATTGATCCACCCAATATCAGTGTCCGCACCAGTTATGCGGGTGCTAACGCAGATATTATCGAAAACCAGATTACCGAGCCATTGGAAAAGGCTATCAACGGGATCGCTGGTATTAAGAATATTACTTCTTCGAGCAGTAACGGAAGCAGCAATATAAACGTGGAGTTTGAATTAAGTGTGAACCTGGAAACCGCTGCCAATGATGTCCGGGATAAAGTATCACAGGCGCTACGTTCCTTGCCTGTTGATATCGATGCGCCACCGGTGGTGACAAAAGCAGATGCCAGTTCCGATCCCATTTTATCCATGACGGTTCAAAGCAATACCAAGAATCAGCTGGAAATGTCTGAGTACGCTAATAATGTACTGGTTGAAAGATTGCAGACCATTCCAGGAGTCAGCGGTATTCAAATATGGGGAGAAAAAAAATACGCGATGCGGATCTGGATGGATCCGGCAAAATTGATCTCGTTTAACGTTACCGCCGGGGATGTACAGGATGCCTTAGCGAGAGAAAATGTTGAATTACCGTCCGGGAAAATTGCCGGGAACACCACCGAACTGACCGTCAGCACTTTTGGCAGACTAAATACAGAAGAAGAATTCAATAATGTGATCATTAAGAACGTGAATGGCTCTGAAATTAGGATCAGAGATATCGGGGAAGCTGTGCTGGGACCTGAAAATGAGGAAACGGTTTTGAAAGAAAGCGGTATCCCGATGATCGCCCTGGCCATTATCCCCCAGCCAGGTTCCAACTATGTTTCTATTTCTGATGAGTTCTATAAAAGGCTCGAGCAGATCAAAAAAGATGTACCGCCTGATGTGAAGATCAATATAGCATTGGACCAGCCCAAGTTCATTAAAAAATCGATCCTCGAAGTAAAAGACACGTTGATGATCTCCTTCCTGCTGGTGGTACTCATCATTTACCTGTTTTTCCGAGACTGGATCATAGCTATCCGTCCACTGATCGATATACCGGTTTCATTGATCGGCGCCTTTTTTATTATGTACCTGATGGGGTTTACCATCAATGTGCTTTCGTTGCTCGCGATAGTACTGGCCACGGGTTTGGTGGTGGATGATGGTATCGTGGTCACGGAAAACATTTATAAAAAAATGGAGCAGGGCATGAATAAATGGCAGGCCTCCGTTGAAGGCTCTAAAGAAATTTACTTCGCCGTTATTGCCACTTCTATTACCCTGGCCGTGGTCTTTCTTCCCATTGTTTTTTTGCAGGGCTTTGTAGGCAGTTTATTCCGCGAATTTGGAATTGTGGTGGCCGGTGCCGTTTTGATATCTGCTTTTGTATCCCTTACATTAACACCGGTGTTAAATGTAAAACTCGCCCGTAAGAATTTTGCCAAACATTCCTGGTTCTATAACAAGACCGAGCCTTTCTTCCGATGGATGGAAAATAGCTACCAGGCTACCCTGCGGCGTTTTATGAAGGTCCGCTGGATGGCCCTGATATTGATTGCAGCCTGTATTGCTTCAATCTTTTTTATTGGAAAGAACCTGCAGTCGGAATTAGCACCGATTGAAGACCGAAGCCAGTTCCGCCTGCAACTGACAGCGCCCGAAGGAACTTCTTATGATGCGATGGATAAATATGTAGACAAGATCGCCAACTTGATGATGGACTCGGTACCCGAAAAAATAACCGTATTAAGTGTTACCTCTCCCAGCTTCAGCGGCTCAGGAAATGCCAATACAGGTTTTGTACGGGTCACCCTTGTGCCACCCAATGAAAGAAAAAGGTCGCAGAAACAAATAGTTGCCATGGTAAACCGGAACCTGCCAAAATTCAATGAAGGGCGTGCTTTTGTTATAGAAGAACAAACCATTGCAGTCAACCGTCGGGGTGGTCAGCCGGTCTCTTTCGTTATTCAAAACAATAATTTTGATAAACTGACAGCCGTATTGCCAAAGTTCCTGGAAGAAGCGCGCCAGAGTAAAGTAATAATGAATGCCGATGTGGATCTGAAATTAAATAAGCCAGAATTAAGGGTAGAAGTTGACAGGTTAAAAGCGGCGCAATTGGGAGTAAGTGTGAATGATATTTCGCAAACGCTTCAATTGGCTTATAGTAACCGAAGGCTGGGCTATTTCATCAAAGAGGGAAAGCAATACCAGGTTATGGGAGAAGTGGCACGTGGTGACAGGGATGATCCCAATGACCTGAAAGCGCTGTTTGTGCGCAATACCCGTGGTGAAATGATCAGCCTGGATAACCTGGTCACTACGTATGAAGCTAATACGCCGCCAGCCATTTACCATTTTAATCGATATAAATCAGCCACTATCTCCGCGGGTTTGCAACCGGGTAAAACAATTGGTGACGGGATCACAGAAATGAATCGTATAGCCAGTAAAATATTGGATGGCTCATTCACTACTGCCTTATCAGGTTCTTCGAGGGATTTTGCGGAAAGTTCCAGTAATACCAGCTTTGCTTTTATCCTGGCGCTCGCCCTGATATTCCTTATCCTGGCCGCGCAATTCGAAAGTTTTGTCGATCCTCTCATTATCATGTTTACGGTTCCACTGGCCATTGCCGGAGCGGTATTATCATTATGGATATTCAATCTGACCTTAAATATATTTTCACAGATCGGTATGATCATGCTCATAGGGCTGGTAACCAAAAATGGTATCCTGATCGTTGAGTTTGCCAACCAAAACAGGAGAAAAAAAGGAATGCGCAAATCAGAAGCGGTGATCTTTGCAGCTACACAGCGGCTTCGTCCTATCCTGATGACAAGCCTGGCCATGTCGCTTGGCGCATTGCCATTGGCACTCTCGCTGGGGGCGTCGTCCACCAGCCGGATCCCATTAGGTATAGTAATTGTAGGCGGGGTGATGTTCTCCCTGGTACTAACCCTGTTCGTCATACCCGCGATGTATTCATTCCTTTCCAGTAAAAAGAAGATAAGCGAAATTGATCAGTTCATTCACCCGGAAACCAGGGCCAAAGAAGCTGTAGCCGAACATATATAAATTTGGTATGCACGTTATGAAACGATTTTTTCTCCCGACATTGTTATTGATCACGCTTTCGTCTTCTGCGCAACGGATACTCAGCCTGGATGAAGCTATTGCCACCGCATTACAAAATAACTACGACATCCTGTTATCCAAAAATGATTCGGCGGTGGCCTCGATCAATTATTCTTATAAGGATGCGGCTTTTATTCCACGCCTGAATGGCAACCTGGGAACGGTATGGAATAACAATGATCAAAAACAAATATTGTCAGACGGAACCAAAAGGCAAAGCAAAGGATTAAAATCTAATATCATTACGGCACAACTGGCCCTTACCTGGACATTGTTTGACGGGTTAAAGATGTTTGCCACCCGTGATAAACTGGAAGAATACGTGATCCTTGGCGAATTGAACATCAAAGATAAACTGGTGAATACCGTTGCCGCTGTGATAACCACCTATTATGATATTGTACGGGAAAAACAACTACTGCGGGCTATTGAAGAACAAATTTCATTGAACCAGGAAAGGGTGAAACTGGCCCAATACAAATTAGATATAGGTGTGGGCACCAAACCCGATGTATTGCAGGGAAAAGTGGATCTGAATGCACAAAAAGCAGCGCAATTGGAAGAAGTAAAACTGATCGCGCAATCGAAAGAGAAATTAAACCAGGCCATGGGTGTGCCGCCTGATAAACAGGGTATCCAGTTGAATACAAATTATGAAGTCAGCGATTCTATCCCTATCTATTCCGGTCTGGCGCTGGGTGATATACAGAATGCGGTGATAAACAATAATCCTTCTTTGCTGATCGCTAAAAAGAATATAGACATTGCCGGTTTCACCCTGAAAGAAAGGAAAGCCGATCTATTCCCAACCGTCGCATTTAATTCAGCCTATAATTTTAACCGTACCAATAACCAGACCGTGATCAATTCTTTTTCCACGCTTTTTAACAGGACAAAAGGATTTAATTACGGGCTTACTGCAACGATCCCGATCCTGAATAATTTTAATACCAAACGCCTGATCAAACTGGCACAGCTGGATATTCAATACCAGCGGACTGTATATGACAACCAGGTATCCCTCATCAACCTGGCCATCCTGGTGGCCTATGAAGATTATGATCAGCAGAAAAAAGCATTGGCCCTGGAAGAAGAGAATATATTACTGGCCAAAGAGAATTATAATATTATTTTCCAGGTATATAAACTGAACTCAAACACACTGATTCAATTGAAAGAGGCCCAGCAAAGCCTGCAAGATGCCTATACACGGCTAATTACGGCACGTTATAATACCAAGGTAGCAGAGACTGAATTGCTGCGGTTGAAAGGGGATCTCGTTAGATAGAAATTGACAATAGACAATATGCAATTGGCAATGTCCTATATGCAATGATCAATATTTTTTATTGATCAATTGATTTTATATTGTTTATTGCCCTTTGTCTATTGTCCATTGCCTATTGTCCACTGCCTATTGCTCACTCCCTTTTTTTCACGTTCTTTGTTTCTCAATTAATCAATATGAATCCTCTTGTAGGTATCATCATGGGCAGCGATAGTGATCTTCCTGTTATGCAGGCTGCCGCTGATATCTTAAAACAATTTGGTATCCCGCATGAAGTCACGATCGTATCCGCGCATCGAACCCCGCAACGAATGATCGAATATGCAACTAAAGCGAAAGAACGAGGATTAAAAGTGATCATTGCAGGAGCAGGTGGTGCGGCTCACCTGCCGGGTATGATCGCCTCTGTGACTACTTTACCGGTTATTGGGGTGCCCATCAAATCATCCAATTCTACGGAAGGATGGGATTCAATTCTTTCCATATTACAAATGCCAAATGGGGTGCCGGTGGGTACGGTGGCATTGAATGCATCTAAAAATGCCGGGATACTGGCTGCTGAAATTCTGGGAACTGCTGATGAGACGATTTCCAGAATACTTACTGATTATAAGAACTCCATGAACAATGAAGTGATCGGGAAAGTGGAGAAGATGAAAAAGGAAGGCTGGGAGAATATGTTTGATAGCCTAAATTCCTAATAGACTTAAGACCATAAATCTTGAAAATGATTTAGATGCATCATATCAATTCAGACATTAAAAATGTCACTAAACCAATTTTTAATACGGATCTTAATTACCGTTTCCTCTGGTTGTTCAAACTACAGCAAACTCACCCTTTCATTCAAAGGAGCGGATGTATATAATTGGATAGATGTTGAATCTAATCATAAAAAAATTGGCCATATTGCAAAATTGAAGTTTAATAATGAAGCCATTTTAGCCATTATTAGAATAGACAATAAATTAAAAATACCTGTTGGTTCACAGTTTATCCTTCATCAAGTATTAGTTAGTGATCCATATATTGAAGTAGTATTTTCTAACAATAAAACATTTTTAACAGCAAAGGATACCATTATTGTGGATATTAAACCCATGTAATTTCGAAAATAATACATTATGCTTTCTTACCGTATCCAATATTTCAATAAAAATATTATTCAAAGAAATACTTATAAGTTAAGTTTTTCTATCACTGTCAATTTTATCTTATTGTTTCTGATCTTATTTTCCTCCTGCAAAGAACACGCTGTTCTTAAGGATGTAAAAAAACTCCCCGACTATCTTTCCGCTTCAGGAATCGAATACTTCAATAAGCAATTATTTGTCATGGGCGATGATGCCAATAACCTGTTGATACTCGACAGCAATCTTGTGGCGACGGATTCGATCCCTCTATATTCATATACTGAAAAAAGAATTCCCAAGGCTGTAAAAGCAGATCTGGAAGCGATCACCCTCACAAAAGACAACCAATTGCTATTGCTCTATTCTGGTTCCTTATCCCCTTCCCGTAATATCGCCTGGCTTATCGACCCTGTCACACACCAAAAAGACAGTATCCGGCTGGATACTTTTTATCAACGACTGAGAAACCGTGGTCTGGATCAGATCAATATCGAAGGAGTTTGTGCCATACCGGGATCCCTCTTATTGGCAAACAGGGGAAACATTAGCTGGCGTAAAAATTTCCTTATACTCACTACTGAACGATTCTGGACAGACCAGTGGTCCTCCCCCATCATGCTTGTCCGGATAGGAACCAATACAGACAGTACCGTTTTTAATGGCGTATCCGGTCTCGCCTATGCTGCAAAAGCTGACCAGTTATTGCTGACCGTGTCAACAGAGAGTACCCGGAACAATATGAATGATGGCCTCATTGGCAAAAGTTATCTCTGGATCGTAAAGAGTATAACGTCTAAGAAAAGTTGGAAGGCCATTAACCCGGACGAGATCATTGACCTGGAAAAAGTGGATCAGCGATTTAAGGGTCAAAAAATAGAATCGGTTTGTGTAACCCGTGAAACGAAAGGCTTTCTGCACCTGGCGCTTGCAGCAGATAATGATGACGGAAGCAGCACAATTTTCAGAATGGTCATCGAAAAAGATTAATTTCAATTCCTGGAAAATTTTCAATTATAAGATCTACGGTCAATAAAGCATATGAGAAATTATTCCCGTATCATTTCTTTTTCATTACTACTGGTTGCTGGTTTTCCAGCCGCCGGGCAGTTGCCACTCAAGGGGAGAGATCCTAAGATTACCGGCCCGCAAATCTTCGCCATCATTGTAGGTATATCCAAATATAAATACGTTCAACCCTTAACCTATGCAGATAAAGACGCCGAGTTGTTCAGGGATTACCTGAAATCACCCGGAGGCGGAAACCTTAAGGATGATCATATTTTTTGTTTACTGAATGACCAGGCTACCAATTCGAATTTCTGGAGCAAGGGATTTCAATGGTTAAAGGCCAAAGATCTGCAGCAAGGTGACAAGCTTTTTATTTATCTCGCCGGTCATGGAGACGCGATTGATGAGGACCAGTTCTTCTTTCTTGGTTACGACTGTAACCCTCATGGGGATAAAAACAATTACCTCGTCAGTGGGGCGATACAACTGTTTAACCTGAAAAAGAAGATAGCGAATGAAACCGCTTTAGGTGTTGAAGTTTTTTTTATCATGGATGCCTGCCGATCCAATGAATTACCGGGTGGCCTGGAAGGTCAGAATTTTTTGAATAGCGCGGTTTCAGAAAAAAAAGCAGGTGAGATCATCATGCTGGCCACCGCTGCCGGTGAAGAATCCCTGGAAGATCCTTCTATTGGCAATGGACATGGATTATTCACTTATTATTTGGTGGATGGTTTAAGTGGTGTGGCAGACTCAATTGGTGTTCCCGACAATAAAGTAACCTATAAAGAAATTCAAACTTATGTAAACAAAAATGTTCCGTCCGTTGCCCTGCAACGTTTCAAAAGAAAACAAGACCCTTATTTCTGCTGTTCGGAAAACAGTGAAACAGTGATCAGCACAGTTGACCCGGTTTACCTGCAAAAATGGTTAAAAGAAAAAAGGCAGCAAAACAAGAGTGGCAAGAACTCTGTTGAGTTTATAGAAGCTTCCGGATCCCCTGAAAGTCCAGGAAAGTATTTCCTGGCTGACACCGCATTGATCGAGACCTACAACCTTTTTTATAAGGCGGTAAAAACAAATAATATCACCGGTCGGTCTTCTGCAGAAGAATATTTCAGGCAATTGAATAAGAAATTCCCAGGCAATCCCTATACACTGGATGCCAAATCGACCCTGGCCGTTGAGTACATTAATGAAGCCCAGTCGAAAATTGAAAGGTATCTTTCCTGCGCTAATGAAGGTTCCTCAAAAGAAAAACAATCCAACTATGAAGCGGGTGTCAATCTCGAAAAAGCAATCAATCTTGTCCGGGATGATGACCCCGATTTTGCCCACTCCCTTTATGGCAGAATGTATTTTTTAAAAGCAAGCGGGGATTTTGGGAAAGACGGAAAGAACGGGGATATTTCAGCTGCATTTCAGTTTGCCTATGGAGCCCTTGCCATTGATCGCAACGGGGCCTATATCCTTAACAAGCTGGCATTACTGCACCTGGAAAATAACCAGCCCGACAGCGCCCTTTTTTATGCCAATAAGGCTGCTAAAACAGCACCGAACTGGTCCTGTGCTCT
>JADGPW010000265.1 GCA_017882265.1 Chitinophagaceae bacterium | reverse complement strand
GCATAAGCATTTCCATGAAAATAATATCCCGGCTATGCTTTTGCTGAATATGATATAATTCGTGACGGAATACCTGTTCTCCTTTTTCTGATCGCAATTCGATCTGGCGGTTCCAGAAAAGCCAACGGAAGAAAGAGAAGGGAGTGCCGGGTTCATCGGTATTGACAAAATAAATGTTTTTTAATTTCTCTACTGCATTATTACGAATGATATAACGAATTCTTTTTAAGGAAAACAATATCCGGATTAAAAAAATAGCGGCAATAACTATATAAAATAAATAACTAAGGCTTTGCCAGGTAAACCAGCTTGATTTCTCCACAGCAGCATGGATCACAGGTGTTATAACTCCATCCGAACCCGGAGTAGAAGCCACAGTAATTGTTTGTAAAAGGAATGAGGAGTCTGTCGCTGCGCTGGTAAAATAAACAGGTATATTAAGAAAGGGAATCAGGATACTGACGATCATCGCGGCCAGTAAATAAAAACGATTATACAAGTGAAATTTTTTATTGCGAAGGGCTAAATGATAATAGCCATACAGGATTCCGGAGGCAACAATAACTTGCAACAGGTAGAAAAGCAGGTTTTTCATTTTTTAAGGGTTTGCTGTTTCTTAATTTGATGCAACAAACTCTCCAGTTCTTCCACCGAAATATTGTTTTCTTTCACTAAAAAAGAAACCACATTACTGAAAGAACCTTCAAAATAATTTTTCGCCAACTGCTTCATACTGCGTTTGGAATACTCTTCTTTTGTCACTGTTGGATAGTACTGGTGATGACGACTCATGACGGTGAGACCGACAAATTCTTTTTCCACCAGTATTTTTAAAAGCGTGGCGACTGTGTTCTGGTGCGGTTTCGGGTTAGGCATGCCTTCTACTATTTCCCGCAAAAAAGCTTTATTCAGCTTCCAGAGTACCTGCATGATCTGTTCTTCGGCTTTGGTTAATGGTTTCATTTTTTTGAATTGATAAAATGAAGCTATAACTAATTATTTAGTTTAACAACTATTTCTTTAGTTTAAATAAAAAAAATGCCCTTCTCTACACAATCTTTCCGTTATTTTGCAGCAAACAAAGCAAAGGATGGCTGAACCTATTGTTGAACTTACGCATGCCAATATTTACCAGGGCGATAATCTCATTTTACAGGATGTGAATCTTACCGTAAATAAAGGTGAGTTTGTTTACCTGGTAGGTAAGACAGGGACTGGTAAATCAAGTCTGTTGAAAACCTTATACGGTGAACTGCCTTTACGGGAAGGAGGGGGGATCGTTGCTACCTACGATCTGCGGGGTATTGATTGGAAAAAAGTTCCTTACCTCCGCCGCAACCTGGGCGTGGTGTTCCAGGAATTTCAACTGCTGACTGACCGCGACGTGAATAATAATCTGAAATTTGTTTTACGGGCTACAGGATGGACGGATGAGAAAGTAATGGATGAAAAAATAATGGATGTGCTGGATAAAGTGGGATTAAAGGCCAAGGGGTTTAAAATGCCTTTTGAGTTAAGCGGTGGCGAACAGCAGCGCGTGGATCTTGCCCGGGCCTTACTCAATTCCCCGAAGCTAATACTGGCTGATGAACCGACCGGTAATCTTGACCCGGAGACATCCGATGAAATCATGAATCTCCTATTCCAGATCTCTAAAGACTATAATACCGCCGTGATCATGGCTTCACACGATTATATTGTGGTGCAAAAGTTTCCTGCCCGGATGATCCGGACGGAGCGGGGTCGGGTGATCGACAATGCTACCATAAGTATGGAATAAGCAATTGTACGTTTTTTTTATTGTTATAGGTAGCCCCCAGCAATTTTTTACGCAAGGTTATTTCTTCCTGTTCAAAAGGTTGATGATGCAGTTGAACAATGATCGAGGCAAAGGCGTTGGCATTGTTCCCGATGTGACAGGCCGCTTCCAGCCCGGTACCCTCAACCATTTGTTCGTTTACCACGCAATGACGGCCTTCAAATAAAGCATGAAGTAGTTTGATCTTTATACCTGTCCGGCTGAAAGATGGAAGGATGTTGATATGGGCTTTTTTTACAAGATCATTTATCTCTGTTGCCGAAGGATTGGATACCAGGCATGTATGTTGATAAAGGTGAGCCATTTTGTCCACCCGCTTGGAGGGATTCTTACCGGCTACTACCAACGGGATTTTTATTTTCGGGAAAACATTTGTCAATAACCATAACGCAGCTTTTTCATTTTCCGGAACAGAAAGATTCCCATGGTAAAGGCAAAAATTTCCCATGCCTTCCCCGCATTTTATTTCCTGGTAAGGTGTAAAAGCCGGGAGAAAAAAACTGTTTTTTAGTCCATATTGATCCCGGAAACATTGAGTGTCTTTTGTAGTAATGGCTGCGTACCCGCAGTTTTTAGGTAATGTTTCCTGGAATTTTTTCAACAGGCGGCTTTCGTGATAGAAATAGATCTTTTTATATAAGTTGTTGGAGGAATGGCCTAATTGTTTATAATAATCATATTCATCATTATGTAGCCGCACCACGATCTTTCTTTTTTCCCGGTCAAGCTTTGATAGAAACCCGGCACAATGAATGCCCTCAAGCAATACCGGATGTTCGTCTTTGCTGAGATTAGCCAACAGTTCCTCATTTATCCTCGAAGCAATTATGTATGGAAGTGTAAAGGAAAAACCTTTATGCCCGGTTTTTCTTTCATACCTGTGTATCGTTTCACAATATGGGTTCAATTCGGTGGGATGGCCGCGATGATGATAGGAAAAATAGTGCAGGTGGATCCTGATACCCGCCTGGTGAAGGGCCTCGATCTTATAAAACATATCGATCGCGCCGCCATAATCGGCCGGCCAGGGTGCATCCAGACAGACTATGTGTAATTGGCGGCTCAATTTTTAAAAAGGGATTGATAGAAGTCCAAAAGTTTTTTTTCTTCCTGCTGCCAGTTTAATTCCTTCCTGGCAAGGAGGCAGTTTTCTCTCAGTCTATTATATAGAACATCATCCAGCATTAAATTGTTTATGGCTTCGGCAATTCTTTTTGGGGCGAGGTTATCGATCAGCACAGCGACTTCATATTGTTTATTGATGGCCCTGTATTCCGGGTAGTCCATCGTTACCTGTGGCAACCCGGCATGTATATAATCAAAGAATTTATTAGGTAAAGCAAGGTATTGATTCAATCCTTCTTTTTCAGCGATGGCAACTCCCAGCCTGGCCTGCTGGGCAATAACCCATAGCTCAGCGGGGGCTAACATTCCCTTCAATTTAATTTTATCTTCCAGTTTAAACTGTATGATCAGGTCCTTCACTGCGTGCATGAAATTACCGTCACCACAGATCACCAAGCGGCTGTTTACCCATTGCATGGCAGGAATAAGGTATTCAAAACCCCGAGCTTCATTGACAGCTCCCTGATAAAGGATAAACTTTTCCTTGGGTACGGCAGGATCAAAGGGCCGAAGCACGGGTGTATTCCGGATGGTTTTATAATGCACATCATACCGGCGATAGAATTCTTCAGCCAGGCTTTCACTTACAGTATACCCCCATTTGAACCTGGGGACTAATCTTTTTTCAACCTGTTTCCATATTTTATGAATCACTGGTCTGTTTACCACTTCTTTTAATTCCGTAAACATTTCATGTGCATCATATACGCGTGGAATATGTTTGACCCGTGAGATCGAATGACAGGGAACAATGGTGTCAAGATCAATGGCACAAATGGCGTCTATTTTCCGGAATAGTAAGAAATTGATCAGCCGCAGGTTGTATTCAAAATAAAACAGCTTCCCTTTATTGAACCAGCAGCGGATCCTTTTTTGCCTGAAGTTTTTTTGCACCAGCGGGAGAGAGGAGGATAATTTTCTGCCTACAAGGGTGACAGCATAACCATTTGCAGCCAGCGAACCACATATACGGTCCATCCGCTGGTCATATACCAGGTCATTAGTTACAGTGAAGTAGATTTTTTTCACACAATTGGTTCTCTAAACATGCCAGGAAATTCCTGAGCCTGTCGAAGGATCAGTGTTTCTGCGGCAATATCAAAACAGGGGTGGCACTGTTTTAAACGTTATCAAATATACATTCATTGACAGGCATTAAAAAACCCTCCGGGGAAGGAGGGTTTCCAATCTTTTAAGAATTATTACTGCTGCCCCATAGTGGGCATGTCTGGATTATCCTGTTGGTTCTTATTGTTTCTGCGTTTGAAAAGGTTAGGATCAAACTTACCAAACCGCCAATTGAAGTTCAGCCGGAGTACCTGTGCATCCCGGCGACGGAATACGTCCTGGCTATAACCAGATGACTCGGAATGAATATCAGAACGCCTGGTTTTAAAAATATCATTGACGTTAAGGGAAAAAGAAGCCTGTTTGTTTTTCAGAAATTCATATTTTAAGGCGGCATCAACTCCATAGGTAGCCCTTACATAACCTTGTGAAGTAATAGTCTGACCGAACATACCCCCACCGCCGCCTCCAAACATTCCACCACCGCCACCTCTGCCACCACTACCACCACTACCACCTGGAGGTAATACTGTTTTTGATTGATAATCGCCGGACAACTGGAATGTAAAATTCTTCGGGAGTTTGAATGAATTATTGATCTTGGCAAACCAACTGGCAAACTGGTCCTGTTGAGGCTGACCCGTCACAGTGATCTTCGAGGTGAACAGGTTCAGGTTCGTAGTCAGATCCCACCATTTGGTTATTTTATTTTTTGCAATCAATTCCAGCCCTGTTACATAGCTGGCATTTGCATTTATATAGGTATTGACCAGGATGGGCTTGCCATTAAATGAATCATTTATGGATGAACGGGTAATTAGATCGGTCGTATTCTTGTAATATATGGAACCAATAAAATTATCTTTATTCTTAAATGTTTTTTGATAAGAAAGTTCAAATGAATTGGTAAACTCTGGTTTCAGGTTAGGATTTCCCCTGCTGATATTGAGTGAATCCGAATAATCCGTAAAAGGTGATAGCTGGAAAAAGTTAGGGCGGTTGATCTTCCGGGTATAATTCAACTGCATTTCCTGGTCGTTTTTCATTTTATTACTCAGGAACACGCTGGGGAAAAGACTAACCGGGAACTTAGTACTAAAATCCTGGCCCTTATCAACCAGGTGGCCTGTATAGTTTGAACTTTCGACACGTAAGCCCAGCTGGTATCCAAAACTCTTTATCTGGTTTGAATAAGTTGTATAAGCAGCATACACTTTGTCAATACTGTTATAATTCACTGATAAAAGGGGGCTGTACACGGCATGGCCTGAACCATCAATAATAAAGAAGTCGTTTTTATTGTCAACTTTCCTTACCGAAACCCGTGCTCCCATTTCGAATTTTGATTTTTCATTAATAGGATTTGAGTAATCGGTCTGGAAAACGAAATTCTGGTTGGCGCCTTTTCCATCCTGCCGCTGGGAAGAGGATTTAACTGTCGAATGGTTTGAATAATCCAGTGAATCGGTTTTTATCAGGTTACTGCTTGAATTCTTACTGGTGTTATAAGTGACATCAGCCGTTAATTCCTGTCCCGATTTAGGATAATTATGTTTATAGCTTAATGTGGTTCCTGAATTATTGAAATTGCTGGTGGAATTTGAAATTCTATCAGCCAATGACGATGTAACAGGCGAAGTCATCAATTGGGTGATCATTTCACTGGTGGTCGTAGGTTTAAATTGGCCTTTGGCAAGATTCCCTGCGATAGAAATAGTATTCCGGTTGTCTACAAAATAATCCATCCCCCCGCGGAAGAACCCAAAACCACCCAACATGGTACTTCGATCTGTTTGGTGAAGCTGGCTGTTAGGGGTAATGAAAGTTGTTGCCCGGTCCGTTGTTCCATTACTGATCGACTTACGTTGATTATAATTGCCGCTGACAAAGAAATTCACTTTTTCCTGGCGGATATTGAGATCACTACCTAACCCCACTCTTCCTCTTGAATCTACATTAGTTCGAATACCTCCGCTGTAACCCACTTTTTTATTCTTTTTCAATACCACGTTCAGGATCCCGGCGGTACCACCCGAGGCATCAAACTTTGCCGAAGGATTGGTGATGATCTCTACGCTTTCAATGGCATCAGCAGGGATCTGGTCCAGGGTCATGGTAGTCGGACGACCATCGACAAATATCTGTGGCGTATTATTTCTCATGGTAACATTTCCGTCAATATCAACATTAATGGACGGCACATTGCGCATTACATCCACGGCCGTTCCTCCTGCGGAGACTATATTTTTGTCCACATTAAATACCTTGCGGTCAATGCCTAATCTAAGGCCTGGATTTGATGCGGTAACTGTTACATTATCCAGGACTTTTTCTTCAATATCTATTTTTATATTCCCAAGGTCTTTGTCCAAAGCGCCTACTATGGAACTCATGTCCCCGTTATTAGCATTGGCGGCGGCCGTTTTCATATCAAAAGAGACAGTTTGTTCATAAGGTTTGAAACCCACCACAGTGACCCTCAATTTAAATTGACCAAACGCCGGGATATTTTCCAGGAGGAACTCGCCATTTGCCTTGGTAAGCATTCCGGCGACAACCACATCTTTTCTTTTTTTGGAAACGGTATCAAACCTGTTCTGCACCAACTGAACAGAGGCAAATTCAATAGGTTTTAATGTATTAGATTCTATTAATTTCCCATAAAAACTACCGTTCATTTGCGGACGATTGCCTCCCTTCCTGTTTCCCCCACCCGCGGGGGGCTGGGCAACAGATACGTAACTGATTAAAAAACAAGCTAAAACGATAGAAAAATGTCTCATTATTCAAATTTGTTAGTTAGACGCATAAAGCAATTCGAACCTGCTGACAATTAGGTGACTGCTTGATGAATGGCATTATGGCATCATTAATGGAAAACCGATGGATTTGTTCACCCAACAAGCTTAATTATCAACAATTGTATGATACCAATAATAAACCCGCTTACAGCGCCCAGGATCTTTATATACCTGAATTCTTTTGACATAGCCTGCTGCAAGGTTTTTTCCAATATAACAGGCGATAGCGCTGCAATTTTTGAGCTCACCAGTTTTTCTATATCGAATTCAGATTTGATATTACCGGCAAATTGGTTCATTACCTGGGGAAAAAGGGATTCAATTTCCTGCATAAAAACTTTTTTAAGGGAATCGATGGTCTTATTACCGATGAACATACTGAGAACCGGCATTTCTTTACCCAGTTTTACCCTTAAAAATTCATCCACATGAGATTCTATCAGGGGCATCACTTTTTCCAGGTTTTTAGGGTCGCTGATCTTTTGTTCAATAAGTTCAGATGAATTAAACTCAGCTTTGGCCATTTTTCCCAGGGATGCCGCTAACTCCTGCTGCCTTTTTGGAAAGACCCCCTGAAAAGTTAAGCCCAGCATTTTTTTAGGCTGATAGGGGCGAAACAACATTTGAATGGCAATGGAATTGATGATCCATCCAATGAGCGCTCCAATAAAAGGGATGATAAATAGTATAATGTTCATTTTAAATGTTCCGGGATCAAAAGGTTCAAAGGGCAACTGAATGCCTGGTGGACTCCATGAAGTCTGCTTTATTGATTCTGGAAGTTTGCAAAGAAACAGAAAGGACTGCCGGATTCAAAATCTGGTTTTTGGGGTGGAGGAGATAGATCTCGCCCAGAGAAAAAAGAGTAAAAGGAGGCAGATAAAAGTCTGTGTCCGCTAAGCCTCTGCAAACCTTTTTTCTCTGGGCGAGGTTTTTTTAAAACTCCCACTCCCTTTTGGTGCAAGGCATGATTTTCTTTATTTTTGTTATGATTAGATGGTAGCCATAGCTCAGCTGGTTAGAGCATCAGATTGTGGTTCTGAGGGTCGTGGGTTCGAACCCCATTGGTTACCCAGAAACCCCGGAAATCCGGGGTTGTTTTTTATGTTTAATACATATATTCTTAAAAGTCTCAAGGATCAAAAGTATTATTATGGGTATACTTCTGATCTGGAGGCTAGACTTAAAGAGCATAATGCGGAAAAGTAAGGGCTACGAAAGGTAGGAGGCCAGTTGTAATACATTATTTTGAATCATTTCCAAATAAGTCTGAGGCTGTTAAACGGGAATTTTTTTTTAAAAGTATAAGTGGATACTTGTTCCTTAAAGGGAATGGGATAATCTAATCAGATTGTGGTTCTGGGGGTCGTGGGTTCTCCCGAAGGGACTCCTTTGGAGGAACCCCATTGGTTACCCAAGGTCCCGGTTTTCCGGGGCTTTTTTATTTTGAAATTGGGGAATTGGAAAATTTCGAAATTCTCTTCTATCGTATAATTCCCAAGGGTTTGAATCTATCCTCATTCCAAGGAAATCCTTGAATTAAGGCAATTTCCCAATTTCCCAATTAAAAATTCCCCAATTTGTCAACTGCCACTCATCAAAAACCATTGTTAAATGCGTGTAAAAGCAAGAAAAACAGCCTTTTTGCGTTATTTTTGGATTATGAATAACGCAATTAAATACCTATTGAATATGAAAAGACTTCCGATTGTGATCATGATGGTGGTTGCAGGGTCATTCCTTGCATTCAAGACGATGGGAACCGGCTTTAAAAATCCTGCCCCTCCTCCGACCAAGTATGAAGAAATTCTCAAACTGGTGGGTGAAATGCTTACACAAGCCCATTACAGTCCCCAAAATATCGACGATGCTTTCTCCAAAAAGATATTTAAAAAATATCTTGCCGAGCTGGACCCGGAGAAAAACATGTACCTCCAAAGTGACCTGGATGCGATGAAGAAATATGAAACAAGGATCGATGATGAGATCAAAGGCGCGCCCGTTGAATTTTTCCTCAGCGCAGGCAAACTATTCAATACAAGAATGGAAGAGGCAGCCAGGATGTATAATGATATTCTTTCCAAACCATTTGATTTTACAACTGATGAAACTGTTGTACTGGAGGCAGATAAACTAAATTACCCGGCTTCCGATGCTGAAAGAAAGGACCGCTGGAGAAAGAAACTGAAGTATATGACACTGGAGCGGTACACCGACCTGCTGGATACCCGTGAAAAAAATAAAGGAAAGGACGGATTTGTAGTCAAGACGGATGAAGAACTGGAAAAAGATGCCCGTGATAAAGTCAAGGGCATCATGGACAGAACCTTTGAACGTTTTCGTTTCAAGTTCAGTGATGATGATAAGTTCAACATCTTCGTGAATACAATTACTACCACCATGGATCCGCACTCGGAATTCTTTCCCCCGGTGGACAAAAGATATTTTGACGAAGAGATGAGTGGCACTTTTTATGGTATCGGTGCATCATTACAATATGATGATGGTAACATTAAAGTTTCAAGTGTATTAACAGGAAGCCCGGCTTCCAAGTCTGGTGAAATACAGCCTGGTGATATAATAATGAAAGTGGGGCAGGGAAAAGAGGAACCCGTTGATCTTACCGGGTTTGTAGTCACCGATGCGGTAAAAGTTATTCGGGGAAAACAAGGAACGGAAGTCAGCCTTACCCTTAAGAAATCTGATGGGTCAATAAAAGTTGTCACGCTTATCCGTGATAAAATAGTTCAGGATGAAACATATGCCCGTAGTGCTATTGTAAAAAATGGGGGTTCAAAAATTGGTTACATTTTTCTTCCTGAATTTTATGCCGATTTCGATCATCCCAACGGTGCCCGCAGTTATGTGGACGTAGCCAAAGAAGTAACCAAGCTGAAAGATGAAAAGGTGGATGGTATCGTGATCGACCTCCGCAATAATGGCGGTGGTTCTTTATATGATGTGGTGCAGATGGCCGGGCTCTTTATAGATGAAGGCCCGATTGTGCAGGTCAAGGACCGGGATAATAAAGCCAGTGTGCTGAAAGATAAGGATCGCTCGGTATTATATTCGGGGCCGCTGGCCGTTATGGTAAATGAATTCAGCGCTTCCGCTTCCGAGATCTTTGCCGCTGCCATTCAGGATTATAACCGTGGTGTGATCATTGGCAGCACGTCTACTTATGGTAAAGGAACCGTGCAGCGTAATATTGGCCTGGATCCTGAAACAGGTTTTTCCGTTTCGAATTCTGAACTGGGAACCGTAAAACTGACCTTACAGAAATTCTATCGTATCAATGGAGGATCTACCCAACTAAAAGGAGTGAGCTCTGATATTGTATTACCCGACAACCTTGAATACCTGAAAGTAAGGGAGAAAGATGATGAAGATGCTTTACCCTGGGACGAGATCAATAAAGCCAGTTACACCAACTGGACGGCAGGTTATGATCTGAAAGTGATTCAGCAACTCAGTAACCAGCGTTTGGAGAATGATAATACATTTAAACTCATCAGGGAAAGTTCAGAATGGCTTTCCAAGCAAAACGAAGAATATTCCCTGCAGATCGATAAATACCAGGCCAATCAGAAAAAGGTCCGCACTACGATCAAACAAATGGAATCGTTGTTGAAATTGAACGGAGAACTTGATGTGGCAGCATTACCGAATGAAACCAACCGCTGGGCGAATGACAAATCCAAGCAGGACCGGTTTACGCAATGGCTAAAAGGATTACAAAAAGATATCTATCTTGACCAGACTGTAAAAGTGATGAATGATATGATCAACCAGCAGAACCTCGTGAAAGCTAAAACAGTGGAAGCGCCGGTGAAGAATTAAAAAATAACTGATTAGTTAATAGGTTATCAAGTTAATATGGGCAATCGCCCTGTTAACTTGATAACCTATCAACATTTCTACATGTATCTTTCTCTTATCACTTTTACATGATGATTGACATGCCCCACAAGAATAAAACCAATAGCCCTTGAATAATTGGATTTTCCGCTGGCGGTGCCTGCTGACTCCAGTTGCTCCTCATCAAAGGAACCAAACATTATCTCTGTTGATTTCCTGACGGCTTTAAATTCTTCCACCAGCTCTTCCCAGTTCCTTTTATCAGCTTTTGAATTGGCGGCATAACTGTTTTCATCAAAACTGGGCAGGGGAGTAGTGTCCTTTCTTGCAAAACAGAGACCCCGGTAAGCGAATATTCTTTCGGCATCAATGATATGCTGCAAAGCTTCCTTGATGGTCCATTTGCCTTCTGCATAGCGATAATCTCTTTTGTCCGCAGGAATATCCTTCAGGAATTGAATAAAGGAAGGAGTTTGTTTTGTCAAAGCTTCCATCAGGTCGTTTTCTTCTACCTGTTTGATGTAGTTGTGATAAAAATCCGGTACTCGGGTAAGGTCGGGGCGGGGCATAGTTAAAATGTTGAATGTTAAGTGTTAAATGCTAAATGGAAGTTCGGGGATTTTGGTGAATTGGGAAAGGGATTTTATTCGGTCTAGCCG
>JADGPW010000264.1 GCA_017882265.1 Chitinophagaceae bacterium | reverse complement strand
CATCAGTTGATACATGATAAAACCTATTTCCATCACGATTCTTATCGGGGTGAACGGCCCAATGCTTGTTGGCTATATTCAGCAGGTTCACGGTTCCAATTACATTCGTATATACAAAATCAAGAGGTGAAAGTATGGAACGATCCACATGGCTTTCTGCAGCAAGGTGAATGATGCTGTCAGGCTGATGAATGGTAAAAATTCTTTCCAGTTCAACTATATCAAGGATATTGGCTTTTTCAAAGATATAATTAGGGGCCATGTCAATATCCCGGAGATTTTCAAGATTACCGGCATAGGTCAAAGCATCCAGGTTAACAATCCGGTACCGGGGATATTTATTTACAAACAGGCGGACCACATGTGAGCCTATAAAACCGGCGCCCCCTGTTATGAGAATTGTTCTTTGTTGAGGGGTTGAGATGTTGAGCAAGGAGTTACCCATTCTTCACAGCGGATTTTCTGAGCGCATTTATCTTCATTGATACAATTTCAATATCGGTTCGTGTTGGTAATAAATCCTTTTCTGTCATGAAGTTCAGATCAACAGAAATCAATAATTGATTAAGCAACTCCATAAGGCTGCTGTAAGACATACTATAAAAATGTGCCTGGTCTTTCTTTGTAGTTCGCCCTGATCCTTCTGCAAGATTAGAGCATATTGAAACGGCTGCCCTTCGCATTTGATTAACTAATCCGAACTTCTCATTAGCAGGGAATTTTTCTGTGGCTTTGTAAATTTTTACTACAAATTTTTTTGACAATTGCCAAACTTCTAATTTTTCAAATGAATAGATATACATATTTAATTAATTTACCCATCTCAGCTCCTCAACTTCTCAACCCCTCAACTTCCCAACATTCTCCTTATACCATTGATAAGTAAGCCGAAGTCCCTTTTCAACTGATACCTGCACGGAATATCCTAAAAGTTTTGTGGCCTTTGAAATATCTGCGAGGCTATGCTTTACATCTCCTGGCCGTTCAGGACCATATACAGGTTTGAGCGAACTGCCTGCTTCTTTTTTAAGCCCATCAAACAATTGCGTTAATGAGGTCTGTTGTCCGCAGGCAATATTATATACCTGGTTAAGGGCCTTTGGGTTTGTCGTAAATAACGAAAGCATATTTGACTTCACCGCATTGTCAACATAAGTAAAGTCACGGGTATGACTGCCATCACCATTAATGGTCGGCGGTTTATTCAACAATAACCCCTCTGCAAAAAGTGGTATCACCGCTGCATAGGGGCCATCCGGGTTTTGTTTGGGGCCAAATATGTTAAAATACCTGAGCCCGATCATTTCTATCCCATATAATTGGGCATAGACACCGGCATATAATTCATTTACATATTTTGTTACTGCATAGGGCGACAAAGGCTTCCCTATCATGTCTTCCTTCTTTGGCAGACCGGGATGGTCGCCATATGTAGATGAGCTGGCAGCATAAACGACCCGTTTGATCCCTTTTTCTTTCGCGGCTGTAAAAATATTCAGTGTGCCGGTAATATTTACCTCATTGGTTGTAAGCGGGTCCGCAATGGAACGAGGCACAGATCCAAGTGCCGCCTGGTGAGAAATGATATTCATATCCGAACAGGCCCCGAGGCATATATTATAATCACGGATATCGCCTTGTATAAATTCAAATTTCGGATGATCGGTAAAAGCAGAAATATTTTTCAGGGAACCTGTCGAAAGGTTATCTAATACTCTAACCCGTTTAACCCGTTGATCATTCAACAATTCTTCTACGAGGTTAGCGCCAATGAAACCGGCACCGCCGGTTAACAGAATAAACATGCTTAACTAGCTGATTTTTTTCTTTTTCTCCTGGGTTTGCCAAAGAGTCTCCGGATGTCCAATCCTTTAATGATCTTTTCCAACATATTACGGGGAGGTGTTTCTTCCTCATAATAACTTCCATAGCCGTACCCGTACCCATATCCATAACGGCCATACCCATAATAACCATAACCGGCTTTTATTTTTACATCATTGATGATGATTGAAACTTTGGGGAGTTTATTGTCCTTATAAAATTCATCGATCAATGCCACTTGTTTTTTGAATGTATGCCCCTGCCGAACCAGGTATAAAGTAGTATCGGCAAATTTGCTTAATGTCATGGCATCGCTAACCATACCCACCGGGGCGGTATCCACCAATATCACTTCATAATTCTTACGCATCCAAACAAACAAATCTTCCACCCGTTGGTCAAGCAGTAATTCTGCAGGATTGGGAGGGATCGGTCCGCAACCCAGTACAAAAAGATTTTCCTGTTCCGGTACCGGTTTTATCAAATCCTGTAAGTTAGCCTTACCAACAAGGTAGTTGGTTATCCCGGGGCCTTTGGTAATATCCATACCCGATAATATCTTGGGTTTGCGGATATCAAATTCCAGTATAATGGTTTTTTTCCCGGCCAGCGCCAACACAGCGCCCATATTCGTGGTGACATACGATTTTCCTTCGCCACTGAATGATGAAGTTACCAGGATGACAGATTCGCCTTGTTTGTTAAGAATATATTGAAGATTGGAACGAATGATGCGAAACTGCTCCGCTACCATACTGCGGGTCGTTTTATTAACGACCAGCACCTTATCAGAATAAGAGTGCCCGATCTCGCCGAGGATCGGGGCTGCTGTGATTTTCTCAATGTCAAATCGGGTCGTTACCTTATCATTTAATAATTCAGCTGCAAAAATTATGAACGCCGGTAAACCCAGACCCAGTAAAATGGCCAGGATCTGTATCGCTTTTTTATTGGGCTTAATAGGAGTACTGGAAGGATAGGCCCTGTCAATAATGTCGGAATTAGAAACATTTGCGGCTCTTGAAATAGCTGTATTTATTCTTTTTTCCAATAAAATTTTGTAAAGATTCTGAAAAGCATCTACCTGCCTTTGTATCTCGAGTTGTTCTTTTACTTTGAGAGGGAGTGTTCTTAATTGCGTCTGGCTTACTTCGCTTTTCTTCCTGATAGACGAAATAGCCGAGCCGATAGAGGAGTTGATATTTTTTACATTCTCAAGGATACTGACTCTTAATGTTTCAATCTTGCTTTCAGCTGCACGAACATAAGGATTATTAGCGGGAACATTGTTATCCAAAAATTGTTGCCGTTCTAATTGCACTGCATTGTATTGTACTACCAAATCATTAAGGGTTTTATCCTCGAGGCCCAGGGAGGAAGGAACAATTACTTTTTTAAAGGAATTGTTTTTGTCCCGCAGGTAGGCGTTTAACATATCCGCTACATCCTGCTTCAGGATCTGTTCATTAATAGTTTTATCGGATTCACTGATATTGCCGAAATAACTCATCGTCTGGGCGCTCACATCAATCAGGTTATTCCTTTGCTGGTAGTCAAGTAAAATCCGCTGAACACTATCGAGCTTGGATTTGTAAGTACCCAGCAGTTCGTCTATGAATAAAAGGGTTTGGTCAGATGTTTTATTTTTTTGTTCGATACTATAGTTACTATATTCCTCCATTAATTTATTCACAATGTCGGCCCCCATTTGCGAATTTGCGGTCCTCATGCTCACCGACAGGATACCTGTTCCCGGTATCTTTGGGGTTACCTGTATAGCCCCGGCATAATCCCCGGCGGCATATATAGTAGGTTGCCAAAAAATATTATAATCCGAATTTACCGCGGCCACAGGATTATGTACAAGCCTGAATTCCCCGTTTGCGTTTCTAAAAACCTGGTCAAATGTGAAAGGTCTTTTTTCATCATTAACATAAAACTGGTGATCATTTATGAATTTCAGCTTAAGTGAAAAACTGCGGTTGGAGTCGGCTATCATCACCGCATCAATGAGAAAAGGTCCTTGTTTATAAATATTGACTGTTTTTATTTTACCTTTTCCATAATAACTGAATTGAAGATTAAGATTATCCACCACTCTTTGCATCAGGGGGCGTGATTTCAATACTTCGATCTCGTTCTGGATATTCGATGTTTTGCTATTGGAGATCAGTTCTTCAAATTTGTCGTTCCCACTGTTATTTTGTTGCTCGCTCCTGATCATCATGGTACCGCCTACATTATAAATAGGGGTGGCGTAACGTAAATAAACAAAGGCGGCAAAAAGAGATAGTGCCACCGATAAAACAAAAAGCGGTAAAAAACGAACATACTTATAAAAAAGATCCCTGAAACTTAAATTACCAAGTTCACTTTTACTGGTATTGACCGGTTCTTCCATTAATGAAGGTTGTTTATGGACTCCAAAAAATTACTTGAAAATATTATAGATAAAGGCTGCTGCTGTTATCAGACCTATGGCAATGCTGATGCGCTGTGAAACAATAGCTTGATCAGTTTGCTGTCGTTTTTGTTTTGTTGCTTCAACAAGGACCATGTCATTCTGTTGAAGGTTATAATAAGGGGATTCAAAAAGATCTTTTGATGAAAGATCAATGATTCCGATCTTCCTTTCTCCATTGGTCTCTCTTACAACTTTTACTGTATTTTTTCTTCCATATTGGGTAACATCGCCAGCCAGCGCAATGGCTTCAAGTATAGTGATCCTTTCACCCGGAACAGGGATCGTTCCGGCTCGGGTCACTTCACCCGATACCGTCACATGAAAGTTTAAAAACCGTATAATAACAATCGGGTCTTTTAGCAGTTCAACCGGTTGAGTAAGGCTTTTTTTTATCTCCGCTGCCAGCTCCTCTTTGGTCAGTCCTTCCGCATGAAAAACGCCCAGCTTGGGATGTTCAATATTACCATTTATGTCAACCAGGAACGCCGCTGATGTAGCGCTTTGCGTACCCCCAATAGTAGACAAGGTTATCGGCAGGTTATAAAGCTGATCAATGTCCGGCATTTCCTTGGTTGGTGTAGCTTTACTATAAACCTGAATGGAAAGCAGGTCATTTTTCTGAATACGAAGTTCAGGAATAGTGATGCTTGTCTTACCACTTGTATCCACTACATTCTCAATGTAGTTGGGAAGCTTTTGAAGCGGGTGACAGGAAAAAAGATAAGCGGGTAAAACAAGCAGTAATAAAATCCTTGTAAACTTCATTGATACGTTTTAATATAAAGTGCAGCCGAAGCTGCAAAATCAGGTTAGGTTTACTTGGCCTGTGCCGAAGTTAATTTACTTCTGTCAATATAGGCCACCAAAATATACCCAAGACTGTCAATCGCCACCTTCACCGTTTTATGTCGTACATCCAACACTTTTCCTGACTGGTCCATCAGGGTACCATTGGTGATACGAACCCGTTGGTTCAATTTTATTTCAGCCGGTCTGGCTTCCACATTTTCATATTCATCCAAGAATCTTTTGATAGCAGTGATCTCCTTTTCTTTTATCACGGCCGGCTTACCCGCCCAATATACAAAATTGATCGCGCCATTTGTCATGCGTACCGCTTTGCGATCATCATCGCTCACCTTTACAAAAACATATGATTTAAATACCGGCTCTTCTACTATCTTAACCCGGTCACTCCATTTCCGTCTCACTTTGTTTAAAGGGCAATAACTTTCCAGTCCCTTTTCTATTAAAAGCTGGTTCACTTTTTTTTCCCACCTTGGCCGTGTATACACGGCTAACCATTTAAGACTCAATTCGGGGAGTTTTTTAACATAGCTTCGCCACCTCAATCACATAAAAAAGCTTTATATGATTGATTTTCACTTGATTAGGATGATTCAGGAGCATCATTAGCTATATATCCTGAATTTTGCTTGCAAATATAGTGGAAGATGTGAGTGGAAAGAGAATAAAATGTGCAGATATTGAGGGATTTACCCCCACAAGTTGATAAATACTTTAGGAGAAATACGAGCGGATTTTATCGATTTTTTTCCTATTTACTAATTTGCTTCAAATAGAGATAAAAGATAATAGTTAATAGTGAATAGTGCATTACTGTTGAAAAGATCCTCCAACTCTCAGAAAGTATCATAGTTCCAGGGTTTTATCTACTAAGGACACTATTATCTATTAACTATTATCTTTTATCTATTCTCTATTCTTCATACATTTAGTTTCAAATGCCTGCTTTGAAACAACGTTTCTATTCCCTGGATGTTTTTCGTGGTGCTACTGTTTGCCTGATGATACTGGTTAATAATCCCGGTTCATGGGCCCATATTTATGCGCCGCTTGACCATGCTCCCTGGAATGGTTTGACGCCAACTGATCTGGTATTTCCTTTTTTTCTTTTTGCAGTAGGTAATGCATTATCATTTGTCATGCCCAAACTGGAAGCTGCCGGGGATGCCGCTTTCTGGAAAAAAATAATCAAACGAAGTTTACTCATTTACGGTATCGGGTTGTTTCTTACCTGGTGGCCTTTTGTAAAATGGGATGGGGCTCATCTGGTGTTCAGGTATTGGGTGGATCCAAAGAATCCTGCATCGGGTGTTCGCATTTTAGGTGTCCTGGCCCGGATCGCTATTTGTTATTTTTTTGCGTCGATCATTATATATTACCTGAAACCTCGCGCCGCATTTTATACCGGTCTCCTTATATTACTGCTGTATTGGGCCCTTTGTTATTTATTAGGTGATAAAACCGATCCGTATAGTATGACAGGCTGGTTTGGTAACCAGGTTGACCGGGCCATTTTACATGAGCCCCATATCTACCATGGAGAATCACTCAATGGAAAACCCTATGCATTTGATCCCGAAGGTATTATGAGCTCATTGTGTGCGATTGTACAGGTGATCTTTGGCTACCTCGTGGGTGATTATATACAAAAGAAATCCCACTTGCCTGTCAATACAGGTACTGACGGAAAAGATGCAGTCGGGCAGGGAAAGAATTTTGAAATGCTCAGTGGTTTATTTGTAGCCGGTGTGGCCATGATACTGACGGGTTTTTGTTGGGACATGGTATTCCCCATTAATAAGAAAATATGGACCAGCTCGTACACCATCTATACAACCGGTCTTGCCACGATTACAATAGCCACCATGATCTATATGATCGAATTCAAAAATGTAAAAGGTTGGCTCTCCCGGTTCTTTGATGTCTTTGGAAAAAATGCTTTGTTTGTTTTTGCTTTGAGCGCTTTTCTACCCAAAGGTTTCGCGTTAATCCGCATTGCGAATGGAGTAAATGATAAAGGGGAACCTCTTTATACCAACCCCTGGAACTGGCTATACCAAAAAGTACTAATTCATATTCCCGGCGACCCCAAAATAGGTTCCTTGTTATTTGCCCTTTGTGTCATCACCTTCATGTGGCTCATTTGTTATTGGATGGATAAGAAAAAGATCTATATAAAGGTGTGAATTGTGAATGGTCAATGGTGAATAAGAGTCGTTTTATTGACCATTCACCATTCACTATTCTCCTACCATTTCACTTCCCTACCTCCACAATTCTATCCTGATCCTCCATGTCCACATTCTCAACAAGCTTCTCCTGCCTGGGTCTCCCGAAATAACTATAGCCGGTATTCTTGAGGATCATCCGTATCAGTAAACGGTTACGAAATGTTAAAGTATTACATAAAATAGCCTAAATCCCTTTGAGAACTACCCGTTTTTGTGCAATCATGCAACAGGTTGAATCCTATTTACGTTCTAAAAAAAACAAGATGAAACTGATCACATTCACCGGCACCGGACTTTTTATGGTATTGAGCGCCTTTACCATTAAAAATCATCATAGCGGGCTCACTCAAACAGCCACGCTCTATGATACAAAATGGTATTTAACGAAGATCCATTCACCGTCAGAAATGGAAGTTCCGGACGGAAAGACCGCCTTTATTAAATTTAACCGCATAAAGCATTCGGCAGGTGGCAATGGCGGTTGTAATTCATTTGGTAGCACCACCATTGTCAATAATGAGAAGCTGACCATCAAAGATATTTTTTCTACGAAAATGTTTTGCGAAGGAGTGCAAAAATCAGAAGACGCCTATTTAAAAGCGCTGGGAGAAGTGAACCGGTTTGAAATAAATGATAAGACACTTCTTTTGTATCATAATAAGAAAGTACTGCTCGAATTCAGTAAGGAATAGAGAGTAGATAAAAGTGAATAGATAATAGATAAAAGTTGCCCTAATGATGAAGTGTTCATTCTTAAAATACATTCCTATATTTCATAAAATAATAGTAGCAAACGATACTATCATTTTTCTATCTCACTAAAAATCGATCCCCTCGATCACTACCCCAACAATATACCAGTATCCGAATTCTTTATCCAGTTCTATATTGGATTTCCATTTACCTGAAAGTTCAAAGGTTTCTTTGCCACTGGCTTTACCTGCAGTAGCTTTTAGCGAAGGCAGGGTAGCCGTGAGGGAGTAGATACCTGTGACCTCGCATTTATTAGAATTAACAATACAATTAGTGGTCGCCAGTTCATTTATCTCCAGGTCGTCATAAGCCTCTTTGAACCTGTTTATCTTATTTTTAAACTCTTCAATGGCCAGGGGAAAATGTTGGTTTAACCGGAGGTTTTCCTTTTTGAAATTATGGGTCCATTCCATGGGTTCTTTCCCCAGGATAATACTGATACAATTATCGGTGGCCAGTCTGGTGTTGTCGTAAACCGGGTCCGGATAGAATTCATCGTATATAAAATTTGTTGACCAGCCGGGTAAGTCTATATCATCTGTTTCGTGGTCAAATAATTCATCGGTGGTAAACCGGTACAATTCTCTCGTGGAGATATTGGGACTGCAAGCGTCCAGGTCAATATGATATTCATTTAGGTAGTCACGTAATTCCGTCCAGGCATGATCTATTTCATTATCCGGGATATCCTTTACGGGTTTAAAATGCCCGGGCCTGCCGATCTTATCAAACACTTTGATCATTTTTCGTTCTCCAAACTGTTTTTCAAAAGCGGCAATATTATTCAAAAACTCATTCTCCACATCAGCGGGCAGCTCCATATCTTCATTCCCACCAAAGCTGGCGCCATGCTCGAGCATGAGTTTCATTTTCAGGAACTCGTTTTCTTCCTTGAGGCGATCTTCGTCGTCATGTTGATCAAAAGATTTCATACCGTACTATTTTATAGTACAAAGTATAACACGAGCTTTCTTATTCCATGGTGAAATAAACGCGGGAAAATGTTTTTTTTCTGTTGCGATGCGGGGAAATCCTCAGTAAGGAAATAATTTGCCGGGAAGGACAGGAAGACGGGAAGAATGTCGAACAGATGAACAAGGATTTAAGAACAGATGAAGAAATTCACGACACATTAGAAATTTAGGAATTTAATGAATGTACAAACTTCGACATTCTGAATTCCCTGCCCTCCCGGTCAGGCAGGCTTGTTCACCTGTTCGACATTCTTGCCGTACTTATTTAAAACAGCCTCCCCTGCTGCCCCGGTCTCCTGAATATTCCCGTATCCAATTTCCATTCCTCCGCATTCATTCCATAGAGCTTACCATATTTTTTATATTGCTGGGACACCATCTTTGCAATATTCCCTTCCCCCCGCATCCGCACACCCCAGCGGGTATCATTTACCTTCCCGTCATGACTTTGCTCTATGAGATGCCATATCTTATCCGCCCTATCCGGGAAATTCTTATACAGCCAGTCATGAAATAAGAATTTGATGGCGCCATTTAAACGGATGAAGGTATAGGCCGTAAATACAGCCCCGCTATCACTTGCGGCTTTCATGATCCGCTGCATCTCGTGCTCATT
>JADGPW010000263.1 GCA_017882265.1 Chitinophagaceae bacterium | reverse complement strand
TAGTGCTGGGAGGTTTGGGTTATTATATCTACCTGGATATGGGGAAGAATAAAACCTCATCCACCGGCTTGGCGCTAACGGATTCAACGGCAAAAACAGCTAAAGATTCGTCGGCCACCCAAAATTCAAACCGGTCAAACCCGGTAGATACATCAAATACCACGACGACAGGGACAAAAACAGACACCTCGGCACAAACAGCACTTACACCTGAAACAACGCCAACCACCCCTACCACGCCTGTAACTACCACAGTTCCAACCACCAAACCAACAGATAATAAAACCAGTGCCACACAACAATTGCTGGCGAAAAAGAAAGCTGAAGACGATAAGAAGAAAAAAGCAGATGCTGATAAGAAAAAACAGGCCGATGCACAAGCTAACCAGGCGAAGCAAAAGGCAGACCAGGAAAAGCAAAAACAGCTGTCTGCCCAGGCTGAATTAGCTAAAGAAATGCAAATGAGAAATAACTGGCCTAGTTATGTAACTTTTGGGAAACTTGATTACCAGGTGACCGACGACGGGATCAGTGCATTTAATGTTCCTGTTAATAATAGTACGGACGCTGTTTTGGATAAAGTTACCATACGGGTTGATTATCTTAAAAGAGAGAATAAAGATAAAGTTGTTCATAGTGAGACCATCACCGTTAATAATGTCCCACCCCGATCAGGAGTGAATGGCAGTGCCCCTGGATTCAAGAGAGGTAAAACCGTCCATGTGTTTATAACCGGGGTCACCAGCAGGAAATTGCATTTCTGTTATCCTCAGAATAATGGTAATCCGGCTGATCCATATTATTGTAACTAACGATCAATAAATGAAACAGGGTCTTCACCTCATAGTGGAGATCCTGTTTCATTTAGGTAGGGGCCATAACAAAAAAGCCTGTTTTCACAGGGCTCTTTCGTCAAATCAGATCCGAATAAATATTGTTAACGGGTGCAATCTATAACCTATTCACATCAAAGCACCGGTAAGACTTCTGTTTAACACTTTTAAAAAAAGGGTTTTAGTACTTATAATTAGTCACAACCATAAATACACTTATCTCTTATCCCGGATTCATAATTATTCTTAGATTAATTATGAATAATTACCGGAAAGTTTGGTGACCGACAATGAACTAATAATCCGGTAAAGGATTGTATACGCTAAATACTGGTTTAATAACGAAAGAAATGAAGAATGTGCCCATATAATCACTAAACTTCCGATGCATTTAAAATGGCAAGGTCCCTACATTGTTGTAGGGACCCTGCCGTTTCTAATTACGGAACTGACAAAAAAGCGAGTTATTGTACGATCAATTTAGTTACGCTGTTAACTTTATTGATTTCACTGAATACTTTTACAAAATAAGTTCCTTTACCGATCAGTTCTGGGAGCCTGAATTCTTCAACCTGTATCTTATTATTGATATTTACTTCGTTTGCGCTGACCAGTTTCCCTCCCATATCAAGGAATTGCACCTGGTACTTGCCCGCGGGCAGATCGGAAAATGAGAGTTTTACCACTCCATTGGTTACGGGATTAGGATAAGCCAGGATGCCATCATTAACGACCGTTTCAACAGGAACCTGTTTTGATGCCACATCCGGTACAGTGGGTTTTGCTTCATCTTTTGCTTCTTCGTTTTTCCTGTCTTTCTTTTTCTTGTCGAATGCCAGGTTGCCATTGGCAAGATCAGAGGCATTAAATACATTTGAGGAAGCGGAAGCTTTTTCTGCCTGCAGGGTGATAAGATCAAACCGGTAATAACCCACAGTGGATTCTGAGCTGGCAATGATCACTTTGCTGCCTTCTTCCACCATGGCTCCGTTCGTGCTGAAGCCCTGAGGTAATCCTTTAATGGTACCCTGGTACTGGGCCAGTTTACTGTTGATATTTATTTTGAAGACATTACGGTTAGCCGTGATCAGGTATAAATTACCCGATGCATCAGCGATCATATCCCCACCATAACCCCGGGAACTATGTACTGAAAAATTACCATTTGCCGCATCATCTGTTAAAGGGCCCAGGTCGGTAATAGTTTGTTTTTTAGCGGTGGTAAATTGTATCAGGTGATTGCCGTCATTCGTCAACGCATATCCATCGCCATCCGATGCGAATACCATCCGGGTGATCTGGTTTGGAGCATCACCCATACCTTTTACATTCCCAAAAGCCTCGTCTTCGAAATAATATAGGGTAGGGTTTTTTGCTTTAAGATCAATATAACGAAGCTGGTTAATGCCCATTGGTGTAAAATATAAACGCTCATGCTTTTTATCATAGGCGATCGCTGCCGAGTTGGTTGCAAATGGTTTGTCTGACTGGACCGCCGGCATTTGGTTCATGATCATCACTCTTCTAACCGTGGCACCTGTATTTGATGAATTCAGTTCCTGGTCAAGATTTACAATTTTCCTGACCGTTACTGTTCCTGTTGTTCCCATGGGATTGATCTCTTTCTTTACCACAGGTTTTCCGGTACGGGCATTCAGGGCTTCGATATCCTGCTTACTTTGATAAATTGTTTTTACCTCCTCACCGGTGTTGATATCCACCAGGCGGACTTCATTCCAGCTCCTTCCGCCTTTTTCCGCAGCGGTAATAGCATAACCGGTGAGTTTTTGATCTTTTTTCTGTGCATGTAATAACGTAATGAACGAGGTCATTACAAAAAAGAGTAGAATTCTCTGTTTCATGGCAATTGATTTTAGAAAATTAAATTACGACAAGTTTCGTGGGTAATCAAAATTTAATGATGAAAGCCCTTTTTTTATTATGAGCGGCCAGCCGCAGGGTATTTCAGAAAAAATTGTAATCAACTTGGATACCGGCCGGCCTAATGAGGACCCTTTCTCTTGTTATTACACTGAAGGATGATGATTAATAATAACCTAACCTATAAAGAAAAAATTGATTGTTAAGCAGTCTTAGGGGAAAAGATATTAAAATAAAAAAAGATGAGTTCTTTAGCTTAACTTCTTGGGGATTAATGAGTCTAACCTATCATTGACTTTAATTTTGCTAATTATCATGCTTTAAAATGGTCTTTATGAAGGATACCATTCGTTCAGGGGTTATTCTACTGGGCTCTGTAATATGCCTGCTGTTACCAGGGGGATGCCAAAAAAATACAGCGGGTACGATCAATCCTCAGGGTGGTGGAAGCACCAATTGTACAGCTACAAAAGCAGCAGCAGAGAATATCCAGGTATTCCCAGCTGATAATCCATGGAACAAAGACATCAGCGGAGATCCTGTTGATCCTTTTAATACTCAGATCATCGGGGGTTTTTCTTCAAATGTTATCAAGGCAGATTTTGGAAGTGGTTTGTGGCTGGGCGCACCGATCGGGATTCCTTATATCGTTGTATGTGGCAGCCAACCCAAGATCCCGATCAATTATACCGATTATGGAAGTGAAAGCGACCCCGGACCCTATCCTATACCTTTAGCGGCTCCGATAGAAGGAAATGGTGTTGGTGATTCCCATGTGATCGCGGTTGATATTGAAAATAAAATACTATATGAGCTTTATAATGCGCACGTAAATGGATCTCATTGGGATGCTTCTTCAGGGGCTATTTTCGACCTCAAATCGGACCAGCTGAGACCAGAGACCTGGACATCCGCTGATGCAGCAGGCTTACCCATATTCCCTGGGCTTGTCAGGTATGAAGAAGTATTAAAAGGGGAAATTGATCATCCGATCCGCTTTACCTTAACAAGTAATAATGTAAAACCTGCTTATATCTATCCTGCCCGGCATAAAGTGAACAGTACCGGTGGGCAATACTCATTACCTTTTGGTGCCAGGATAAGGCTGAAAGCCGGGTTTAATATCAGTGGTTATTCAGCCACTAACCAGGTCATCCTGCGGGCGATGAAAAAATACGGGCTCATCCTCGCCGATATCGGTAGTAATCTTTATATCAGCGGGGCGCCGGATGAACGATGGGATAATAATGACCTGCGCCAATTGAGTCAATTACACGGAAGCGATTTTGAAGTGGTGAAATTCAATTGAATTTATAGAATAATAAAACCGGTTTCTTATTAAACCCAGTAGTCGCCCATCTTCAGGAAGAAGATATTTGTTTGATCCCTTATTTATTTCATTATCAGTTCAGATTTACTCATTCTCCGATGAATGCTTTCCTTCGAATTAGCATTATCCATATGTTGCTGGGGCATCATCTTCATCATATCCCCGGTTGAAATAAATTCCCAGTGATCCGTGTTCTTTCCATCCCTGAATTTTGCAACTTCTATGGCATCCATTGAAAAGTCCTGCCCCGCTTTCATGCCCATTCCATCCATATTCATTTTTCCGCTTTCTTTCATCCAGGCGATTACATAATCGTCATCAGTCAGTTCTTTCACCACCTCGCTTTTCAGGTTACTCATCATTTTGCTAAATTGGGCAAACTCAGCCTTAATGCTATCCAGGCCTTTTACATCCCCTTTCATCCCGGCATGATCAACCCCGTCCGCAGCAATATAATCGCCTATTTTGCTCAGGTCACCAGTCTCAAATATTTTGTTGATCGCATGAAAGCAATCAAGATTTTTCCTGGCTGTATCAGTCATGCCGGTGTCTTTTTTATTATTGCAGGAAAGGATCAGGCCAACAATTGCAGCATAAATAATAAAGCGGAATTTTTTCATGTTGATTTATTTGAATTTATGGTAAAGACCCGGAGTATACAAATCCAATCGCACAAAAATGGATAATCAATTTATGCACCTGATCATATTTTCATAATCGTCTATGGGGGAGGCCTTCACTCATTTTAGCAGTATCCACTGGTTGCTTTGACATCATCTTCATCATATCACCCCAGGACATAAAGCTCCAATGTTCCGTGGCTTTTCCATCTTTGCATTTTGAAACTTCAATCATATCCAGGGAAGAGATATCGCCTGCTTTCATACCCATTCCATCC
>JADGPW010000262.1 GCA_017882265.1 Chitinophagaceae bacterium | reverse complement strand
CCCAAAAACATTTTCCAGAATAAGCCTGAAGCATCCCGCTTAATATCTAATCTTACCCTGTAAGCACTATATTCTGAATGAGGCCTGGCCATCGTTTCATCACCAAAGGCAGTTTCATAAACTTTATTTCCGGATGAAACGTTACAACTGTCAATAATCCACCCGTTTAACGTAAACTTTTTATCATACTGCTGGCCAATGGTATCCGGCACAAAGACCAGGTACCGCGAATCATACTGCGAATTTTCGATGGATAGCCTTAATTTCTGGCGATCAAACGGGAAATTCCCGATCCTCCAGGAATCTTTCATCACGCACTGCAGCTTCATCGTCATAAATATCCTTCCACCCGAACTATCCACGGTGGAGAATGACTTATCCACGGATTTCGCCAGGGGCACTTCGAGGTTGTTCTGAAAATCAAAATCCTTATTCTTATACTTTAACCATAACCAGAAGGTGATGGTATATTCCTTGTGTTTAAAATCAATATCATGAATACTGGTGATGAATATACCTACCCTGACGGTATCCTTTTTTATTGCCTGGGCTGTAGAACTAAAATGCAAGCAGGATAGACTTAAAAATAATAAGACGGTGATGACCAGTATTTTTTTCAATTTGACCTATTTTATCCGCGGAAAGATAGAAAACCAATAATGAAAAAACAAGATTATTATGCTTTCCCGATTACCATCTCCTGGATTATCCTGTTTACGGACACCTTAACTAAGCCACTGATAGGGATATATCCATAAACACGATAACTGTCGTTTTCAAAAATGTGAAAAATTTGAAAGCTTGAGGGGAAGTTGTGTAACGGATATCCTTTAAATAATAAGGATCCTCATCAATTGTGGATACGAACATCTATGTCAGAAGAAGATCCCCTGTGATGACGGTGATTGTACTCATCACTATGCCGGTGATTTTCCCTATAATATCGAGGTTCAACACATCCTGAAAGAAATAGCATGATTATAAAACAAAAAATAACTGAACGGAAGAATATTTTTTTCATATTCTGAATTTAATAAAATATGTAACGAACTAATCCCCGGCAAGATAGCTCTATTCCACATAATAAAGATTACACAATTTTCAAAAAAAGTTATATTATTCACACACGGGAAAGCATGGGGAATATAGAATTACCTTGCTTCTTTTACCATAAACAATGAATAACCGATTTGACCTGCTTATCGATAGTTACCTTGACAACAGGGTAGGAATTGATACCGGCTTTTTAAATAAGCGCCTGTCGAACGGGCTGCAGCAAAATATACTGCAGTTGCAATGCGATGGATTAATGATGGCTGCGGGAATTGGAAATGGGGAAGTGAAAGACACCCGACAAAAAATAAGAGGTGATAAAATTTATTGGATGAATAAAGATCATGAAAATATTTACGAACGGGAATTTTTATTACTCGTAGAAGAATTCATACACCACCTGAACCAAACTTGTTATACTGGAATCAATGGGTATGAGTTTCATTATGCTATATATGAAGAAGGGAGTTTTTACAAGCGACATACCGATCAGTTTAAAAATGACCATAACAGGAAATATTCGCTGATCAATTATTTAAATGAGAACTGGCTCGAAGAAGACGGTGGGGAATTATATGTGTATCAACAAGGAGCGATCCAGAAAGTATTACCCTGCTCTCAAACCGCAGTATTTTTTAAGAGCAGTGAAATGGAACATGAGGTAATGAAAGCTAACCGCCAGAGAATGAGCATTAGTGGATGGCTGAAGCGGGTTTAAGGTATCCGGTTATTACCTTTCCCTTTTTTCCGGGATTGGATAATAACCTAACCGGGGTCTTTTCTCAAAGACCCCGGCGGTTTAAAGAAAAAAAACTATTGCCTCACCGGCAACCTGGTAGGAACAGTATTATTTCCCTGCGGGGTAGTTTCTTTAACAAAGATGTTAATGGAGCCCCCCTGTTTTACGATCGGATCCGTTTCAACAACAATATACCCCTGTGCAGAACCATCGGGTCTAACTCTCATCTTATCAAAAAATATGTGATGAGTATGTTGAAAACGAACAAAGGAATTATCATTGACCTTAATACGCACCACTCCCTTATATTTCAGGGTAAGTGTCTGGGGCTGTATATCTGCCGCTGCGTTATTGCTGAAATCAAAGCCGACGCCATTCACATCGAATTCCCTTAAGGGACTAATCCCCATAACACTTGTTCTGGGAGTATTAGTTGCAGGCACTTCAAAAGCAATATAATAACGCATGGCCTGGTTCAGTCCTGAAGCTTGTATTTCATTGTTGCCGGTTTTCTGAAAATAACCGGTGCCATCAACGATAGAGGTCAGATCAAGTTCTTGTCCCCGTTTAACCCAAAACTGGTTGACCGGATGAATCTCATTATTATTCCTCAGGTCAATATTAGCCACTTCTATTTTTGTATCGGTCAGGGGTATGGGAATCTTTGCATTAATATCAAGTATGTCTCCCATCCAAGGGCCATACATGCAGGCATTTTCATCTTTTTTAATAGAATAAACCTGTGGGTTGCGGGGATATAAAGGATCCCCGGCCGTAGGTCTGACCTCACATTCAATTTTATCGAATTTATCCCCGATCCATCTGTTTTTCAACATGAAAGTGAATTTGTCATTGGGAACTATATCAAAATTTGCATCTTTATCTTGTGTCACCTGTGTGTGCAGGTAATCTTGAGTACATAAGCCGGTTTTATCCTTCATTTTACCACATACTACCCGTCTGAGTTCCGAATCCGGGTACCAGCAATCCATATACATTTTCGTAGAGCCCGATCCGGTGAAAAAGTCTTTTACATCGCTGGCCAGATCAAGTACTTCTGAAACCGGGCTTAAAACGAATCCCAAAGGCCCCAGTTTATTTTTGATCATATCAATGAGTTCTCCGGGAAGTTTGGCCGGATCAATCAGTTTTTTATACTTGTATACCGTCTCCCCGGGCTGATTGTTATGATAATAAAAGGGCCGGGTGCTTTCACCACCTAGTACACCCACGCCCAGTTGATAGGTCAGAATATCTTTTAATTCATTTATTTCACCCGGGCTGGCCATGGCTTCATTCATCATATCATCAGGTTCATTAATGATCCATTTTTGAATATCGGCCCCGGTATTTGGAGCCAGTACAAGAGATGCCTGGGCATCATTATTGAATGGTTGTAATACTTTATCAGGATAAGCGACGCTTTGAATAAAGAAAGTAAAATTGTCACCGGCAGGAATTAATTTCCATTTTTGACGGTTAGGATCAGGCGCATTAACAGCAACGGCCGTAAGCCTCCCGGCAACATAAGGTTTATCCTGGACCAATCCAATACCGGAGGAATTGGAATTATTGTTCACGTTTGCTTCAGATACCATCAGGTTTACTTTTATCGAGACTAAAAGATTTGCCTTTGTAAAGATCATATAAGAACCATTGCCGCCGTCCCCGAAAGTAAAACGCTGTGCGGTGGTCAGGTTTCTGTCATATTGCCAAACCTGTGTACCGGGAGCATCGCTTCCGCCCCTGACATCCAGTACTCTTTGGGACCCTTTGCATTTGATCTGGTATAAAGTTCCATTGGTTAATACCTGTGCAGGCGCCGCAATAACTATTAAAAGCGCTAAACAAAAACTCAAAACCTGAAGCAGAAAAGGCAATCTTTTGCCCGGTACATCTTGTTGGGGTGTGGAGTACATAAAATTTGATTTAAAATGAAGTGATCGTCTGTTCAAACTAGTCATGCACCTAACCAGGGAATGATTAATGGGAGATTTCTAAGGGGAGGACACCTTCATATAAAAAAAGATTTAGCCAGTCGCCAAATCAAGTGCTTATGAAATTAAGTGATAATATCTGACAGAAAAAATTTTTATTATCCTGGTAATAAATAGCTCTTGGTTACCAACAAATTCCCTATAGTTCTTTCGGGAAATAAGGATAGGATCGATTGCCCTTAAAGGGATTGGATTTGTAATCGGTAGTTGTTCGTCTTATTGGTAAAAGATCATTCCAATGAGTGAACCCATCCTCAGCAAAACGAAAAAATTCTAAGGCGCTGTCATTTTAAGATGTTGGAATGCCCGGTTTATTTTTTTCCATTCCTGAAACCCATTTTTTTGGGTTATGATCCCATTTGGATCACTGTAAAACATAATAATGTTTTGTTTAAGCCCGGGATTTAAATGATTGAATTTATTACTGTTTAGTTTTAATAAGAGGGCTCCATAATTAATATCCGCCAATTGGTATTCACCAAACGCAGTACTATTCCCGGTGTCAAAATCAATATTTCTCAAATGAAGCTCACCTGAATTCAGCCTTTTCAGGGACTGGGAATAATTCACCAAAACAGTATCAAAACTTTGAATAAATAACTTATCTGCTACCGGACCGGGCTCTTTAATTTTAAGAGCTTTCAAAGGCCCCGTTTTTGGCAATGCCCGGATAAACCATGATAATGCGTGGACAAAAAATCCGGGTTGCCGGTGTTTTTTCCCCAATTCCTGGTAGTAATTGGCCCTGTTCATTTTTTTCATGAAACTCCGGTTGGTTTCATTTGGCTGAATTTTGAGTATTTCATCTTTTTTAATGAGCCAGGCGGCCTTTGTTAATACCGGGAATAAACTCATCACCGACCATCTGAACATTTCAATAGCCAGAGAAAGGTGCTTAAAAACATCATTAATTTCCAAACCGTATGTTTTGCGAAAAGCTCTTTCCAACACAGGAAGGGATATATGAAAACCTATAAAATCATGGTATGCCTGGGATGCATAGTTTCCTTTTGCTGTTTGTAATACATCAAAAGCAAATTCCATTCTTATATGTGAAATGTTATCGTCCTCATAGGTGACCCATTTTCCGAATTTCTTCATCATCCTGAGATAAACAATTGGTATACAACGATTGGTCCCCAAAAAATGGCCATATTTATCGGCCATATAATGACTCAAAAAACCCAAAGCAAATGCAAATTCATTTATATCCCGTGCTTCGTCCAATAATGCATTTACAAAATCACCACTACGCACATAATGCACCAGGTTGGTAAATAAACGACTTCCAAACGGGAAATAACCCATATCCGGGGCTACGGCTCCACCATAAGCATAGGCATGAGCTTCCTTTATTTGTTCATCCGTTACACCGGGAAACCTGAGTTTCAGCAGAGGTTGAATAGAGCTTTCCCAGCTTGCATCTATGATCGCTTCGTGCGACAGCACCGAATAAGCCCCGGATGATAAAGGGCGGCCAAGAATATATACTCCTGTTATGATCAATAATTTACAAAGAAAAGCTGTTTTCATTAAAACAAATCATCAATTATGATGCCGTTGAACGAGATAGCCCGTTGGTGGCAGTAATTACTGAATTTCGGCAATCGAAGAAGCAAATTTTATATTCATAAAGATACACGGGTAAATACCACAAAGGAAGAGGTCAACTGGTAAATAAAAATAAGAAATAGGTTTACTTTCGTTTTGCTAATAGTTCTCTGGCCTTTACCAATTTAAAATCATGAATGAACAGTTCCACAACAAAGATTAATCAATTATTCTCCTTACGCCATCAGTATGGTAAAAATTCTTCACTTAAAAAATTGAAATTATTAACATCGATTGGCAGGGAGCCTGGTAAAAGCAAAAAAGCATTGCAAACCTGGAATCGAACGTTGCTTTTCCTCATCGCTTATCCTGATAACCCATCAGTTTATCAACTGGCATCCCGGTTATTACAGGAACTGCATTTGTATATACGGTTACAAAATAAAATAAAGGATGGATTATATAATTCCGGAATAACGAACACCCAGCTTTGTGCGGCATTCAGTTTTGATATAGTGAAATGGATGAGATTAACGCATCCAAAGGATATTCGTCTCCGTTCCTTCGAAGCGGCAGAAGGGTCGATCAACTCTATCCTTTCGGTTGTCATGCCCAAAGTGGAATCAGAAATATTACAGGATGCAAATGCACACTGGCGATCATGGCTCCGCCGTTCAATGAAAAAAGGTGAGGACTTGCTGGACAGGCTCATTGCAGTTTTTGACGAGACGGATATACGTCCCGAAATAAGGGATGAACTTTGGGGCGCTTTGGGAATAAACGTGGAAATTGATCTCTCCACGCAGGATTGTTTACCCACTACTTTAATTTCTCCTTATTTCCATCGTTCGCTTTTAAAAAAGAATTTCAAAAAGGCATATCCCGATCTAAAATCCGATGGTGTTGAACTGGATAAAACGGAAGCTGAGCAGGTCATTAAATGCGGAAGGATGATACTGGTGCGTCACCTTCGTGAAATTGATCCCATTACTTTTACAGCCGCCCACCTGGTTTCTTATTACCGTTTGCCCCGGGGTCTTTCGATAGCCTTGATGGGCATGGTGCCGGAACGAAGACATCCTATCGATAGTTATATGGGATACGTAGTTTTTAAAAACGGCTTGCCGGTTGCTTATGCGGGATCCTGGATTTTATTTGACAGCAGCCGGATTGGGCTCAATGTTTTCCCTGCCTACAGGGGTGGGGAGTCCCAATACATATTTGAACAGGTACTCAAACTACACCGCGAAGTCTACCAGTTAAATCGGTTCAGTGTTGACCCCTATCAGCTGGGAAAAGAAAACAGCGATGGTATTCATTCCGGAGCATTCTGGATCTATTATCGTGCAGGATTTCGCCCTATCCGCCAGGAACAACGAAAACTCGCTGAAACAGAGGCCAAAAAAATCAGATCCATTCAAGGTTATCAGTGTCCCGCTCCCATTTTAGCAAAACTGGCTGATTCAAGGCTGGAGCTGCTATACACGAAAACAGCAGCAAGGTTCGATGCGACGGATCTAAGCCTTGCTTATGCCAACATCCTAGACAAAAATTATAAGACTAACCGGAAAATGGCGGAGCAAATTTGCTTTATGAAATTAACTGAATGGCTACAGTTAAAAGATCATCATGAAATGAAACTACAATTCATTTTGAAAAACTGGTGTGTACTGCTTTTTCAAAAAGAACAGTACAATGCCCGGCCAGCCCTGGGAAGGAACAGGAACAACCGGCTAAAAAAGGTACTTAAAAGAATATTCATATTAAAGGCAAATGGTTCTGAAGAAGATTATATAACTGAATTGCAGCGGGCAAAGGAGTTGAGAAGATTCCTGGAAAGAATGCTGTTGGAAAATGTTGGGTAAGTTCCTGAGAGCTTTTAGCATGTCGTCTTGCTTAGGCGAGAGAGGGCAGGGCAAACTAAAACGACTGGATATCCATGTTTCAGACTGTCGAACCCGGGTTAAAGAATATAATTATTTCTTTGCCTTATTGAAACAAGGAAATAATTAATTAGATTTATCACTAGGTAGATATGGCAAGATTCCGAAAAGGCCTGAACTAGAGTAGGAATTACGCAAACAATTAAATTTATGAGAAAATTAATCATTCTTTCATTAGTCATTCCGGCGGGTTTATTATTGTCATTTACCCTTCAACCAAGGGCTGTAAAAAAATTAGGTACAAATTTGTATGAGATCATCGACCAAAAGTATATCTCCTCAGCCGACAAGCAGGAATTGATAAAACTCGTTGGCAACCATTATGGGGTAACAGATTTCAGTAAACAGGTAATCATTACCAGGGAATCAGCCTTGAATATAAAATCAGGTGGAATGATTGATCATACTATTTCCAAGGATTTTTTTCAAGCCAAAGTAATCATTTGGAGAGCTGGCTTGCTACACCGTACTCAGGATGCAAAGTTAGATCCGGAAGGTGAAAGGATAAATGCGGTTGTTTCAAAATACGCCCGTGGAATGTAATTGATTATTTAAAAACCGGAGGTTGTCTCAAAAGTTGTAGGTAGCAGTTTGGGTTGGCACGTTGAGATCGCAAGCGAAAAAAAAGATCAATTAAAGATTACCGGGGTTCACCTTTCGCCCGGGTAAAAAAATAAAATTATCTCTATTTCGTATTGGAAAAAGAGAATAAGCCTTTAGTTTTATAAACGATTCTACACGGCAAGATTCCGAAAAGGCCTGGACTAGAGTTGGAACCATATAAATAATTAAATCTATGAGAAAATTAATCATCTTTTCATTGGTCATTCCTGCATGTTTATTATTATCATTTTCCTTTCAGTTAAAGCCTTTTAAAAAAGTAGGTACAGATTTGTACCAGGTCGTCAATCAAAAATCGATTTCTGCCGAAGACAAACAGGCATTGATGAAGATGATCGGCGACCATTATGGGTTAACAGATTTCAGTAAACAGGTAACTATCACCGAGGGATCAGCCTTGAATGCAAAAGGAGGTAGTATTATTTCTACTTCTACTTTCAACAGGTTTCTCATCATTAAAATACTTATATGGAGACCTGGTCCATTTGATGCAGGAGGTGATAAATTAAGAAGGCTTGTTTCCAAATACGCCGGTGGAATGTAATTGATATTTAAAATTACCGGAGGTTGTCGACCGCTGTCCCGAATAATTGCCGGATCGTAATTGGGACTTCGAGACAACCTTTTTTATTTTATGAGAAAAAAAATCCTGGTGGGCTGGTGTTGTATACACCTGCTTTTTATCTTCCTGGTCAATCTCTCTTCCTCGTTTATTGTATATAACGAGTTTCATCATAAAAAATATACACCTGCACCCATAAAGGCCATCTCCAGTTTCTTTAACTTGACGCCTTGCAAATATTATGGAAGGTACACCGGTGCAGAAACCGGGTATGGTTTTTTTGGTATCAATGTACGCAGTAATGGGTTATTACTTGGTGAATGTGGGGGTCAAAAGCTTAGCCCCGAATTTTTATCCTACGAAACTTCACTCCGTTTTTTTTCAATGGCCAGCGCGGTGACAGACGAATATTTAGAACCCCTATCGGGGTCTGACTCAGCAAAAGCCTCGGCCTCGACTGGTAATGACTATCATAACCTTGTATTAAAGAATATTGCCGTTACTCTTTTTCAAAAAAACAATTGTGCCGATACGTCGGTATTGCTAAGCTATAACCTGATCAGTTTCCCTACTATTGCTGAAATAAGGCACGGGATCCCGAAAAAATATGAATTAAACAAACTGGTTATGCTTCGCTTTGGTTTGCGGTAATATGATACAGGCCTTAAAGAATATATTTTCATTTGATACACCTGGGCGAATTGTTTACCCCGGTTGGCTATTTTTTTTCAGGATCAATGCCGCTGGTTTTGCCCTGTTGCATTTTTTATCCATCCAGCCCGATTTTTCCGACCTCTATTCTTATAAAGGATATATCTATCCCGATATCATGGATGCTTCCTATGATCATTTCAGTTTTACTATCACCAGCCTGCAGGAATTTTTACAAAGCGTCCATATCCCTGTACACTATGAAACCTTGCTGACTATTTGCCGTTTTGCTTACCCGCTTTGTCTAGTGCTTCTTATCCTGGGGGTATTTACAAGGGTGAGTGCCGTTGCTTCGCTTTTCTTTCAACTCCTATTTATTAAATCCATTCACTTATACGAATACGGGATAGATTATTTTACCACTATCACACTTTTTTACTGCTGCGTTTTCCCGGTGGGTAAAATATATTCCATTGACAATAAGATTTACAGGAGAAATGAACGGGTTCCTAATCAAACAATTTTTCTTAATCTGTTAAAGGCTCACCTGAGTATTGCTTATTTTTTTTCGGGCTTTGATAAAATAATAGGCGTTACCTGGCGAAACGGTGAAGCGGTCTGGAAGACATTACATAGTCATAATTATTATAGTATTTTTAACCTTGATTTCCTGGTGAATACTCCCTTCTTTTCCATTTTGGGATGGCTCACAATCGTTATAGAATTAGCTTATCCCCTCTTCATGAACCTGCCAAAGATCCGCAAATACTGGCTGGCAGGCATTATAGGGATGCACCTGTTTATCGCCCTGTTTATGGGACTTTTCTTTTTCTCAGCACTAATGATTCTTTTAAACCTCGCAGCCTACTTGATACCTTACATACCGCCGAAAAAACCAGGAAATCAATTTAAGTTGCAGGTCTAAAGTGAAAAAAGAGATAAAGAAAGAGTTGCAACCTTATTGGGCCAGGCGCCATGTATTTTGCCGGGCAAGTTGGACCAGGGTAGAGATAAAAGTGGTACAATTAATGTTTACTTAAATAAGCACTTCATTCAGAAAAAGGAGTCTGGCTTGCTCATTAACAATGAGAAAATGGTTAAGAAAAAGCACACATCTACAATGGAAAAGAAAAAGACCGGGAATAGAATCTTATTGATTTTAACCATTTGCCTTAGTATTTTTATCATTGGCTGGAAAGATCCTTCCGTACAAAAGGCCCAGGAAAAGGCTGTTTCCAGTTATGTGGATACATCGAGTCTTATTCACCCCGATCATATCATATTTCTTTGGCTGGAGAACAAAGGGTTTGAAAGTATCATCGGTAATCGTGATGCATCTTTCATGAACTCATTGGTAAGAAAAGGAGCCTTATTTACAAACACCTATGCCATTACGCATCCTTCCTATCCTAATTACGTTGACTTTTTTGCCGGTCAATCCAATGGAATATACAGCGATGCCTGTATTGACAATTCGACACTTGCCACACCCAATTTATATACGGTTTTAAAAGCTGCCGGAAAATCCTTTGCCTGGTATAGTGAAGACCTTCCGGCTACCGGCAGCAACGTTTGCATGTACATGAACTATGTTGAAAAGCACAACCCCATCACCGTATTTTCAAATGTACCGGGTAGTGCCAACAAGCGTTTTACTGATTTTCCTTCCGATTATACCCAATTGGAAAATGTGGTATGCATCAGTCCCAACCTCGTACACGACATGCATGACGGCACCGTAAAACAAGCCGATACCTGGCTCAAAAAACATTTAAGCCCATTGGTTGAATGGTGTACTACGCACAACAGCATCTTTGTTATTTACTTTGATGAAAGTGAATCAGACGACAATAACCGGATCCCGGTTATTGCGGTGGGACAGCCTGTAAAAGCAGGCTGGCAGTCAGATACCCTTTATGATCACTTTAGCTGGACGAAAACCATTAGCGCAATGTTTATGGCGTCTTCGGATTGGACTCACAATGTAGACGTTGCAAAGCTCATCACCGGCTGCTGGCAATAACCCTTGCCCAGTTAGCAGATGTACGCATCCGGAATGATAATGTACTAAGAACAGGGGTAAGATAAAAAGGCGGTTGCAATCAACCGGCTTTTAATTCATGTAGCAATCGAAATTTCGGCACTCTTCCCGGTTATAGTACTAACCTTTATCAATATTGGTCCATCAGGAAAGCAAAACCATCTGCCCCAAATGATAAGCCATATGGTGTGTCCGGCTGATAATAATGTTCAGTTTATTCCGGTGTGGTTCCTTTACAAAGTCTTCCGGCGTGATGGAAGTATGCCTTTCCAGCCACTGAGCAGATGTGGTTGACCGGATATGTTCATTTAGTTTTGCATTCACAGCCTGCCGGTAGTTTTTCAACTCAGCTATAGAAGGTTTTACCAATCCGGAGTTATCCGGATTCCTGATAAAAACTTTCTCTAAATCCGGAAATAACTTTTCTCCAAACTTTAACAAGGGCAACATGGCATCGCTTACTGCAATTAAATGCCCCATCAAATAAATACCTGTATTCTTACCCGGGGCTATTTCTTTTGAAAGTTGTGCATCCGTTAAGGAGTCTGTCAATTTAATAAAATGACTGTTTTGTCCATCCCAGGCAGTTAATATCATTTTTGTGATCAATTCCAGTTGTGCAATGTTTGTTTCCATTATTTATTTGTTTGATGAATGACCAGGTAAAAGTATTCGAAGCGCTTAATTAGGGTATTATTGCCGAATTGACAAAGACATCCCGATAGTTTAGCCTGAAGAAACTTATATCTTTTGCAATACTATTCAAAATTAGGCTTTCCACCATTTTTTTATTCCTTGCTTCCGTCCTATTTTCACCTTATGCATCCGCATTTTCAAATATTATTAGAATGTATTGAACTGGAAGAAAAAGAACAGCTGCAGCGATATCGTTTGGATCAACAACATAGTCTGAAATCACTAAAGGCCGAGGGACTTGCTCTTCATCCGATTATTGTCACCCGGAAAAGCTTTGGTTATGCTGATTACCCGGAAATCAGTTTCAAGCTATCTTTCCCACCGGAAGCCAATATGTTTAAAGATGGAGCTGCCATTGAATGTTTTTGTGCAGGTGAAGAGCCAGTGAAAGGAATATTGATGAGTTTGGATGGCAGGTCAGGGGAATTTCGATTATTTGCTCCCGACTTTCCTGACTGGATAGAAGATGATGGCGTTGGCATCAAGTTAGCACCTGATACCCGAACGACGGGCATTATGAAAAAATCGCTGCAGGAACTGGAAACTAACAAATCCTTATACAAGTTATTTGAACAGTTTCATGGAAGTGAGCAAATAACAACAGAGGTCCATGTTTTCGATACCAGTTCTTTGACCTTTCGAAACCCGAATCTCAATACTAGTCAACAACAGGCGGTGTTGGCCATCACTCTGAACGATCACTGCACTATCGTTCATGGTCCGCCGGGAACAGGCAAAACCACCACGCTGATCGAAGCGATCACACAACTTATAAAAGCAGGGGAGAAAGTGTTAGTATCTGCACCCAGTAATACAGCTGTTGATAATATTGCGAGGGGGCTCCTTAAGGAAGGTGTGAACTTGTTGCGGGTGGGCAATTTGAGTAAAGTGGATGAAACCATCTTTGCACATACACCTGAAGGCAAACTGGCCAATAGCCGGCAACAAAAAGAGATCAGGCAATTAAAAATGCAGGCTGAAGAATACCGCAGAATGGCCCATAAATATAAACGCAGTTTTGGAAAGGCGGAAAGGGAGCAACGAAACCTGCTTTTCAAAGAAGTTAAAAATATCAGGATTGAAATAAAAAAACTACAGGCTTACAATGAAGAAAAGCTTTTTGGAGAAGCTCAGGTGATCGCGGGAACGCCGATTGGATTGTATGATGCCAATATCCACCATCTCCATTTTCAGACGCTCGTCATTGATGAAGCAGGACAATGCATCGAGCCCCTGGCCTGGTGCCTATTTCCCATGGCAGAAAAGATCGTGATGGCCGGAGATCATTGGCAACTCCCCCCTACTGTTTTAAGCTTTGCCGCTGCACGCCTTGGGTTCAACCGCTCGATCCTGGAAATAGCAATTGCCCGTACCCAAAATGTTTATCTTCTTAATACCCAATACCGGATGCGTCCTGCCATTGCCGGTTTTAGCAGTAATTATTTTTACAATAACCTTTTGTTAACCGCTGCGTATTTACCCAATATTGGCAGACATATTTGTTTTATTGACACTGCAGGTTCCGGTACTACTGAAATGCCGGGGCCCGATGGCAGTAGTTTGCAAAACGAAGCTGAATTACGTATAATTCAGCAATTACTCGAAAGAGAATCGCTTGATCCTTTGCGGACAGCTTTCATTTCACCCTATGCCGGACAAGTGACCGCTGCCCGGGAATTATTGCCAAAGGAATTGCGAACCAGTACGATTGATAGTTTCCAGGGACAGGAAAAAGAAACCATTATCGTATCGCTGGTACGAAGCAACGAGGAAGGAGATATTGGTTTTTTAAAAGATTACCGGCGTATGAATGTAGCAATCACCCGGGCCAAAGAACAACTCTTTGTCATTGGTGACAGCGCCACCATTGGTGCTGATGCATTTTACAATGCATTTTTGACATATATAGAACAAGAGGGTAGCTACCGGACTGTATGGGAGTTTGAAATGTAACTGAAATCCATACGAAAATTAACTCACTTCCCCGATGCAAAAACTTTTTCCCTGACCTCGGCCGAAGTAAGAACCAGTATAACTTCAAAATCGGCAAGATCATGCCAATGAGTTATCCATTGATCAATTTTTTCGCCTTCATCAGTGTCCATCACCTGGTAGCAAATGCTGAGTTCACTGTCAATCCAGCTATTGATATAATGAACTCCTCCCGGTAACATCCTTCCATATTCATCAAACTTCTTATAAAGATCTTTCACTTTGACCGGGTGAAACCTTTCTATGGTGAATTACCTTGTAAAAAACCGGCGCTAAAATAAAGTCAAATCGAAAAAAAATGGTCATATGGCTTTATGGCCGAAGCCCGGATAAATTTCATTTAATCACAAACCGGGCAGCCATTGAACTTTCTTTCTTATGGATACCACAGAAGGCTGGTAAATTATTGTTTATTTGTCCTACTTAGTTTTATGATCCGGTATAAGACATTGTTATATACAAGTGTGCCATTCATGGCTTTGTTTTTTACTTTGAATGTCCAGGTAATTTTTCGCTTATTATCAACAGAAGACAAAGTGCCGGTAGCCGTATCAAACGTATAGTCAAGGACCCCCATATCCTCTTCTTTGCCATTGACTATCTTGTTCATGATAAAATGATAAATACCCGGTTGCTCTCCTTTTGAAATATGATAAACCGCGATCTCATCTTGACAGGGCGAAGATTTAACCTGGCAAATGGATTGATCTGTCCAATCCCCAGTCACTAATGAATCATTGATCGGGAGGCCGCCCTGGACATAAACTATGCATTTGATAACCAGCAATGTAATTAACAGGATGGGTTTCACTGGTGAAAGAAATTTGGCAATCCGGCCTTTTTAACAGTTACCGCGAATTTTTATTTTTAATAACCGACAATATACACCACCCCATTTATATTTTGTGCAGCAGGGGTATACTGCGGTGTACCCTGGAATATACTGCCCTTATTGGTGGAATACCAGGTATAAGGAACGGAACCAATGCTTTTCACTTTTCCCTGGATACTTTTATCATCAAAAGTGGAATAATAAGTGATGGGAGTAGTATTCACGGATTTTAACTTGCCTGTATAAGCTTCATTTTCGTAAGAAGGATAATAAGTGAATGAAACATTACCAGCGTATTGTAATTTTCCTTTATAAGCGGCATTCTCATAACTGGAATAATAATCGAGGGTAACCCTGCCCACAGATCTTAGTTTCCCGATTTTTGTGTCCATTTCGGATGCTCCATAATAAGCCAGCGAACAGGTACCGATGCTTTTTATTTTACCTCTTAGCACGGAGTCGTATTCAGGGCCATAATACTCCACCCTTCCCATATAAGGGAGCAGCTTCCCCGGATAATAATTGTATCGTTGAGGTTCCCATTCCGTTCCCCATTCAATCACTTTTCCGTCAGCCGAGATCTTTATGATTATCTGCTGATCGGTAATAAAAGAAAAGGAAGAAAGAGTTGCCCCCCCGGTAAAAATGACCTGACTTAATTCCTGGGAATAAGTGCTGAATGCAAAAAGCAGCATGGGTATCGGTAAAAAAAACCTGGTCATTTTTTTTCAATTGTTCTATAAAGTTATTGAATTCGGGATTATCCTGATTTTTTCAATCCTGAAATTATGGAGACCAGTCTTTTGAATGATGGCAATTTGAAATCCCTCTACCGATTACCCTGCAAATGATTGAATTCATTCATAGGTCTGATGACTGTCATTGAACAACCCTTGGGATGAATGAAACTTGCAGGTTAAATAAATTTTCTCAGTATTAAGATTGGATATATGAAAATATCTTATTTATTAGTCGCTGTTATACTGGTTTCTTTACCGGGATTGGCACAGTTACCAGATGTTCAAAAAGGTAGGGTTTATCTTACCGGTTTTATAGTAATTGATAATTTTAATTCAGGAAGTGTAGCCAATAACCCCTCCGGCATTACTACTTTTACACTATCCCAATACTCCAAAATAACGGCTATCCAGACTTATCACTGGAACAATGGTAAGGGAATATTAAAATTAGGGACCATAAAGCTGACAACATCCGATGGGAAAGTATATGGTCCATGGACCGCCAAGGGTTCAGTTGGGCACAGTGGCGTTCTTAATGTATTCTGGACCGTTTATCCCAATCTGGAGTTGCCACCCGGAACTTATACAATTGTAGATTCAGATAATTCAACCTGGTCATATAATGCACAATCTCTTAACAAAGGCTTTGCTAAAGTAAACGGTATGAAATAAAGAGGCCGTGGTGCGTGTCTTCACGCACCACTAGCCGTGGTGGGTGTCTTCACGCACCACTATGTACAATACCAAAAGCCCCAAAATTTACTTTTCTGCGCTTATAACAATAGCACTGGCATCTATGGCTATATGCTCTCCCGGGTATTTTTGACTCACCAGTTCGAAAACCTGGTCTTTTATTTTTTGACGTACGGCATCATTAGCCTGGTTCAAAGCGGCTACGATCGGCGCTCCTACTTCTGTCATCATGTTCCAATAGGTATTTACATTGCCGGCATTCAGCCGGGTGGGTACTTCCAGTTCATGTATGTTTTTTAACCCGGCCTTTTCAAAGACGGTTTTCATCAATCCGGGTTGGCAGCATCGAAACATGCCAGGTGCGCCCGGTGGCGGTTGTGGAAGCTCCATATTCCTATTTATAGTATCCATCATGGCAGTAATCCAGAAATTCTTTTCAGGGATATTCCATACCGAAGTAGCTATGCGCCCACCGGGCTTCAATACCCTGCTCATTTCATTGGCGGCTAACTGCATGTCAGGGAAGAACATAAACCCAAAGCGGCAACTGATAGCATCAAAACTATTATCGGCAAAAGGCAGTTCACAAACATCGCAGGCGAGGGTCTCAATATTATGAATACCCCGATCCCGGGCGTTCACTCTTGCGATAGCCAGCATATCGTCGGCCAGGTCGGTAATGACCACTTTACCTCCATTAAGCATGCCCGCTATTGTTAAACCGGGTTCGCCGGTTCCGGCAGCGATATCCAGTATGGTATCAGTACCGGAGGGTTTGATCGCTGCAATGATGGCTTCTCCCATCGGGCGAAGAAAATCCATGGTAAGGCCATCCCATTTTTTCCATCCGGAAGAGAATTTATTCCAGGATTGTTTTTGCAGGTCCCTGATTTCTTCTAATTGAGGGTTCATTGTTGAAATGATTATGAATAATGTTGTAAAAAGTTACAGCGAAAAGTGTAAATCTAAAAATAAAAAAGGATGGGAATATACACCTGTATCCGGTTTGTTCGAACTAATTAATTTAATTTTGATAAACCAAAAAACAGGCTTCAGTATTAACCCCTATATGCAAACGCCAGGTACACACCAGGAAGCACCCTCTCAGGGGGTACGGCAATTAGCTGCCGTTATGTTTACTGACATGGCCGGTTATACCGCTTTAATGGGAAAGAATGAACAGAATGCCAGGATATTAATGGATCGCCAGCGGCAAACACTTGAAAATTTTATCCCGGCGTATAGCGGTAAGATCATAAAATATATAGGTGACGGCAGTCTTAGCATATTTGGTTCAGCCGCAGATGCCGTAAAATGCGCCATTGAGATACAAAGGGAATTGCAAAAAGATCCTGCAGTATTATTGAGGATAGGGCTGCATGCAGGAGATATTGTTTACGAGAACCAGGATGTATATGGCGACTCGGTTAACCTTGCTTCCAGGATCGAAGCCCTGGGCGTACCGGGAGCCGTGTTTATCTCCGACAAAGTGTATGATGAAGTAAAAAATCAGGAAAATATTAAGACCGTCTTTCTCGGAAAATTCAATCTTAAGAATGTGAACCGGCCTGTGGAGGTGTACGCGGTGATCAATGATGGCCTGGTCATTCCCACGTCTGCACAAGTGGGCATAAAAGCTGGCGCTGAAAAAAGTATAGCTGTGCTTCCCTTTGTGAATATGAGCGCCGATCCGGAGAATGAATATTTCAGTGATGGTATCTCCGAAGAGATCCTCAATGCACTCACCCGTGTAGAAGGACTGCAGGTAACCGCCCGGTCTTCTTCCTTTTCATTCAAAGGGAAAAATGAAGATATACGCCAGATCGGGAAAACCCTGGGCGTTACTACTGTGCTGGAAGGAAGTGTCCGCAGGGCGGGAAAGAAAGTGAGGATCACGGCACAACTTATAAATACCATTGATGGTTATCATATCTGGTCTGAAGTATATGACAGCGACCTCGAAGATATTTTCCAGGTACAGGATGAGATATCCCAGAAAATATTGGTCAGGCTTAAAGAAAACCTGGTGGAGAGGGAAAGGAAAGGACAGCTTATTAAGCCCCTTACCGAAAATATTGAAGCGTACAATCTTTATCTGAAAGGACGCTATCACTGGAACAAATCGAATCCCGAAGAGATCAGTAAAGCCATTAAGAATTTTGAAGAGGCCATCCGTATCGATCCCGGGTTTGCCCGTCCCTATTGCGCCTTATCTTATTGTTATTCCTTCCTGGGTTCATCTGGAGTGATCCCACCCGCCGAAGCTTTTTCCAGGGCAAAGGATTATACGCTGAAAGCTATCGAACTTGATCCCAACCATGCTGAGTCGCATCTTTCACTTGCCACCATAAAATTCTTTCATAATTGGGATTTTGACGGGGCAGAAGTTTCTATGAACAAGGCAGTGAGCCTTAGTCTAAATTCTTCTTTGATCAACCAGGTGCATGGCTGGTTCCTGATCGCAAAAGGAGATTTTAACCTGGCCATTGAGAAAATGGAACAAGCGGTAGCACTCGATCCTAATTCACTTCCACTGATGAGTAACCTGGCAGATGCCTATTCTTTTGCCGGGCGTTTTGATGAAGCGCTGGCCCAATACGAAAAGATCATTGAAATGGATCCCGGTTTCCGTCGTGGTTTTGAGGGCCGGGGTATGATCTACCTGGCTACCGGGGAATATGAAAAAGCGATTCTTGATTTTGAACAATACCATAAACTCATCGGCAACCCGCTCAAGGGCCTTAGTTCTTTAGGCCATGCTTATGCGATGGCAGGTTATATGGATAAAGCCAACGAATGTCTTGAAAAGATCATGGAAAGAGAAAGAACCAACCCAGGTATCGTATTACATATGGATTATGCTTTTATATACTCCGGCATGAAAGATTTTGACCAGGCTTTTTTTCATCTTAATAAGACCTATGAGCAGCGAATCGGGATCGCCTGCCTGGGCATGATCTTTTGCATCAGGTATCCTATGCTGAAAGAACTCAAATCAGATCCCCGTTTTAGCGAATTGACCGGGAAGATGGGGATTGATGCGTAAGGAATGTCGAACAGATGAACAAGGAATGCAGAATGTCGAAAGGACGTACATTCATTATGACTTCATATACTTCTTCTGATCTGAATCCCTTGTTCATCTGTTCGGCATTCTTTCATGATTATCTGACCAATACTCCTAAAGAATATATTTCCCATCAATAAATTTGTTATATCTTTTTATTTCAATCACCACCAATGAAATATTTCTACCTGCTTGCATTAACCTTATTTTCTGTTCCACCTGCTTTTTGCCAGGCCAAAGAAGACAATAAAGCATTGGCAGCATTTTTTGATGCGTTCACAGAGGAAAGTTATAGGCTATCCCCACTGACAGCTACTTTTAATGGCGATTATCGTTATAACGATCAGTTACCCGTAACCTTTACTGATAGCTATAGTGAGGTATACAGGGAGTTTTATCTGCGGAATTTAAAGGGACTGGGGCAATTCAACCGGAATTTATTGAATGAAAATGACAGGATCAGCTATGATATTTTTAAACGGAATATGGAGATTAGTCTGGAGGGCCTGGATTATAAAAGCAACCGGATACCATTTACCCAGTTTGAAGGGTTGCACCTGACCATGGGACAATTTGGAAGTGGTACCGGGGCGCAACCCTTTAAAACCATTAAGGATTATGAAGACTGGATCAGCAGGGCGCAGCATTTCGCCGAATGGAGTGATAGCGCTATTGCATATTTCAGGAAAGGTATCCGGGAAAATATCGTATTGCCAAAAGCGCTGGTGGTAAAAATGATCCCTCAACTGGAAGCGTTGCAAAAAGAAGACATTACCCAAAGTATTTTCTATGGGCCGGGTAATAAATTCCCAGCCGGTTTCAGCGATGCGGATAAAGCCAGACTGAAGGGAGCGTTTAAAAGACTGATTACCGGTATTATCAATCCTGCATACAACAAACTTGCCTTATTTATACGTGATGAATACTTACCAAAGGCAAGAATGACAAGTGGCATAGGCGCTTTACCCAATGGTGATAAGATATACGATTATGCTATTCGCAGTTATACAACGACCAATAAAAAGCCCGATGAACTATTTAATACAGGGCTGGCTGAGGTAAAACGTATAAGGGAAGAAATGGAAAAAGTGAGAAAGCAGGTAAAGTTTACCGGAACCCTGGATTCGTTTTTTGTTTACACCAAAACCGACCCGAAATTCCTGCCATATAAAACTGCAGAAGAAGTATTAACTGCTTACAGGGCGATACAATCAAAAATAGAACCTCATCTGAATGAATTATTCAGCCTGCGTCCCAAAACATCATTCGAGATCAGGCAGACGGAATCATTCCGGGCAGCTTCCGCGGCAGCGCAATACTTTTCAGGCCTGGCTGATGGAAGCCGCCCGGGCATTTTTTACGTGCCGATAGTGGATGCCACAAAATACACAACGGCAAAAGAGAACCTGTTTATTCATGAAGCTATCCCGGGCCATCATTTCCAGATCATGATACAGAAAGAAAACAGCCGGCTTCCTAAATTCAGACAGGATGGCGGTAACAGTGCTTTCGCGGAAGGTTGGGGATTATATTGTGAAAGCCTGGGCAAACTCCTGGGATGCTATACCGATCCTTACCAGTATTTCTATGCACTTGGAGATGAGATGCATCGGGCTATCCGGCTGGTGGTGGATGCAGGTATACATGCAAAAGGATGGACAAGAGAGCAGGCCATCGATTATATGAGGAAGAATGAACCCATTACCGAACAAGCTGCCACGGCAGAGGTCGAAAGGTATATGGCGAGACCCGGCCAGGCACTTAGTTATAAAGTAGGTGAATTAAAAATAAAGGAGCTGCGCGATAAATATGCAAAACAACTGGGAAACCGGTTCAAACTATCCCGTTTTCATGATGAATTGCTAAAAGATGGGAACATGCCATTATCCGTATTACAAACAAAGATGGATGCCTGGGCGGCGAAACAGAAATAACTTTTTAAAGGAGGTGCCACAACACCCTATTCTATAATAGGAAAAACATAAAGCTAAACCAGAAAACCGATCATGGATTAACTTCTGTATATCTTTTAAAGTTGTCTAATATTGCCTGCCAGCCGCCCTTTTGCAATTCCACAGAATTTGTCTTTTCTGCCTCGAAACTTTCCACCAGCTTAGTTGTACCTTCCATGGCGGAGAAGACTACTTTCACATTTCTCCCATCACCAAGCGTGTATTCGATATAATTATTGCTCCTGATAATATCGTAAACGCCTCCGAAATCAAAACCCATACTGCCGTCTTTGGCTTCCATCCGGTAAACAAACCTGCCACCCGGGCGCAGATCATTATCGGCGTGAGGTGTATGCCAATCTTCAGATGCATGATTCCATTGGGTGATATGTTCGGGCCTGGTCCAGTATTCCCAAACTATTGCCATAGGGGCATTGATAATGTTTTCCACCGTAATGATGATTTTTTCGCTGGTTGCCATTCTGTACAAAGTTTATTGTTATAATGTTTTCATAAAGCAAATATCTGTCAACTCCCAAAAACAAAAGATGCCCTAATGCGACATTTTAGGGGGTATTTGCGACATACCCGGAAGACAACTTTCTTGCAAATTGAACTAATTGGCTCGCTTACTGACGCAGCAAAAACAATGAAAGAAAGAAAGGAGAATTGACTGGTTACTGGTAATGGATGGGGTACAGTATTACAAAGAAGAACTTATTAATCCGGATCCACCCCGCCTGCCAGTCAGAAAGGTTTTTTCACCAAATCGATATATTTTCTTTGTTTATCTGTCCGATATATTATTTTAATGCTTTTATGATCTCATGGCATCCTTCGTCCATGGCCTTTCCCGCAGCTTCATCTATTCTTCCATCATACTTACCATTAACATTTTGCTGTTTACGGGTAGATCCATCGGACAGGTTGACAAGGGTCAGGGTTGCTTCAATAGAATATGATGATGCCGCATTGGGATCAGTGTTTTTTATAGCTTTGAGCAAGCCCCCTACTTTACTGCCCGGTTTGATTTTAATTAAATCAGTACTCAGGGTGTAATCACAATGAAATTTCTTAGCCTCTTCTTCTGATGTAATGGCCACGGCTTCTATATTTCCATCCGTCAAAGTGGTTACCATATGTTGCTGAAGTACCGCCACCTGCACCTGGGCATCGCCTTTAGGTTCATATACACCAATCCGTATCCCACCCGCTTTTTTTTGCTCCACAGGGTTGGTTATTTCCTTGTTGTTGTCGTTGTTTCTGTTCGTGGGGTACTTTATCATTTCATTCATATCAAACTTATCCTGCAGTTCACTTTCTCCGCTTGCTTCTTTATACCCCGGCGGTATCTCAAACAACATCGAATCCAGTTTACCGGCAGTAAATTCCAATGTTTCAATGGAGGTTTCAATTTCACTTGTCTGGGCACCCGCATTGCCCATTTTGATCTTCTTTGTTTCCGTTAAAGGAAACCCCAGTTTCCCTTTCCCGCTACGATGAGTAACAAACCGGTCTTTACATTCAGGTTTTGGTTTTTCATTCGGGGTTGTCATCGCTTTTGATGGGCGATAAGTTATTGGACAATTAAACTGGGGCAGATCAATATACCAGCCATCTGATGTCATGATGATACTGTCCTTCATGCTACAGGCGTCCGGCGAGGGTTTCATTTTTTGAAAGGTCCACACATGCCTGGCAGTAAAGCCGTACATTTTTTTCCTTTCACCCGTGTCGTTTATGTTATACCACATATAAATAACTCCCCCCGTTTGCGTCGTTACCGGGGTTACAGGCTTATTTTTTACTCCGGGGACTGGTTTCTCATCATCATTTATGACTTCTTCTGTTTCCTTAGCAAATGGTTCAATATAATAGAGCTTTTTCTTATCATTTATTTTAATAGTACGCTGCAGGTCACACTGTTCGATCGTTACAGTATTGCCTCCCATACCCATCATACCGGGACTTTCAGTCCTTTTACGCATCCCTTTTACATAAATGGTGGATTCAGACTTCATTCCCATCATCGTATTTGCCTGGCGTAATTTATACTGCTGCGCCCTGGCTGAATTCCCCACAGATAATAACATGACCGCACTGGCGATTAAAAATAAAAACGACTTTCTCATATTCTCAATTTAATTTAAAGATAATCAGTTATTTATGTAAAAAGCTTAATCCACCTTCACTCCGAATCTGCCTGTCGCTGGTATTGTCTTCAGGTTCCTCATTTTTATTAAATAGCCCCGATGTATAAAGTGACACCAGGGCTATTTTTTTACGGACCGACTTACGGGTCAGACCACGCACCCGCACATTACGGGACTCACTAAACCAGGTGGGTATTAAATCCTTCCTGTCAAAAGGATTTTTTACATCATATGTTAGCAATAACCCTGGCTTGTTCTTTCAATAAATTCCTGCAAGGCGCAAGAGTCATAATTTAACTTTACATCACTTCCTCAAGCTCACCATTTACCTTGCTCAGTTCTTCTTCCCTTTTTTCTTTTCCCGTTTTTACTTTCCGGTTGAATTTGCCGGCTAATTTTTTGCTGCCTTCAACAATTTTGTGACGGCTGCTTGATCCTTTATCTGGGGCAAATAAAACGCCCAATATGCTACCAAAAGCCAAACCTGCGCCCAGTGCAATCAGGATCTTTGAAGTATTTTTCATAACCATCCGTTTAAAGATTAATAAAACGATCTATCAATGCAAATTAACCGCATGAAGCAGGGACAGCAATGAAACCGGTCATAGAATTTTATGATATTGGTCACTTCGCCATACACCTCTTTTGAAAAGAACTTATCAATCACTGTTTTCTAAATGAAAATGCTGGTGATAAGCGCCGGCTGCTATATGTAAGACAAAACAGGCGATGACCGTATCTTTCAGCATATTAATAAATGCCAATTGCCGCATTTCGGGGTTACCGGCATGCAAAAAATTGGGCAGATGGATGACAAGAATAAAAATGATCAGGAATAAACCCAGCAGGTAACCCGTTAGTTTTACATATTGGTTTGTCAGAAAAGATACTCCTACCAGGATAAACGCGGAGCCTACAATATAAGCCCATGTAATGCCACCTACCAGCGAAATGGGTACAAAGACCAGCAGATCCCTGGGGTATAAAAAATAAAAAACACCAAAAATAATCAGTACTACCGACAGAATGTAGATGGCGATCCTTGATATTATATGATAATGTAGCATAACAAATAAGTTTGTTTGGTAAAAATTATATCCTTCGCGGTAAAAAAAACATGACTTTCGTTTATCGGCAGCATGATTTAGAACAGGTGGGACAAGGAATCCGGACTTGGGCAAGGTCCATATTGAATTGCGGGAAAATGTTTCAGTAATAGACCCCGTTTCAGCGATTGCTAGTCCCGGTATAATGCAAAGGATGAGATATTTTTCACAGGGGCATGATCTTCAAACAGTTTATTCCGGTTGCACTCTTCATCATTAACGTATTTATATTCTCAATCGGAATACTAAATAGTTCCAACCTCCTTTTTCCCGGCAATATCTTTTGCAATTTTCCTGGCTTCCATTCCAATTTCCCGTAACATGCCTATGGGAGAGATATTAAACCCGCAGAGATACAGTCCGTCCTTTTCAAACAGGGATTGCCTGTTGATCTCCTTATTCAACTCCTCAAAATACCCGTCACCATTAATCAACAAACTCTCCAGGTTGTGCTGGTATCCAGTAGCTAAAATTATCGCAGCAAAATCCTGTTGCCGGTTATTTTCAAAGTAAACCCGGTTGCCTTCTATCCGGAGAATATCCCCATAAACTTTTATATGCCCCTGTTGAATCAATTTGATAGTCCCGGTATCCAGCAATGGTATCCTTTTTAATTTCTGGATCTGTTCCTTTGGTCCGTATTTTGATTTTTTCAGTCCCAGTTTACGAATATCACCCACCAGTATCCGAATCAGAGGAGCATTGATCCTATCTGCCACCCTCGCCGGAAACCAAGATGTAAGCTTGCCAATCTCCAGCACTGGAAAACCGAGTATATCCCTGGGAAGTACATTGACGGGCGAACGAACGGACAGGGAGGGAAAAGCGCCATTTTCGTGCAGGCATATAGCCTGTTCACCGGCTGAATTACCAAAACCGACCACCAGTACATTTTTACCGGCAAATTCCGCCCCGTTCTTATATTCAGAACTGTGCAATACTTTCCCTTTAAAAGTATTCATTCCTTCAAATTCGGGGATCTTAGGTTTATGATTAAGGCCAGTGGCCACGATCACATGCCTTGATTGATAAACCCCATTATTGGTTTCGGTGACCAAGTAACCGTCCTGTTTTTTTACCGACAAGGCTTCGGAATTAAAAACAGGATGAATATTCAATTCTTTGGCATATTGATCCAGGTAATCCACCATATCTTGCCGGGCTGGGTATTTGGGCAATGAGTCAGCCATTTTCAAAAAGGGCAGACCTGACCATTTTTTGCTGGTGTGCAAATAAAGGCGGTCGTAATGATTCCTCCAACTGGTGCCAACTTGTGGATATTTCTCCAAAATTATGAACTTAAGCCCTTCCTTTTTTAGGCAAGCCGCAGAAGCCAGGCCGGAAGCACTGGCGCCAATGATTAGTGTATCGGTGAATACCATTCTGTTTAGTTCCAAATCTAATTCTTTGTGCCGGGCTGTTGATACGAATTGACAATTTATATCGACCGGAACAAAAAAGATGATGGTTTTGGTCTCTTTATGAAAATTACCCCAACCTATAGTCAGAAAGTGAAAATAATTTGATTATCAAAATCCTACAAATGCTCTTTCCCTAAGGGCGAATTACCTACAAAACCCGACTATTGCCAGGGTAGCGGCAGGCGGGCGACAAAAAATTAATTTTCCAATTGCTGTTTTTTTATTACATTAAATCCTGAAAAAAATTGCCATTTATAATATTAAGGGGGGTGTGGGCAAAACCACTACTTCAGTCAACCTGGCTTGCCTTCTGGCCAAGAATGGGCTGAGTGTACTGCTTTGGGACCTGGACCCGCAAGGCGGCAGCAGTTATTTCTTCAACCGTCAAAATCATAATAATAATACGCATGGCAGGTTGTTTGACAGGTATATCACCATTTATGATGTGATCCATTCCACCGATAGTTACCAGATCGATGTGATCAGTAACGATTCCCTGTTCTCGGACCAGTTTATGAATAAAACCTCCAGGATAACCGCACTCAATTTCATTAATCATGAGCTGATAAAAATCACACTGGATGAAGTGGAGGATGATTATGATGTCTGTATCATAGACTGCTCTCCCGGGCGGTTCCTCCTCCATGATAATATTTTTCATACCGCCGATCTTTTACTGATCCCGAATATACCCGCTCCGCTTTCCGTTTATTGCAATAATATGTTGATGGAGTCACTGGAAGGAAAAATACCATCCGGGAACAGGGTGCTCAGTTTTTACAATATGGTGCAGGCACATAAAAACCTTCATAAATATTTTCTCGATAACAGGAAAGAGGACGCCGCCAGGATCCTCTATAATTATATTCCATTTTATGCAGAAATAGAATCGATCACCCTTACGAAGGAATCCATTTTCCACCAGTTGAAAGAGTTTAAAACCAATATTTACTACGATAAACTATGGGGAGAAATATGTGAACGGATGGAATGGCCTTCCCTAAATATTTCTAAAGCTATCGTGGTAGGCATAAAAGAAGATAGCCAGGTCACCAGTTCACCATCCTATCAGGACATGACAGACAATTCCCTCAGGTCTTCCAATGGTTGATGGTGCAAGTGTTTCTTTGTTAAGTTAATTAACCAATCACAAAGTTTTCAAGGGTGTAAGGTTTGTATCCAGTAAATGAAAACTAAGCACCCTGCCAGGAAAGAGCTCCTGCAGACCCTCGCCTGCATTTTTCAAATAGGTTTCTGTATCAGGTGAAACGGTTTTGCCAGCGATAATATAACCTATTTGAACCGGGTCAGTTGCCGTAACTGATAAGATCTGAATATCATTTTGACTGGTATCGGTAAAATAACCGTAGCCCTTATAAAAGCCGGCTACATGGGCCGCATCCAATTCTGTAACACCCTTTCCTTTGAAATAGACCGTATGATTCTTATCTAACCTGAAAGGAGTTCCTGTTTTGCCATCTGTAGAAATAACTGCCATCAATGATTTAAAAAAGCCCATAGTATATGTTTAGGTGTAAATATATACTATCACTGCAACAATTTTTTACTTTAAAGAATAACACTTATTCATCCGGTAAAAACTGCTTCCTGATTCAAATCATAAACTCCCCTATTCATTATCAGCGATTGCCGGGTAAGCTGATAATAATTTCGGCCTTAATAAATTAAGCTGAAAATCCTTTTTTGACAAACCAATAGTTGAGTGAAACTAAACCGACACTTCAATAATACTTTCACTCCAAATTGATCTTCATGAAAACAAAGCATATAGCTGTTTCCCTCCTCCTGGTTTTATTACTGGTGAACAACAAGCAACTGGCAGCACAGGGTAATGATACCCTGGCGCAAATCTATTCCAGGTATGATTTTATACCTGGAGAGAAAGTGATATTTTTCGATGACTTTTCTTCGGAAAATATTGGAGACTTCCCGGCCGGTTGGAATACCAACGGATCGGGAGAAATAGTAACCTTCGGTAAATACCCGGGCAGGTGGCTGAAGATAACCAATGGCCGGGGCGCCACCTGCCTGGCAGAACCATTGACGTTACCGGACAATTATACTATTGAATTTGATCTTATTCCTCAGAGAGATCCTGCCAATAACGGAAACACAGCCTGTAAATTTTTAATCATCAGCACTCCTAAATCCAGGGATCTTAAATATGGATTAGCCCTCCCGGGTGGAACGGGAACCTGGTTCAATTTTGCCTATACTAATTCTTATGGCACTTATTATGCTGATAAAAGCCCGAACCTGGGTGGAACCATACCGCAGTTCAGGCTCCAGGCTGATACAAAATACAGAATATCAATTTGGGTTCAGAAGGAAAGGATCAGGTTATACCTGAACGAAGAAAAACTTTTTGACGTGGCAAAAGCCATGTCCAATAATTTTAAATACAATATGATCCGGTTCCAGGAGGGTGTACCTATGATCAGCAATGTCCGGATAGCAACAGGTTTACCCGATATGCGCAACAAATTATTGACAGAAGGTAAACTGGTGAGCTATGGAATTTATTTTGATGTGAATTCGGATAAACTGAAACCGCAATCAGCCGGCACGTTAAAAACGATCGCAGACATAATTACAGAAAACCCTGCCCTGCGGGTTAAGATCATTGGTCATACGGATGCCGATGGTGATGATGCCGCCAATCTTGATTTATCCAGACGCCGTGCTGCTTCAGTAAAGAATGCATTGGTTTCATCTTTCAACACGGATGCTGCCCGAATTGAAACAGATGGTATGGGGGAAAAACAACCGGTAGCTCCAAATGATAATGGCACCAACAAAGCGTTGAACCGCCGGGTTGAATTTATTAAGTTATAAACAGCTATATGAAAAAAGCACATGCCTGTATGGCTGGGTTAAAACGGATGAATAGAATGAGCAAACAAATAAGCCTAATTGTCCTGCTGCTTTCCATTTTTATTACGATTTCACGGGGGCAAAATAATAATGCTTACCGATACGTACGAATTGATACTACGAAGATCATTTCGCAATCTGATCTGGTAAAAATTGCCGACAGGTTTGTCAAGAGGTATTATGCCGCCATTTATGACCTGAATGAAAAAGGCTTTGTGGATGCCCGGTTTAAAATGCTTGACACAGCTAAAGAAAGCAAATTGAAAATGGCTACCAGTCTGAGTTCAGCTGCCACACTGATCGCAGGCGTTGGTGAATCGCAACACGCTCCCATTGTATTTTCAGCAAAAGCGGTTATACTGTTTCCCCGGGACACACTTATCGTAAACAATTTCGGCGCCATGCTCCGGTTATTGGACTCTACCGAGCTTTCATTAAAGGTGCTGTTATATGCAAAATCTGTCTGCCCCGATGCACCTGTCATTCTGACCAACCTGGGGAATACCTTGTTTGAATTATACGATGACCGTTCCGCGGAATACTTTTTTAAAAAAGCATTGCGGGTGAATCCTGATTTTTCCCCGGCAAGACAAAGCCTGGTGACGGTTTACCTCAAGAGAAAAGACCTTAAAAGCGCCATGACCGAGCTTTTCAAAAGCGTTAAAAGCGCCTATTGCGAATCAATGGGAAAAGTTCATGAAGATGTCAAGTATAGTCATGCCTATTCCCCGCCCGGGGAAGCTCCGGGAGATAAACCGGGAAATGAAAATGGTGGCCAGGGCCAGGATGGGCCAAATCCCAATGTTCCTATAGATAAACTTAGCCTGCCCGGTTTTCCTAACTGGTCAGATGCCAAAGCACTTATTCATGATCAGTCGATTGAAAAAGTTAGTAAACAACTTTCCGAAATCACGAAACAAGCAGGGGCTAAAGAAATGGATGCTGCCACTTCTCTTACTAAAATGAGCCCGGAGCAGCAGGTGGCATGGTGGGAAAACGAAAAGAAACCCGGCAGGATCCTTTATAAAAAGAATTCATTCGGCATGGAATTACTGGGTGAATATTTTGAGGACCAGCTCGACAAAGCGGATGACAAATTTTCCAGGGCCGATAGTATCAATATTGTAAAATTTGGGAAAGCCGTTGAAGAAGCATACGCAGGCGATGAAGAAAGAGCCAAGTCGATGACCACCCCGGAATGGAAGGAATTTTTCATTCAGAAATGTAAAAAATTAAAGGTCATTAAAGCGAACTATTTTCTTCAATGGAGAACACTGACAGCTACAAGGCATCAGGAATACACCGATCAGTTGATGACATATTGGATCTATTGTGAACAATACCTGAACCGTACCTACGACCTGAATGAATTTGAAAAGCTGAATAATGACCGCAAGTCTTTTGTTTCCATGCATATGTCCATGCTCTATACTGCATACAGTATCGGTCAAATCGGTTTTACCTTTCAGAATATTGCTTCCCTGGCCACGGCAGAGGGAGAATGTCCGCAGGAAGAGCCAACCATTGAAACACTTCCCGGGAATCCAGATGACAAAGTCGAAATCCCTGATGGTAAAGAACCTCCCTGTCCATTTAAAAATTCAGCCGGGAAAATAGGTGTTAAAATATGTAGTGTGGTCTTTGATTGTGAATCCATTAAGCTGGAATGCACAGCCGGTTGGGCAGGATCTGTTAAATGGAACGGAAAGAAAAAGGAAATGACTGTTTTTGGCGGCGCAGGGGTGAAAGTGGAAGGATCATTGGGGTATAAAAAGCTGGGAGCGGCTCACGCAGAGTTTGAGGCAAAAACCGGTTTTGAAGTATCCTTTTCTACCAAAGGACAAATAACAGATGTGGCTTATGTAAGCGAGGTTAGTGGCGGCCTTGGCGCGGGTGATTACCAGGCCGGGCAAAAAATGGAGATGAGAATTTCAGCTATGACCGGTATTGATGTAGAACGGACAAATGAATTAACCTATACTGTTTTTGAATAAGCCGTGGTACGTGTCCCGCGTACCATACCACATTTTGATGCGTATTAAAACAATATGGACATACTGATCTTTTCAGATTTTCAAAAGCAGTTGATGGTGGGAAATTAAGGACATTAAAGGATCAGAAATAAAATAATATTAAACCATTTTAAAAATCAAATCATGAAACACAAATTATTTTTTTATGTATGCACACTCCTTGTTGTCTGTATAGGTATTTTGGCAATGACCTCCTTTACTACAGATAGGAATGTCAAAGGGAATTTAATGGTAAATAGCTGTATAACCCATACCGGCATTGATATACCAACCATTAATCCTGATCAATCTGAAATTCATGTCACGACTAAAAATGTTGAAAATATTACTGCAACCACTGCTGACTGCAATTATAGTGTCCAGGTGATCGGGAACACAAAGATCAATATCACGACAACCGGTGTGCGCGTAATAAAGATTGGAACTGTGGGAGGTCCGAGCGTTACCGGAAGGCAAACCGGGTCTGATTATAAATCACATTTAAGCGGATTAACACCTGGCTCGAAGTACTCTGTAAGGGCGTATGCCACTTCAAGTACTACAGGCACCGTATATGGTACTGAATTATTTTTTGCAACTAACAAAAAATAAAGGGAAGCTGGCCAGGATTGCATTTTGCATTCACCGTGATGCGTGTCTCACGCACCACACAGCCATGGTACGCGTCTTCGCGTACCATACCACACTTCATCATTTCTCTGGCATAGTTGGTCTTACTTCTATCTTACTGGGCAATACCCGGGGATTCATTTTTAAAAGGTCCAGCACCAGTTGTCCGATATCTTCCGGTTGTATCTTCCAGGCATCTGACTTACCCGGGATATGATTATCAAAATGCGTTGCCACCGATCCAGGCATGATCGTAGTAACTTTAATACCGTATTTCCTCAGGTCAAGCATAATAGCTTGTGTAAAGCCCACCAGGCCAAATTTACTGGCATTATATGCGGCGCCATTTTCAAAAAAGTTGACTCCGGCAAGGCTGGCAATAGTAATGATATATCCTTTCGATTTCTTTAATGCGTCAATACATGACTTCACACTGTTAAATACACCGGTAAGGTTAGTATCGATAGTTTCCTTCCATGCTATTTCCGTCAGGCTTTCAATGGGTGCGAAATGCCCCACCCCTGCATTGGCAACCAAAACATCCAGTTGACCGAAATGATCAATCACGGTCTGGATAGCTTTTGTCTCCCCCGCCATCGAACTTACATTGGATTCCAGCCCTAACACCTTTGAAGGATCTTTACTCAATGTTTCGGCAGCCTGTGTAGCGGCTCTCATTGTTCTGCTGGTGATAGCCACTTTCATTCCGTTATCCAGCAATGTTTTTGCTATACCATAACCAATGCCCTTACTTCCACCGGTTATATAGGCCACTTTGTTTGTAAGATTGTTCATATGGTTTATAATATTTTGTTGAATACAATAAATCTGATCGTCAAATATTTTTACACAAATTTCAGGCTATATCCGGCAAGAAAAATAAAATTTATTCTGATGCCCAATGCCGGTCCTTTGTGCGAGGGACTGGTAGAGAAAAATTTAAATAGTGGTTGCTTTTCACCGAGTACCAGCAACGGCGGAAATAATAAACTCACCTTGATGCCTGTGAATAATATTGGAGGGTTAACTGTTTGAGATAATAAGGGTACTGATCGCCTGCCATCAGCAGTTAATGTGGATCTTTATTAACTGCTGAATCGACCGGTGGGACCTTTAAGGAGTCGCTGACCGGGGGCGGTAAGGAATTCCTGACCCTGACCCATGTGTAATCAAGACCGATACTTTTAACTAATCCAAAAAATATTTTAGCATTATCCGGGTGAAGCCGGATACAGCCATGCGAGGCCCTGTTTCCCAGTTTGGAAAAATTACCCGGGGTAGTACCATGAATGGCATAACCTCCCCTGACAAAAACGGCATAAGGCATATTACCCAGGCCCTGGTAATTTCCGCCGGGAAATTTTCTTGAAGTGTACTTGATTAACATGGGACCCGCGGGTCTCACACTGAATTCGGGCGTTTCATATTTCTTGATACCGGTTGAGACTTTAAAGCTGTCCACCAATTCACCATCGATATACAAATAGAGCAATTGTACTGATTTAACGACCTCCGCATAAAGCCTGCATTCCTTTTCCCGGCAGAAAATGGACTTGTGGGGATCCGTTTTGCGAAGGAAAGAATCAATCTGGCTGATGTTTAAACTAATATTGATCTTTTCTTCAGGAGTAAAGCGATCGCCCTTTTTCAAAACCGCTTTCAACATGTCCATTTTATCCATCCATGCTTTTTCCCGGTGCAAAGAGGTATCGATCCGGGTTAAAAAGGGAGCTACTGAATCAATTCCGGGGATATAATCTTTTGAATCAAAAACATTACTGGAATCATAGTTTTCAATAGTTATCGAATCTTTAAACCGCCTGTAGTCAAATTTTCCGTTGGCCCGGGCCTTGCCCCCATTATCGCAGGATTGGAAGAAAAATACTGTTATTATGGAAAAAATTACTAGCTGGATATAAGTTTTTAGCATTGAATGGTTTATTATAGTGACCGTTTATACCATTGTTTTATCCCATGAAACTTGTTTGAATGTCATTATTTGCCCTACAAAATTAGAATCTCTCGCAGCATACTATACTGATCTTAGTCATCAGGGAGTGTGATCTTTAGGGTAGTAAAAATGTACCCCACTTTGCCGTCATGTGTCTTCACACACTATTTACGGTGGTATGTCATCACACACCAGTTTGCCGTGGTGTGTGTCTTCACGCACTACCCAAATACGGCAGTTTATTGAACCCTGTTTACCCCAGGCCGGCACAAAAGACATAGTTTACATAGGCTACACCTGGTTTTTTGATAATAATTTTATAATTAACCTGTTAAACTATATGGCTCCTACTATGTACTATTCCCTATATGGTTCAGATCTAAAATAAACTAAGGAGTGGCTGGAATGCATTGTAGAAATATCCTCCGCCAACCATTTGGCGATAAGTTTATGCTGGTGGCGAAAAAGAATTCATGAGTTGCAGATTCATGACAACCTTTAAACTTTCTCTTATTTATTGAAAATCACGAACAGCGGAGAAGAAAATTTCATTTTGTTTACCAAAACACTACGAATCGCTGACCATAATCAGGATTTTTGAAATATGTTCCTTTTATCTTCAATGGGTACATTCAAAAACGTTAACATGAAACATTTCAACACAGGTTTTCGGCTACTGTTATCCATTATTTTATTTATAACACTGACCCAGGTGTATGGTCAGGTATCGGTTAAAAATGATTCAATTGCAAACCGATTGAAAACAGTTGCAATCAAGATTATCAGCTCGGCCAGGTATTGCGCCTTAGTTACAATTGATCAACAGGGAAAACCGATGGCAAGGACAATGGATCCGTTTTTACCTGATAGCAATTTTGTGATCTGGCTGGGCACTAATCCCCGCAGCAGGAAAGTTCAGGAGATCAAAAAGAACCAAGGCGTCTGTCTTTATTATCCTGATCCTTCAGCCGGGGGATATGTAGTAATACAGGGCAAGGCAATCATTGTAAATGATGAAACAGAAAAAATGATCCATTGGAAAAATGAATGGTCAGCATTTTATAAGAACAGGGATAAGGATTTTATATTGATCAAAGTGAGTCCAACACGATTAGAGGTTCTGAGTTATAAAGATGGTGTGACAGGTAATTCTATAACTTTGGAAGTGCCGTTCATTAATTTTTAATCCCCCCTTCCTGTTTGGCCAGGGTATTCATGCAGCAGATGAGTCCTCTTTTGATTTTAAACTATTGCGCAGTTTTTACTGGTTTTAACTCGCCGTGATGCGTGTCATCGCGCACCACAGACTCACGCACCGCGCCTATGGCTTGGATTTTGAGTCTTTTACATAACTTGTCTGTAATGAAATATGATATTATCATCATAGGTGCCGGTGCGGCCGGCTTAATGGCTATGAAAGAGCTGCTCGCTGATGGGTATCGCGTTTGCATGCTCGAAGCTGCCCCTAATTCAGGCGGGAGGATCATGACATTAAAAGAAAAAGGGTTTAAAACACCAGTTGAAGCAGGTGCAGAATTCATACATGGTAACCTGCCACTTACTTTGTCACTTTTACAATATGCCGGGATCCCTTTTGAGCCGGTAGAGGGTAAAATGATCACTGTGCACAAAGGAGAATGGGATCCGGGACAAGAACATGAGGAGCACTGGGCGAAATTGATGAAAACCCTCCGCAAACTGAAAAAAGACATGACCATCCGTACATTCCTGGGTGAGTATTTCCCCGGAACTGAATATAAAGAACTGCGGGAAGCGACCAGGCGATTCGCGGAAGGATTCGACCTGGCTGATACCGGAAAAGCTTCCATATTATCGGTGCGGAAGGAATGGGAACACGAAGAGCAAATGCAATACCGCATTCCGGGCGGTTACTGTCAGTTGACCGATTACCTACTCCGGCTGTGCAGGCGCCGGGGTGGAAAAATATATTTTAACTCCTGCGCCCGTAATATCCACTTTGAAAAAGGGAAGGTGCTTGTGAAGACCCGTGATAAACTAAAGTTTGAAGCCTCCCGGCTAATTGTGACGGTTTCTGCAGGCGTATTGCGATCAGGAATGCTTCATTTCAATCCGGGGTTGGGCGCACACCAGGCTGCCATCAGGCAATTAGGGTTTGGTTCCGTAATCAAATTTCTGTTGCAGTTTAAAAATCCATTCTGGAAAGGCAGAGGGATCGGTTTTTTATTCTCGGATGAACCCATTCCCACCTGGTGGACGCAAAGGCCTGAAAAGAATAACCTGCTCACGGGTTGGCTGGGCGGTCCGGCGGCAGCTAAGATGAGCAGCGAAAAAGAAGGATCATTATTGCAGCTTGCCCTGGGTTCCCTGGCTTCTTTATTTCAAATGAAAGGGGCTGAATTGAAGTCACAGCTTTCTCACTATAAGATCATTCGCTGGGAGAAACAACCTTATATATTAGGCGGCTATAGTTATAATACCATCTATTCTGAAAAAGCGATTGAGGTCCTTACACAACCGGTGGAAGACACTATTTTTTTTGCCGGCGAAGCTCTGTATACAGGGGAATTCCAGGGAACCGTAGAAGCGGCGTTGCAAACGGGGTTGGAAGTGGCAAAAAAGATCAGGAAAATGGATAAATGAACATAGATGCTGAACCGGGCCACAGAATCTGCCCTTGCATTATATAATTGATCAAGGCCTGAAAAAACTCCAGGCTTTGTTCATGAATTCTCAATTAGAAGGCTGGCAGAATTATAATTTAAATGTTTTATTGTTACGAAAGGATTAGTTCGCAAATCCAATTAAAATTCTACCCATAGGTTTTTCAGGAAATGAAAATTCTTTTTACCGGATTCATAATATTTTGCTGAGGAATATTTATAATCACATGGATTGTTAACTAATCTCCAATGTTTAGCCAATGGATTCTTATGTATGTAGTTTAGCTTTTGTAATGCGACTTTTCTAGTGAACAAGGGTATGGCTAATGAATCCCGTTGCCAGAATTCATACTTCTTATTGGCTGCCTTTATTTTGTAAGGCAACAAATTCCCCTCTTCTTCCCTTAGTAACATCTTCTGGAACATATGGGCCGTGTATTTTAAAAGAGAACCCTGCGGGGATTCTTTTCCGTTTAGCTCATTCACCCGCCAGATTAAGTGAATATGATTGGGCATAAGGATAAAACCGAATACATCAACCTTCTCTTTATCGGATAGGTATTGCAATGAATCTATGATGACATCCTTGAACTCATCCTTTTGTAACAACCGTTTCCATTTATTGATTGTTGCCGTCCAAAAGAATATCCCACCCATCTCCATGTGCGATTTTCGGTGGTATTCAAATAAAGATTTATCCATAGGGATAAACCTACATTATTGAATATTTCAACAAAAGGGGTGAAGCCCGAAATCTGGTTAGAAAATCCTGACATTTAAATGAGGAAAAACACAAAATATAATGTGTAAATACCGTTGTGGCAATCGTGCGTGGCCGTG
>JADGPW010000027.1 GCA_017882265.1 Chitinophagaceae bacterium | reverse complement strand
GTCGAATACGGTTCCCGCAGGGTGATCATTACGGTGACGGCCATCGTCTGTGCATTGCTGGAGATCGTGGACACGACGATCGTAAATGTTTCTATCAATGAAATGAAGGGCAACCTGGGGGCCACCACCAGCGAAATAGGGTGGGTGATCACTGCTTATGCAATAGGAAATGTGATCATCATTCCTATGACGAGCTGGCTGGCGCAGCAATTCGGGAGACGCAATTATTTTGCCGCTTCTATTATCTTATTTACCATTTGCTCTTTTCTTTGCGGAAACGCTACGGGTATCAATGAACTGATCATATTTCGTTTCCTCCAGGGGGTCGGCGGGGGCGCCTTACTCGTTACGTCGCAAACCATCATTACAGAAAGCTATCCTCCCGAAAAAAGAGGCATGGCACAAGCCATTTATGGAATGGGTGTTATCATAGGCCCTACGTTGGGGCCACCGCTTGGTGGATATATCACCCAAACATTGGGATGGCCCTATATTTTCTATATCAATATTCCCCTGGGTGTGATTGCTACATTATTGACGCTTCAGTTTGTGAAAAGTCCCCGGTATGCCGCGAAAAGCGCTACACGCGATATTGATTGGATCGGGATCGCCTTTCTCGCCATTTTTGTCGGTTCCCTGCAGTATATCCTGGAAAAAGGGCATGAAGAGGATTGGTATAGTAGTAGCATCATTATTTTTTTAACAGTGACGGCTGTCCTGGGAGGTTTCTTTTTTATTTGGCGGGAGATCAGTTTTCGAAACCCGGTAGTTAACCTCCGGGTGTTAAAGAATGGTAACCTCCGGGTGGGCACCATACTTTCTTTTATCATGGGTTTTGGTTTATATGGATCCACGTTCATAATTCCGTTGTATGTGCAAGCCACACTCGGGTGGACGCCCTTACAGGCAGGCATGCTGATGATACCGGCAGCACTGACAACGGCTTTTATGATGCCGATCATCGGCAAGCTATTGCAACGTGGCGCCAAACATCAATACCTGGCTGCTCTGGGTATGCTGATGTTCTTTGGCTTTTGTATGTGGGGCTACAAGATCATAACGCCCGATACCAGTAAGGATAATTTTTTCTGGATGCTTATATTCCGGGGTGTGGCGATGGGGCTTTTATTCATTCCCGTTACTACGTTGTCATTGAGTACACTGAAAGGGAGACAGATAGGAGAGGGCGCGGCTTTTACCGGAATGATGCGGCAACTTGGCGGATCATTCGGGATCGCCATCATTACCACATTAATGGCGCAACAGGTCATGGTGCATCGCGGAAGCCTTGTCAATAACCTGGATTATACAATCCCACGGTGCAAAACCAGGTGCTGGCATTACAACATGGTTTTATGGCAAAAGGAATGGCCGCTAATACGGCATTGGAAAGTACTTACAAAGCGCTGGATTATAGTGTTACCAAACAGGCCATGGTATTATCTTATATGGATGTATTCTTTTATATCGGTATCATGTTCCTGGTATGCGTGCCTTTTGTGCTGATGATAAAAGGGTATAAGAAACATAAGATCGATTTGAGTGAAGCGATGCATTAATCCACACCGCGACAAGACGCGTGGAGTCTGTTACTTTTTATAATCGGCTATATTGATCTTCTCTTCGCAGAAACTGTATTCCACTTCATCATTGCTGCTCACTACCACCAATCGTTGTGTACAGTGATCATTGATCAGGCGATGATAAAGGGAAATCCCTTCACTATCCAGGTTGGTACAGGGTTCATCCAGTAAAACAATGGGTGTATCGGAAAAGATACATTGCGCCAGCTTCACGCGTTGTTTCATTCCCGAGGAATAATAACGGATCTGTTTGTGAAAGGCTTTTTCCAAACCAAGGGTTGAAATAATATGGTCAGTTGTTATCCCTGAAAGGAATGGCTTGAATCCCTGATGAAATTGCAGGAATTCTTTCAATGTCATTTCTTCCACCAATTCCATATAGGGCGCACAAATCGAAACATGTTTATAAACTTGTTCAATTGCTAATTGTCCATTGCCTATTGCCAATTGTCTATTGTCTATTGCCCATTGTCCATTGTCTATTGCCCATTGCCCATTGTCAATTGAATATTGAATATTTCCTTCGTTGATCATCATACCTCCACTGAGAGTTTGCAACAACGTACTCTTCCCTGAACCGTTGGGTCCCGTAATGGCATACGATCGTCCTGATTCAAATGTGTAGTTGAAATGACGGAAGATCCAATCGCGGTTGAAACGTTTGCCGGCATCAGTCAACGATACCTTCATCGCCATTTGTTTTTGTAAAGCGTTTGATAATACCACGCTGGGAACTGCGGATAAACTGGACGATCTCATCTCTTTCATCTGTGGCGGCAAATTCTTCCTCGAGGTATTCCACTGCCTGTGAAATATTCAATCCCTTGCCATAAATCACCCGGTAGATCTCCAGGATATGGTTGATCTTCTCTACAGTAAACCCTCTTCTTTTCATTCCGATCGAATTGACCCCGGCATATGACAAAGGATTATTGCGTGCGGCTTTGATATAAGGAGGTACGTCTTTCCCCACCAGCGAACCACCACTTAACATGGAATGCTGCCCGATATGTACAAACTGGTGGATGGCGCACATGCCACCAAGTATGGCCCAATCGCCTACCGTCACATGACCTGCTAACTGGGTATTATTGCTCATAATGACATTATCCCCTACCATACAGTCGTGGGCCAGATGGCAATAAGCCATGATCAGGCAATTCTTGCCGATCACTGTTTTTTCCCGGTGTACGGTTCCCCTGTTTACAGTTACAAATTCGCGTACGGTCGTATTGTCACCTATCACTACCGTGGAGTATTCACCCTGGAACTTCAGGTCCTGTGGAATGGCCGCGATGACCGACCCGGGAAAAATGCTGCAATTCTTTCCGATACGGGCTCCTTCCATGACAGTCACATTGGATCCGATCCAGGTGCCATCACCGATCTCCACATCCTGGTGGATCACCGTGAATGGATCGATCTTCACATTCGTGGCCAGCTTTGCATTTGGATGAATATATGTATGCGGATGGATCATGACGCTGAATATAAAAAGTGGGCTGTCTCAAAAGAGGGATATATCACGCAACGACGCCACGGCGCAAAAAGCAAATTACTGAAATTCAAACGTTGCGTCTTTGCGGCGTTGCGAGAAAATCTACTTAGAGACAGCCTCAACGCGCAAAGTTAGATGATACGACTAAAAACCGAACTTTTTTTGGCTATAGATTGTTAAAACTCAGGCTTTCAGATAATTCGCCTTAAACAGATCTTAAAAAATCAGTGCGGGCTTAGTAAATTTGCTGTTGGATCGGCCGTTAGCTTCACAATTTGAAATGGCTCACGCAGAGATCGCAGAGTACGCAGAGGATATATTTGAGTATCCAAACTCTGCGTGCCCAGCGACCTCTGCGTGCAATTTAACCCACAAATAAAATAGTTAATCAATTATGCATAATCCTCCTGACATACTTACATTAGCTTATAAGCAAACATTCATGCAGGATCAGCTGGTCCTGTTGCAGGAGAAAGAACAGCAAATTCCAGGTTCCGTACAATATACCATTAACCGGTACAGCCGTCACCCGCAATGGAACATTGAAGATACCGGTATGATGGTCTATCATTATGAACCTGACCGTCCGGACAAAAATTATTTTGAACTTCGTTTTTGCCTGAGCGGGAATGTGTATTGCCATAAGAAGCAAACAGAATGTGATATGTGCCAGTTCGGGGCATCCAGGACCTGCCAGGAAAGAGCCGATAGTATAGATGTGGTAAGTTTTCGTTTTTCACCGGTACACCTGAGCCAGTTTGTAAAACCCAGGAAGGGGAATGCGGTCCTGACGGATGATATCCTGAATTTTACTCACACTTCTTCGTTCACCAAAATTTTGCCTTTGTGTGGTAAAACAAGAATGGTGCTTGAAGGCGTGCTGAATCATACGTACGCGGACAGCCTGGAAAATATCTATATCAATGCGCAAACCCAGATGTTGTTGTTATACAGTTTGGATTGTATGCTGGGTGAAAAAGAGATCGATACCATCAACTGCAAGTTCCTCGCCAATGAGGCCGATCGCGAAAAGATCATTAAAGCCAGGGCGGTCCTGTTGGAGCATATCGGTGAGCCGATCACGATCAGGGAACTCAGTCGCAAAGTGGCGATCAATGAATGTTACCTGAAAAAAGGATTTAAGGAATTGTTTGGCACCACGGTCTTTGATTTTTACCAAAGCCAGCGGATGGAGCATGCCCGGTATTTGTTGTATGAAAAAGGATTGAGTGTAACGGAAGTCTCTTTATTGCTGGGTTATTCTTCTATTTCACATTTCTCTACTGCATTCAAAAAACACACGGGACTGAAGCCATGTGAATTGTTATTCCGCCCTTCCCCGGTAGCCAGGAATTAGGGACTGGGAATTGGGAATTTGCAAGACGGGATTGGCCATGTCTTATTAATTGCATCTCTTCACTTTTATATTTTATATAACTCGAATTAATCGATTGGCTTTCAAAGGCAAAAAATAGATATTTTAACCTGTGATAAAGGGCCAATTTTCGTAGACCATTAGCTATTATCTGTTACCTTCTATCTGCTCCGTACTTTTACCGGCTTACAATTCAATATGTCCCGGAGGGACATTTCATGGGTAGCTACAGAAAATGATAAGTTGGTAAACGTTCCATAGGAACGTATCGTGCTAACGTCCTTTTGAAAAAAAGCACGACGTGTTCCTCCGGAACACTTCCCATCCTTCTGAATCTTTTCTACCCATGATGTGTTCCGCTGGAACACAGATTGCATACCCACTTTTATACAAAAAATAACAATCAATTGGTTTTCCCTGGCAAAGTTCAAGTTATTTAGCCGGTGATAAAGGCTCAATTCTATCTATAACACCTTTATCTTTTATCTAAAAATCTTTTATCTATTTCCTGACTTTTGTCATATATACGTATGATCTTTTTATCGTGGCCGTCATTCGTTTGTAAAACGTTTATCAATTTCATCTTCCTTACAATTGTGTGATAAATCTTGATCATGGCTGCGCAATCTTTGCGTCCCATGAAAAAGATCCTGACGATCATCATTCAACTGCTTTTCATTATTTGTTCCGCATTACCTGCCATCAGTCAACAGGGAAAGGATAGCAGTGCCACCAAAGAACTGGACGAAGTAGTAATTACGGCTACCCGGTCCGAAAGAAAATTGGGTAATGTGGCGATACCCGTAAGGGTCATACAACAAAAGACCATCCAGCAAACCGGTTCTCTTCGATTGCAGGATATTTTGCAGGAAGAAACGGGTGTAGTGATCGTGAACAGTAACCTGGGCTCTTCGCTCAATGGTTATCCTAACCCCTTTGGGCAGGGTGTGCAAATGCTGGGACTTGACCCGGCATATACATTGATATTACTGGATGGTGAACCCCTGATCGGAAGAAATGCGGGTATACTGCAACTCGGCCGTCTCGCTACCGGTAATATCCGCCAGGTAGAGATTGTAAAAGGACCTTCCTCCAGTTTATATGGCAGTGAGGCTATGGCGGGGGTGATTAATATTATTACAGCCTCTCCTCAAAAAGAAAAAATAGAATGGCAGGCCCATGCAGGCAGTCATCACACGGCGGCCGGAACGGTTTCTTATGCTAACCGGTTTAACAGGACAGGAGTACAGTTTTTTGTGAACCGGTATTCCAGTTCCGGGTATGACCTGGATCCATCTGTATATGGTAAAACAGTTGATCCGTCAAGGGACTGGAATAGCCAGTTAAAGATCACACATGATTTTTCGAATCAATGGCAATGGCTGCTCTCCCTTCGTGATTATGATTCCAAACAATCCAATAACTACCAGATATACTGGCAAAATAATCCCGCTATCGTCAGGGGATATACTACTGAAAAAGACCAGACCGCGTTCTCACAATTGCGCTGGCAATGGAATACGGATCATAAAATATATTTCCGCACTTTTTATGATCACTACCGCAATCATTCTTATGTCAACCTGGATAAGACCAATACTCCATTTGATGAAACCAGTTTTGATCAATCGATCCTGAAACCCGAAATACAATTTGAAAGCGGCAAACCCGGCAAAGGTCTATATACAGCCGGGGCCGGTACTTATTTTGAAATGATCAATGCTTCCCGGTATGCAGGTAAAAGAACACTGACCACCCTGTATACATTTACCCAGGAAGAATGGAAAATGCTGCATCAGAAACTGACCATTATTGCCGGCGGCCGTATAGATAAACGAAGTGATTTTGCGGCGCGTATAAGCCCGAGACTCGGGTTGGCCTATCAGCCTGATAACAAATGGAAATTCACCGCTTCTTCCGGTTGGGGCTTTAAAGCCCCTGATTTCCGTCACCTGTACCTGAATTTTTTTAACTCGCAGGTCGGTTATTCTTTATTAGGCAGCCAGGAACTGGGGTCCGAACTATTGCTGATGCAACAACAGGGATTATTACAAAACGGCGCAGATATTACACCTTATTTACATCCGCCGGCTCTTCGGCCGGAAACTTCCTTTGGTTCCCATGCCGGGGTAAAATATAACGGCAACAGGTGGACGATCGAAGCCGGTTTGTTTCGGAATGATATCCGGAATCTTATTGATGTATTCACCCTGCCTTTTTCACGAAGTAATGGCCAGGCCATATTCAGCTATCACAATGTGGGCAGGGTGTACACGCAAGGGGTGGAGACGGATATAAAATATAAAGTATCAAAGACCATTTTTCTATCGGGCGGATACCAGTTTTTAGATGCAAAGGATAAAGAAATTATTCAGCAGATCAAACAAAGCAGTTTATATGAAAGGGATCCCGTTAGTTTTCAGACAAGACTGGTCAGGCGCTCCGATTATTTTGGATTATTTAACCGGTCCAGGCATACGGCCAATATAAAACTATTGTATGATGATGAAAAGAGCGGCTGGAATGCTTACCTGCGCTTACTGGGGCGCGGACCATTCGGTTATGCTGATGTGAATGGCGATAATATAGCCGATGATCCCCGCGAAATGGTAAAAGGCTTTATGATGATGAATGCAGCGGTAGCAAAATCGGTAAACGATCATTTTCAATTACAGGCGGGGGTGGAGAATATTTTTAATTATACGGATGCACAACACTTGCCCGAAATACCCGGTCGTTTATTTTTTGTGAATATGAATTACACATTTGAAAAATCTTTTCAGTACCATAAAACAAATAAAAAATGAAACATGCTTTTTTGATCAGCTGTTCCCTCGCTTTGACCGTATTGATGGTTTCCTGTAAAAAGGATAACACGGTTGCTCCGGTACAGCCGGTGACCAAAACAAAAGACATCACGGTTAATTTTAGCAGCGCTACGCCCTTTACGCTTTTTAGTTTTAAGGACACCTCGGTGGTAGCCAATTCCGATTCAAGTTCTGCCAAATGGGACTTTGCCTTACGTCTGACCACTTTCCTGGTCAACAGTTACAGTGGGGGGCCGGGCAATGCCGGCGTGGTGGTGATGGATGGTGTATATGATAATACCACCGCGGCGCCTTCCATTGGATATGCGTATGATACCACGGCTTCGCAAAGAGCTATTAAGGACGGATCCTGGTATGATTATAACATAACTACGCACAGTTTTGTACCGAAAGCCGGGAAAGTATTTATTTTCCGTACAGCTGACGGAGTCCATTATGCGAAAATGGAATTACTTTCCGCTACTTATGCGCCGTTTACAGGACCCGTTCCACAGCAGATCATTTATACCATGCGGTTTACCTATCAGCCGGATGGGACGAGGAGTTTTTAGACATTAATAGGAATTGGTTATTGGTTATTGGCCCTACTGTCCGGTTGCGTTGTAGAGACAGGGCATGCCCTGTCTCTACAACACCAACCAATAATTTTTTCAGAGGCAAATAGAAACAAACCTTTTCCTCAGGATGTTTCCGGGTATTTTAGGTAAGGGTTTTGCCGGTTCAATGGACGCCTTAGCTATTTTACCCGGTTGGGGTTCTTCGGTGCGGGATGCGAGTTCGGCTTTGAGTTCTTTAATAATTTTTTTACAAACATTAAATTCTTCTTCGCTGAGTAATCGTTTACTATTAGCGGAATGTGCAAGGATCATATTCTCGAGTACAGCCCTGTCTAACTTTTTCAGATCATGCATGGGATAATTTGTTCCGGGTTAAATAGAACAACCCTGTAAGGCAATACCCATGCGGGGTTTTAAAATAATTTATAAAGAGCACTATCCCAAATCGGGATTGGACGATGGAAATATCGCAACTCTATCTTCTTAAACTGGGCTATGGATTTCAAACTATCTTAAAAAAAGATAGTTAATTTATTGGAATTGCCCCTCGGCTACGCTCGGGGTGACAATGCCGCCCCTCGGCTACGCTCGGGGTGACAATGCCGACTGCCTGACTGCCGACTGTCCAACTGCCGACTGCAAGACTGCCTACTGCCGACTGCCCGACTGCCGACTGCAAGACTGCCGACTGCCTACTGCTTACTGCCAGGCTGCCGACTGCCGACTGAATCAGCGGCAAGCTTTTGTTTCGCATCATTCATTAGATCGTTATACTGTTTATCCCCTGGTATATTCAGCTTGACAATCGTTTCTATGCAGCCTTTGAAATTATTGGTCAGAAAATAATTGATGGCGAGATTTTTTAGAAGCACATCATACATGGGATTGATCTGCAGACCCCGGAGATAACAGGCAATCGCTTTATCATATTGCTGCTGTTCTGTATAAATAGTGCCTTCGGTACTATAGGACCTGGAATTGTATGGGTGATACCGTTCGGCAATTTTTATATCGTGAAGGGCTTTATCATATTCTTTGAGTTCCTTATACGCGATAGCGCTTTTTATCTGTATGGGGGTGCTGACATCAGGGCCCAGGGTAATAAAATTATTTTCTCCTGCTCTCACTTCATCCACCTCTTTTTGCCATTGTTGCTGACTTTGATAATAATTGGCTTGTTTAAAATGAGTTTCAAATTTATATTTCGTGAAACCGAGAAAAAGATTAAAAAGCAGGATGGTGATGCCCAGCCATAATAAAGGTTTTTTCAGGGAAGCGCTGATGGGTCTATCCTGTGCCTCGTTGTTGGCATAAATTCCAAGGATGATCCCCGCCATCAGGTAGATGTACAACGAATGTTCAAACCGTTCAGTAGGAAAACTGAACATACAATCACAAGCCAGGGCAGCCCCTCCTGCCAGCATCAATATGACCAATATGCGCTGATCTTCCGATCGGGGCTTTCGGATCACTTTAAAACCCAGGATAACGATCATCAGCCACATGCCAAAGTATAAAAGGGCTCCGGGGATACCGGTTTCGCTGGTCACCAGCAGGTAAACATTGTGCGGCCGGTCAGGAGTATATTGACCATAGTACCATGACATACCTTCGCTTCCGTATTTTGGGATCGTAATTCTCCAGTTCCCGGGTCCTGCGCCCGTAATTGGTTTATCTTTAATAAGCAGGAAGGTCTTTTTCCACATCCTGATCCTTTCCTGCGCATTTTCCACACTATGATCATTGGCGGAGATTCCTCCCGGGGCCAGGCTCCTGGTTCTTTCAATGGTGGATTGCCTCAAATCACCTTCTGTATCCAAGGAAAATATCAGGAACACCAGGATCGCAATGCTGATCGCGGCGATGAGGGTTCCAATGGCCCATTTTTTCCGGTTAGGTTTTGAAAAAATGGATACCAATACAAAGGATACGATCATGATGGCAATGGTAGACAGCCAGGACGAACGCGTTTGCGAAAGAAAAACAGAACTGCTGAGTCCGGCCAGGGCAATACCCGAAATATATTTCCATGAAGTGGCGGCCTTGTATAAAACAAAGACACAAAAAGGCATCAGCAATGCCTGGGCCGAACCATAAAGATTCCGGTTGGCCATCATACCATAAGGCCGTGCGGGATCTCCGGGAATATTCGTGAATCCCAGGTCGTAATATTGAAAGATCCCGATCACACTCTGGATGATCGCCACCAGTACCAGCGCCTTGCATAGCTTCAGGACAGAAGGTTCTTCTTTTATGATCATGATCATGACCGTAAACAGGAAAATAATATTCAGCAGTTGACGGCTGATCTCGTAATAACCTTCCCTCGGATTCAGGGCTCCCATGGCGGAAACGATACTCCATAGCGCATAGGCGGCGCCGGCTCCAAATACAATTTTAACGGGGAGGGGTAAGGGAAAAACAGAAATTTTTTTACGAAGCACAAAAAAGTATAGTATGAAAAGAAGCAGAAAGACCGTGATAAATATATATCGTACCGGGATGTCCGGGTCCATTGTTTTATCTGTATATAATACCGGCAAAACCAGTACCAGCACGATCATCCAAAGGGTCATGGCCTGATCCGGCCGGGCCTTGATCTTTACTTTCTCTTTTTTTGCAGCGACCGGTGCAATGATTTTTCCTTTGTTTTTTTTAGGTGAGGACTGTTGTCTGGCCATAACCGGAATATATTAGTGGATTCAAAACATAGATAAGACTATTTTCTGGAATTAGGAACTCTTCTCCGATAGTCCCCCTTACTGTTCTTTAAGTTAAAAGAACCTCATTGCAGGCATCAGATTCGTCAAAGAAGAAAAGAAGAGTCAATATTTTTGCCCATAACAACAAGATAGTTGTATAGACGGAATGTGGACTGTCCAACTGTTGACTGCCCGACTGCCCGACTGCCGACTGCCCGACTGCTCGACTGCTGACTGTCGACTGCTCAACTGCTCGACTGCCCAACTGTTGACTGTCGACCGCCAAGTAAATCCCCGATTTTTCGTATAATTCCATGGAAATTGGCAGTTTAGAAAAAAAAAATAGAAAATATTATTGTGGTATAAGATATTTAGTTTTACTTTAACTTTCAAATTCAAGCAATTTACTTCCAACTTATCCCCTGAATCACCATTTAATATAAATTCCAGATCTATTCTGAATAACATCAGGATCAAATGGATGATTAAATTTATAACCTAAACCATAGACTGTTATGAGTTCTTTTTTACTCTTTCTCAAAAACCGGTTACTCAATTCTTTTTTTAGATCGGAACCCAGGTTTCGGCTTGTCAGAATAAATCCCGGCCCCGCCACTTCAACTGGCGTTTCTTCCCCGCAATCATTTTTCTCTAATATAAAAAGTAGCTGCTTTATGAAAAAGGTATATATAGTATTGCTGAGTTGCATGCTGTTTGGAACGGTCAATGCTCAAAACAATGCATTGAATTTTGATGGCATTAATGATCGTGTGAATATTCCAAATTCGGCTTCTGTCCAAATACCTATCGGCACTATGGAGGCCTGGATCCAGATACCAGTTGCAGGAGCAGGGGCTAGCTTCCGCGGAATTTTTGTTAAGGAATTCGCGTACGGGATGTTTCTTATTGGTAATCAATTTTCAGTATTCGACTGGACTGCCGGGCCAACTACTCCTGCCGGGCCAGCGCTTAATGATAATCTCTGGCATCATGTGGCATTTTCTTTTCAAAGCGGTGTAGCAGGTGGATCGCAGATGTATTTAGATGGTGCTCCGTTCGGAGGGCCCTTTTTATATACAATCTCAAATCAGACAACATTTCCGGCCATTGGAGCAAGCAGTACAGCTCCTGGCCAGAATCTCAATGGAACCATTGATGAAACAAGATTATGGAATACCGTCCGGACTGCACCTCAAATTATTGCGGATATGAATTCGCCACTGAATGGTGATGAAGCCGGCTTAGTAGCTTATTACCGTTATAACCAGGGTGTGGCTTGTGGAAATAATACTGGTGTTACGACACTTCTGGATGGGGCACCTGGGGGTGGCGTTCAGAATGGTACATTAGTGGGTTTTGCTTTGGTACCAGGCTGTGTTTCAAACTGGGTGGGTGGAGTACCCGGAGCCGCCTTTAATCCTGGTTTCCGTGTACATAATGTAACCAAGGGTACAGATTATCCAACTTATGCAGCAGCTATAGCTGCTGCCATCACAACAAACGGGGATGATATTCTTGGCGATGCGGGTACTTTTGATGAACCTAATCCCGTCATCATTGATAAAGAACTGCAGATTCGTGGTACGTCAACTGCAACTACAATTGTAAGACCTGCGAATAATACTATCGGGACTTGTGGCAGAGTAGAAAGTACTGTTTTCTCAGTCAGGGCGAACAATGTGCATATTCATCACCTTACAATAGATGGAAATGGTACTCCAATTTCCGGTCTGACTTCTAACGGTGTAAATGTGGATGCCTGGACTGGTATTTCAACACACTGGCCAAGTGGTGACTTTACTAATTTAGAAGTTAACAATACCCTTGTGAAGAATTTGTGGCAGACTGGGATCTATTCGGTAAGTGATGTAGGTATTAATACTTTCAATTTCCATAATAATACGGTTGACAATGTTAATGGAGGTGTTGCTGGTTGCGATCAATCTACTCCAATTGGAATATACAATTATGGAAACACGGGGTCGATCACTAATAATATAGTAACTAATTGTAGTGATGCGATCCACACCAACTATGGATCAGCTACAACAATTACCGGTAATAATGTTACTGGTATTGCAGGGGGTGCTGGTACTAGTGGCGTGGGAATTTCATCTGACAATAACGGTGGGGGAGCCAGTCATGTACCCGACCAGATCACTAATAATGTGATTGACATGAACGTGGGTTTAGGTAGTTCAAATGGTATTTCAATTTTCCAGCCTTATGTGAATGTTAATGTAGATAATAACAGTATCATCAATTATACGAGTATTGGTGTAAAAATTGCCGGGCGCGCGCCGGCTACTTTGGCTAAACCAACAATAACAAACAATGATATTTTTGGAGCAGGCGGTTCGGCAACAACAGGAGTGTGTCTCACAAGCGTACAACAACTTGTTATAACCGGTCCTCAGGATGTGGCGGCTACGGTAAACAATAACAATGTAACGGGCAATACTACGGAAGGATTCCGTCTTGAATCTGTGGCGGGCCATGTTATTACCCTGACTGCTCATTTCAACAATATTGATAATCCTGTCGAGAATGCCAGGGTTGTCCCCGGCGGCGATGTTTCGCCAACGGATATGACTTGTAACTGGTGGGGTTCAAATGTTCCGGGTAACGTTACCGGGAAGATAACCGGCCTTAACCCCCCACAGTATATACCTTACCTGACGTCTGGTACTGATATTTCAGCAAACCGTGGTTTCCAAACGACTGAAAGTTGCAACGCTCCTTGTAATACAAGTGCAGGTGGCCCTTATGGCCCTGTGTGCCGGGATGCGAATCCAATCCCACTCACAGGTACGCCAGCCGGCGGTACCTTTAGCGGTGGACCAGGAGGAGCAATCACTGGCGCTGTCGGTTCCCAGGTGTTTAACCCATCTGTTTCCGGACCTGGTGTTTTTGTAATTGTATATACCCTGCCGGTGGCAAATGGTTGTCCTCCGGGGACAACAACAGTTACTGTTAATCCTAAGCCTTCCGCGGCGATTGTTGGAGCTACCAATTCAACGATCTGCGCGGGCCAAAGCAGTAATGTGGATATAACTACCACAGCAGGAACTGCGCCTTTCAATGGTCATTTCAATATTGCTGTATTAAGTGGTGCGGGTATAGCTACTGCAGATCATCCTTTCGGACCCCAGGCATTTGGCGCCTCAGCGGTGTTGATACCGCCGGGCGAGCTCACCAATACGTCTTCCGTGAATACGATATATCGTGTTACCTGGATCTCATTGACGGATGTGAACGGATGTACGGCTGTTGCACCTTCACCAAACTTAACGGGTTCAGTAGATATCACGGTAGAACCGGTGCCCAATATCCTCGCGGTACCCGATTTTACGACAATATGTTTCAATGGAACGGTGAACATAACGGTCACAAATCCTAACGGAGTGGGTGGAACGTATACGCGTACGGGCAGCTATCCCGGGGGTGTGAACCACACGGCCCTCACTCCGCCACAGGCCAACCAGGCTTATGGCGTGTTCACAGATAAACTTACCAATACTACGGGCGTACCGCAGATAGTGACTTATATATTTACGCCGGATGGCTCGGGCACCCTGAGTTGCCCCGGCGCGCCGGATACGATACATATCACGGCATTACCGACTCCGACGATAACCTGTCCGGGTGTCCAGTCGAAGTTTACGGACCCCGGCGTATGTACTTATGCAACGGTAGGAACACAGTTCGATCCGACCCCGTTCACGCCTAATGTAACCTGTAACGGTGGTGGACCAACGATAACCTATACGTCGGTTGCCAATCCGGGAGCGGGTGGACCGGGTGGAGTGAGCCCCGCGAGTGGCGGAAATTCACTTGCCGGAGCGATCTTCAATCACGGACAAACGACAATAACCTGGAGGGTAACAGACGGTGTCGGCAATTCGACAACCTGCAGCTTTACAGTAACAGTAATAGATAATGTGCCCCCGACGATCACCTGTCCT
>JADGPW010000026.1 GCA_017882265.1 Chitinophagaceae bacterium | reverse complement strand
TGATAAAGTAACAGAAGCGAACCTGGTGGCGGCTGGTATGTCAACAACCGATGCCAAGCAACTGGTAACAGCTTATTCTATCAACCAGGCATCACAGTCGCAGGCAATGCGTGAGGATGTGATGTCGTGCTTTGGCAGCAATGGGGGCGAAGAATTCATGAGTTACCTGATGACGGGGGAAGGTATCATAATGCAGGGCGGTGATAGCTGGAAAAAATGGTATGATATGATGACGGGCAAACTGGTGAATATCCAGAATACAGATGGGTCCTGGAACGGTCATCACTGCATCACCAGCCCTGTTTTTTGCACGGCCACCTGTTTATTGATACTTTCTATCCATAATGATATGCAATTTTCGATGCAGCGGCATCCCAGTTAAAATAGCTAATCATTTAACAGCCGGTTAGTGATAACGGAGTCTCGTTTCTACGGGACTCCTCTTTTACCGTGTCACGGTTAGCAGCGAATCTCAGGTACTGGAGTAATCATCCGAACCGTGACACGGGTTATGCAAATAACCAGCCAGCTGCATCTAAGAAGATAATCCTTCAATAATTGAGCTTATATGAGCAAAAAACTTCAGCTTTCGATCGCTACTCCCTGTCACGAGAATTGGGACGGCATGACACCCGTGGAAAAAGCCTGCCCGGATGATCCGTTTGGACGGGGCAAATTCTGTGGTTCCTGCCAGAAACAGGTCCTTGACTTTAGCGATATGAGCGACCGCCAGATCGCCGAATTCTTTAAAAAGCCTTCTACAGGTTCAGTCTGCGGACGTTTTATGCAGGACCAGCTCGACCGCGATCTAGTCATTCCGAAAAAAAGAATACCCTGGTTAAAGTACTTTTTCCAGATTGTTTTGCCGGCTTTTCTCTTATCGGTAAAAGCATCCGCGCAAACAAAGGGTAAAGCTAGAGTGGCCACCGCAACTACAGACACGGCAAGGATACCCATATCAAATGAATACAGGACCATGGGAATGGTGGCCCGTCCACTTACCATAAAACCATTCGTGAAAGATACCATCCCCCAACCCGGTAAAAAACAACGGATGGAAACGATTAAAGGAGATGTGGAAATAAATATCGAGCCTGCCATTCCCGATACTGCAATAATACCAACTTGCAATAGGGCATTGTTAATGGGAAAGGTATCCATGCCTTTACGGGAAACAAAAGTTGATACAATTATTATTAAGGGTAAAATAACAGATGAAGAAGGTAATGGTATTTCTGGTGCTGGTATCGTCATTAAGGGTACTTTGTTTGGTGTGGTAACAAACGATAAAGGAGAGTTTTCCATAAAAGCTTCTCCAGGCTGGAATGATATTATATTAGAGACCTTGGCGATCGGATTTGAGACAAAGGATGTTTCTTTTGCGAGGGAAGATAACTCCGGCAATATCAATATTGGCATAGTCGCCCTCAAAAATATCATGATGGGGGAGATCAGTTATATAAAAGATACAGTGAAGAAAGAAATTAAACCTGTCCCGCTTATTCCTGATCTTATTAACAACAATACAGCCCGTTTTTTTACCGTATATCCAAACCCCGTTTTATCCGGCAGTAGTCTGAGCATTGACTGGAAACAAACCGAAGAAGGATATTATATCCTTCAATTAATTGATCAATCCGGTAAGTCGGTCAACAGCCAGGAGATATGGATCGATGGGGAGTCCCGTTTTCTAAGCATCAGTATTCCGTCCGTTGCAGCAGGAACTTATTTCCTGCGAATGACGAATAAAAGCTCCGGTAAACATTTTACCGAAAAGGTCATTATTCAATAACTATAAAACTTGTTGTATGCCGAAACATCTTCAAATTTCCATAGCAGAACCCTGCCATGAGAACTGGGATAAAATGACCCCCGTTAACAGGGGCAGGTTTTGTGACTCCTGCCAGAAACAGGTCGTGGACTTTAGCAATATGAGTGACCGGGAGATCGCAGCGTTCTTTAAAAAGCCTACTCAGAGCTTGACGAAGGGCGGTTCTATATGCGGGAGGTTTATGAGCGATCAACTGGAAAGAAGTATCGAGATACCAAAGAAGCGTATTCCCTGGTTGAAATATTTCTTTCAATTTGTGATTCCTGCTTTCCTGTTTTCCATGAAAGCAACCTCACAGGGAAAAGTAAAGGTGACAGAAATGACCAGCCCGGTACAAAAGCCGACCTGCACTCCGATCATGGGGACAATGGTCGCGCCAGTGAATAAAAAATCGGTTCATGAAAAACAATTGTTAGGTGATACTATCATAGTAATTAACCCCCGAAAAGCTGAGATCCAGCCTGAACCCCTTATGGGAGCACCTGTCATCAGGCCTGTCAATGTTAAACGGGTTAATACTCCCGTTAAAAGTTCGATCCTTGTAAAAGGAAAGGTGGTGGATGAAAACGGGGGTCCGATTCCCCAGGCAAGCATCCTTGTTGTCAACAGCAAAACAAGTCTGGTTGCTGACGAATTAGGAAATTTTTCTTTGGAGGAGGGCCTCCCTGCCGATATGATCCAATTGGAGGTGAGTTCGATAGGGTATAAAACTGAGCTGTATAATTATCCATTCACATTTGGTTATACTTCTGCGGTGAATATGACGATCCAGTTGAAACCTGAACTTAAAGTGATGGAAGAAGTTGTTATAACTACTGTTGGGATTAAAAGAAAGAATTCTTATGAACTCTTTATAGTTAATAAAGGAGAAACAATTGAAACCCAACCTGGAAAAGATAGTTTGACAGCTAAAGGAATAAAACCAGCAATAGGGGGTAAAGAAATAGGTCCTGATATGACTGAAAGTAAAATGCTGGTTTACCCCAACCCGGTTTCTACGGGAAGCCAGCTCAATATCAATTTGAAGAAACCAGAGGAGGCCTATTACTTATTACAATTGTTAAGTCAGGACAACTTGTTCACCAAAAAGAAATATGGATCGGCCGGGAATCAGGAATAACGCAATTGGACGTTCCGAACATTGCCGCGGGTAGTTATTTTCTGATTGTAACGAATAAGAAATCTGGGAAGAAATATAGTGAGAAAATAATTGTCCAGTGAGAAAGCAAGACAGCAAGACAGTGAGGCAGTAAGACAGTAATGCCGAACATATTATTTAAACGCGGGGTGGTGTTTCTCCAATGTCTTTCTTAAGAATTCTCTGTCAAGATGAGTGTATATTTCAGTGGTGGTAATGCTTTCATGTCCCAGCATTTCCTGCACAGCCCGCAGGTCGGCACCGCCTTCAATTAAATGCGTGGCAAAAGAGTGACGGAAAGTATGCGGAGATACTGTTTTTTTAATGCCGGCTTTCAGGGCAAGATCCTTGATGATATAAAAGATCATTATCCTTGATAATTTACTGCCCCGGTTATTGAGGAAAACAATATCCTCATTGCCGGGCTCTACCGGTACATGAACACGTATTTTATTTTTATAGATACCAAGATATTTCACCGCGCTTCTGCCGATGGGCACTAATCGCTCCTTATCACCTTTTCCTACCACGCGGATAAATCCTGCATCGAAGTAAAGCTGGGATAGTTTAAGGTTAATTACCTCTGTTACCCGCAACCCGCAGCTATACATTGTCTCCAGTATCGCTTTGTTTCGCCCTCCTTCCGTTTTGCTAAGGTCAATCCGGGAGATCATGCTTTCAATTTCATCAAAGCTCAACACTTCCGGAAGGGTTCTTTTTAACCGGGGCGCTTCCAATAAGGTGGTGGGATCTGTTTTAGAAATATCTTCCAGTAAACAATATTTATAAAATGTCCGGATCCCCGAAATGATCCTTGCCTGCGAACTGGCTGTCATCCCGAGTTCCGTGATCCATTTTAAAAATGACTGCAGGTCTTTCAGGGTAAGCGTGGAAGGTTTTTTGACAGCTTCCGCATCTATTCGCGCTGTCTTTAAAGCAGCTGACGGCTTTTGACCGGTAGGGAGATTTTCCTGCAGGTATTCAGTCAATAATTCCAGGTCCCTCATATAAGCTGATACAGAATTGGATGAAAGAGATCTCTCCAATTGCAGGTAAGCTTTGAATCCTTTTTTATAAGGTTCCCACATGGAATATTGGTTTATTGTTTAATTAGTTAATTGGTTAATGGGGAGATTTCCTTCATTAGCCAATAGCTTACCATCCCTTATTCCAAAATAATTTTCTTCTCCAGTTCCTTCCAGGCATTATCAATTTTCACTTTTACCCATATCCTTGTGGGGGTGACATTCACAGAATCAAGTGTTTCATGGATAGCGTCGTAATCCATATCCGTTCCTTTGCCAAAGGTCATCATCGCCGTTTTGCCGGTGGCCATATCTTCCACATAAATATTGCCGCGATCGGTATAAGCCACCATGCTGTTGTCCACGCTGAATTTAGGATCCAGGTTATTGATACCACTGCTTTTGCGGCCGATATCTTTTGCTTTATTGAAAGGAAGTTTTAACTGGAAACCCCTGCCTGTTACACAATCATTAAAGAGTAGCCAGGCATAAGAGGTATCCTGTATGAAACATCGGATATGTTCTTTGTTGAAATTGACAGTAGTATTCATTAAATAAGTGAACCCTGTCTTCCGGTTGGTCCCCATTCCTTTATAGCTCCAGGTGATCGTATCGGCCTGGCAGTCCCGGGTGCTGATGTAGACATACGATTTAAGCTTATTTTCACCGGTAAATTTCAAAGAATCCTTCAGGCAGGCGGAATCACATAAGGTTTTTGGTTTGGAAGATGAATGGCAGCCGCCAAACGCTGATCCAATTGCTATGGCAATAACCGGCAAGAGAAATATTCTCATATATATTTGTTTGATACCTCAACAAAAATAACTATTGCCCTTCGTTGATAATAAAAATCTTTTAACACTGTTTCATCATCTGCCTATATGATCCATTTGATCTATTTGTTGGCTAAGGCTCAGGTTTGAAAAAATATCACGCAGAGTAACGCTGAGTTCGCAGAGATTATCGTTGAATATCAAAACTCTGCGTACTCTGCGATCTCTGCGTGCAATTCAAATTGCCCCATTACAATTTGTTATTGCAGAAAAAATAAATCTTCAATCAGTATCTTCGCCGGATGATTAAAATCGCTCCTGTGAATCTGCGCTCTTTTAAACAAAAGGTCAGGCATCATAAAAAAAAATTCAAACGGTTTCTTACCGGTTTAGGGAAGAAAGCTCCCCCGGGGCTGGAAGTCCTGACTGCTAAATTGGAAAAAGAAGTATGGAAAGAAGTGGATTGCCTTTCCTGTGCCAATTGCTGCAAGACAATGACCCCAACATTTACTCCGGCGGATATTAAAAGGATATCTGCACATTTCGGAGAAACCCCCGATGCATTCAAAAAAAAATGGTTAAAGAGAGAAAGAGGAGGGGATAGAGACTGGATCAATAAAACCGAGCCTTGCCAGTTCCTGAACATGGACGATAACAAATGCAGTATTTATGAAATTCGCCCTTCAGATTGTGCCGGGTTCCCCCATCTTCCAAAAAAGATGAAGGATTTCGCACATATTCATAAGCAGAATGTTGAGCTTTGCCCGGCTACTTATAGGATCGTTGAGAAGATGATGGCAGCGATGGATCAGTCGGGCAGTCGGCAGTAGGCAGTAGGCAGTCGGGCAGTTGGCAGTAGGCAGTCGGGCAGTAGGCAGTCGGGCAGTCGGCAGTCGGCAATCGGCAGTCGGTCAGTCGGCAGTCGCCAGCCAATATTGTCACCCCGAGCGTAGCCGAGGGGAGGCAGTCGGGCAGTCGGCAGTTCACAATAGGGTGGGACCTAATTCCTAATCCCCAACCTGCCTGCCGGCAGGTTCCTAATTCCTCATCCCCAATTCCAAGAGGTTAGAGAAATACATCTTCTATAAAGAAATATTCCGGCTCCCTGTTTGTAAAAAAGGTGATCGCAAGAATATTGTATTGGATCCATTCATGACCCGGGTTCTTATTGATATAGGCATCGGCGGCTCTTTGCAGTCGCTTGAATTTTACCCTGCCAACGTTGTCCTCCGGATGACCATAACGTGAGTAATTCCTGGCTTTGACTTCCACAAAATGCAGGAATTTTCCTTTGGTTGCTATGATATCGATCTCGTAACTTGAATACCGCCAGTTCTGATGCAGGACCTTATAACCATTTTCCTCTAACCATGCCCGGGCGAGTTCTTCACCCAACTGTCCAAGTTCATTATGCTCAGCCATGTATTATCTTTACTTCAAGATAAAAAGGAAACTCAGTTAATGCCTGCTATTTTCCACTTAAAAGGAACAGTAAAACACTATGATTGGGGGGGTATTTCCTATATTCCTTCGTTGTTAAAACTGGAAAATAAAGATAAACGACCGTTTGCCGAATACTGGATGGGCACACACCCGATGGGAGATTCTAAAATTGAAGGGGAAGAAGGCAGTCTTATCAGTTTAAGAGAATATGCCGGCGATCTTCCCTTCCTGTTTAAAGTGCTGGATGTAAAAGAAATGCTATCCATACAGGTTCATCCTTCCAAAACTGCAGCCAAAAAAGAATTTGCCCGGGAAAACGAAGAAGGCATTCCCCTGGATTCCCCCCTCCGCAATTATAAGGATGATAACCAAAAGCCTGAGCTCATGGTGGCCCTTAGTGATTTTTGGTTGCTCCATGGGTTTAAAGCGACAGAAGAGCTGACCGATATTTTACTCAATGTTACCGAGCTGAATAGTTTATTGCCTGTCTTTAACCTGTTGGGTTATCCGGGACTATATAAAAAAGTTATGGAAATGCCGCAGGAAGAAGTGAACAGCATATTACAACCGCTGGTTGAAAAAATAATCCCCCTATACAGGGAAAACAAATTAGATAAGACCTGCGAAGATTTCTGGGCAGCCAGGGCCGCGCTTTCATTTTCCCGCTCCAACCATGATATCGACCGGGGCATTTTCTCCATTTATTTTTTTAACCTGGTGCATGTTAAAAAAGGAGAGGGGGTATTCCAGGTTGCCGGTTTACCCCATGCTTATTTGGAAGGACAATGTGTGGAGATCATGACCAGCTCTGATAATGTTTTACGCGGCGGCCTGACCCATAAACATATTGATGTAAAAGAATTGCTGAAACATGTTACCTGTGAACCGGGTTTTGCAACCATTCTGACCAGCGAACAAATGAATGATAAGGAGAACATATACAATACACCAGTGAATGATTTCAGGCTAACTGTCCTTACTTTGAATCCAGGTGAGACCATTACTTTCCAACCGGCAAGACCTGAAATACTCCTGATCACAGAAGGTCATGCTAAACTGGCAACACCTGCTGCAAAATTGGATCTTAAACCCGGTATGCCTTCGGCAATAGCATTCCCGGGTCAATTGATAGGGCTTACAGCCAGATCAAAAGCCACTGTTTTCAGAGCTTCCGAACCCTCGTAACCTGGATTGATTAGTTGTAATTTGGTTTGAAGTTGAGGGGGTAAGGATAGCAAAATTGTTGATTTTTCTCTGTGTCCTCTTTGATATCGGGGCGAAATCCCACCAAACCCGTTAATAAATAGGGGGGTCAATTGTCTCAATTCATTTATTTTTGCTTTGTAATTCAGCAAAAAACTCATCTTTTTATTTCAAATAATTGTTATGAAGATCAACGGAAGTTTAATCATTTTTACAGGGGTATTGGTTGTACTGGCTACTGCCTGTAAATTTTTCTTCGGGCCCAATCTGGACTGGTCCGGTTTTTCACCGGTGATCGCTATCGCATTATTTTCGGGCTTTATCATTAAGCAAAAGGATACGTCTTTTTTACTCCCCCTGATGGCTTTGTTTATCAGCGATGCGGTGATTCAGTTATTATACAACCAGGGTTGGTTCCCCTATGCCGGATTTTATAGCGGACAATGGATAAATTATGCGATATTATTGGTATCGACATTAATCGGCTGGGGATTAAAAGGCAGGAAATACAGTAGCCTGTTAACCGGGGCTATCGCTGCGCCCACTGTTTTCTTTTTACTATCTAACCTCGGCGTATGGATGGGGTCACAAATAACTTATACCAAAGATTTCAGTGGTTTGATGAAATGTTATGAGGCCGGTTTGCCTTTTTACAGGAATTCTTTGATCGCCACTTGGTTGTTCCTGCCGGCGATCCTTTTTGTTTACAATTATCTTACAAAGAAAAAAGTGGTACTTACATTAGCTTAAATTATTTTTTAGCCACGAACATGCCTACCGGGAGCTTAACCTTTCCCAAAAATTTATCTTAAAGCCCGGCTGTAACTTTTGAACCGCATAGGACATAGAAAACATAGTGTTCACATAGCAATCTATGTTTGTATTTCTATGTGCCTATCTTCCGCAGCCTGCCCCGACAAAGGAGGGGTGGTTCAAATCTAAAAGTAAATTAGGGCTATAATGCAAATTAGAAAAATCAGCTTTAAAATTTAGGTAAGGATTAGCTACCGGGAGGCTGGTTGACATGAAAATAAACACCTATTTGAGTCTTTATTCGTGTTAATTCGTGTGTTTTTCGTGGCATAATATCCTTATCTCTCTTTAATGGCCGGGATATCCTTCATCCTCCAGTAACTTGTGGTGCAGACCATCAGCAGCTCCAGTCGCTAATTGATCACACCGGTTATTATAAGGATTATCCGCATGCCCCCGAACCCATTTAAACCGGATTTGTTGTTTCTGGGCGAGCGCATGATAGTGCAACCAGAGATCCTTATTTTTTTTACCCCCTTTAAAATTTGTTTTTATCCAGTTTCTCAGCCATCCTTCTTCAACGGCTTTTACAATATACTGGCTGTCGGAATAAATGGTAACATCCAGTCCTTCTTTCTTCAACGCTTCCAGTCCTGCGATCACCGCCATCAGTTCCATCCGGTTATTGGTAGTGAGTTTGTATCCCTGTGATAATTCTTTCCGATGGTGTCCACTGATTAATATCACACCATACCCCCCCGGACCTGGGTTACCCCTCGAGGACCCGTCTGTATATATGGTAACAGCACTCATCTTTTTAATACAGGAGAGATTCGAAATTGTTAAAGGAAAATTATAAATCAGGGAAACCACTCACCACTCACCATTCACAACCTACACCTGAAAGACACCCGTTTTCAATTCGGCAATCTCCGGGTTGCAATTCGCCGCAGCGATCCCTTCCGAAATAACTTTCCTCGTATCCACCGGGTCAATGATCGCGTCAACCCATAACCTGGCCGCGGCATAATAAGGTGATGTCTGTTTATCATATTTCCCTTTGATCTCATCCAGCAACTTTTGTTCCTGGTCGGGTTTGATCAGCATTCCCTTTGTTTTTAATGAAGCGATCTCAATTTGTAATAATGTTTTTGCCGCTGCATCGCCGCTCATGACGGCGATCCTTGCTGATGGCCATGCATAAATGAATCGTGGGTCATAGGCTTTTCCGCACATGGCATAGTTACCCGCGCCATAAGAATTACCGATAATGATGGTGATCTTCGGCACAACGGAATTGGCCACCGCATTTACCATCTTCGCTCCATCTTTAATAATGCCGGAATGTTCACTTCGGCTTCCTACCATAAAGCCAGTCACATCCTGTAAAAAAACAAGCGGGATCTTTTTTTGATTGCAATTCAGAATGAAGCGGGCCGCTTTATCTGCGCTGTCATTATAAATAACCCCGCCCATCTGCATTTCACCATCTGCACGTCCCGGTCCAACGGACTTCCTGGCTTTCACCACCAATCGTTGATTAGCCACAATACCCACCGCCCATCCGTCTACACGGCCATAACCACACACAATGGTTTTGCCATAATCTTTTTTAAATTGTTCAAATTCTGAATCATCCACGATACGTTCGATGATATCAAGGATATCATAGGTTTTTCCATCCGAAGGAAATAGCCCATGTAATTCCAGGGGATCTTTTTTGGGCATCATGGAAGAAATACGATCAAATCCCGCCTTGGGTGTCGCACCCAGCATGGACATCATTTTTTTTATATGATCGATGCATTCCTGTTCGGTTTGGAATTTATAATCGGCTATGCCTGAAATTTCAGTATGGGTGACCGCGCCGCCCAGCATCTCTGTCTCCACTACTTCGCCAATAGCCGCTTTTACGAGGTAAGGTCCAGCCAGGTAAATAGACCCGTTGCCTTCCACCATCAGGGTCTCATCACTCATGATGGGCAGGTAAGCGCCACCGGCCACACAGGCGCCCATGACCGCTGCAATTTGCGTAATCCCCATGGCGCTCATACGCGCATTATTACGGAAGATCCTTCCGAAATGTTCTTTGTCGGGGAATATCTCATCCTGCATAGGAAGGAACACACCGGCACTATCAACAAGGTAAATGATCGGTAAATGGTTTTCCATAGCCATTTCCTGCATACGCAGGTTCTTCTTGCCTGTGATGGGGAACCAGGCTCCGGCTTTCACTGTCTGGTCATTGGCTACGATCACGCATTGCCGGCCGCTTACATACCCAATACCCGTCACGGTACCCCCGGCCGGGCAACCACCCTGCTCCTCATACATCTCGAATCCGGCAAAAGCGCCTATCTCGATAAAAGGTTTGTCTTTGTCAATTAAGTAGTCAATTCTTTCCCTGGGTGTCCATTTATTTTTGGCTCTTTGTTTTTCAATAGCTTTTTTGCCACCGCCTTCATATATTTTTTCCAGGCGCTGTTTCATATCGCTTACCGATTGTTTCATCACATCATCGTTGCGGTTGAATATAAGGTTCATAGTGAGAATGGTTGGTGAAGCAAAGATAGGGCTGTAACCGCAGAGACGCCACGACGCAGAGGGATTATCAAAATTACCAGGCGACTCGCACGTTGAGGTTTAACTACCCCATTGCTACGCGTCAGGCCTCACGCTATTTCAAAACTTATTCTTATATTCATAATTAAAATCATTTTTGCATGAAATCGCCATTTAAAAGGATACTTTCTCTCCTAAGCGCTCCCGTTCTTCTTTTGTCTTTTGCATCGCTTCCTGACCGTGCCAATTTCTCCGGTGAATGGAAATTGAATGAAGGGAAAAGCGAGTTGGGAGATTTTGGTCGCTTTGCTGCCCGTACTATTAAAGTAGATCAATTACCAGACGCCATCACTGTTTCAAGAACGGCTCCTTCTTTTAATGGTGATGATGTCACCACTACCGAAACATTGAGCTTTGACGGTAAAGAATCGGAAACCACTGTATTTGGCGGGGCCAAAAAGAAATCAGCTGCCAAATGGTCCGATGACAGTCAGTCCCTATCGATCACTTATTCTATCGCCTTTGAAAGAAACGGGCAGACCTCAGAATTTAAAGGCACTGAAACATGGACGCTCACAAAAGAAGGTTCATTTTCTCTCGTGACGGTATCATCATCACCCCGGGGAGAAAGTACAACGAAAGCCATTTACGAGAAATAAAAACAGATCCTGAAACCCAAAGAATTTATCTTTTTTAAAAGCCTTTTTTGTATATTTAATAAAAGGAAAATGTGGCTGCCGGGAAATATAAGCCCATCTTATTTGACCCATTTAAGCATGATACTTCACGAGACCTTCACGGGACCTTTACGAGACATTTACGGGACCTTTACGAGACCTTAATTAAGGTTTGATCCGGGGTAAACAGTAGTCTGATCCATATTTAATCCGATACAGGTCCTTGGATAATGTAGGCAAGACACGGGTATGATACACTCCGGATTCGGGGTGAACACATTCGGAGAGCGGGTGGGAAACATGAAAGAATCATTGAGACAACCAGGGTGGCAAGAGGAAAGCAAGTGTATAGATTAGGACACCCGATCTTCCCTGGTATTTCCTTAATAACAGGGTTGGTTTTGCGGATTGAGTCTCTTTTATTTTGTTGTTGAAACAGTAAGTGTAACCGTTAAATTATCAGACATAGAAATACTGCTTCCACCGACACCGAAGTCCCTTCGGTTGATATCAAACCCGCCAGTAAACAAATAGCCATTGGCGGAAGGAGTGGCGCTAAACCCAAATTCCACTGCTTTGCTGACCCCTTTGATAGTAAGGTTGCCAAAAACATAAAAATGCCCTGCATTTGTACTGGTGGTGATCTTAGTACTCACAAAATGGATCACCGGATACTTTTCCACATCAAAGAATTCGCTCTTACGCAGATGGTTGTCCCGGACATTGTTATCCGTATTTACACTTGCTGAATTAACTGTGACGTTAAAGCGGCTTTTGCTTAATATGGCCGGATCAAATACTATACTGCCTTTCAAACCGGTAAAGTCCCCATCGACTTTAAATCCAAAGTTCCGTATGACAAAATGGACTTTACTGCCAGCATCGATGGGAGTATAGGTTTGTGAAAAAACCGCTGTTGTGATCAAAACAAAAGCGGTGGTCAATTTTAAGTTTTTCATGTTTAATATTAGCTTTTATCTCTTTGTTTGCTACTGTAAGAAATGTAGTTGACATCTCCTTTGCATTCCGGCCTATCTTTTCATTTTATTAAAATCATTTTTTAAAAAGGGGATGAGTTTTCCTTATAAACGGTGTTTTCTTGTAGAAATCCCATCCCCCTTACCAGTGGAGAGATGCAAAGCTAAGTTTACTCCCTTAAAACGGATCAGGCCATTGCTTCAGCCTTTTCCTTTTTCTTTTTATCAAACAGTTTTTCAAGCAGATCAGGTACTTTTTCAAATACCGCGCTTAAGCCTTTATTGGTATGCGTGGAGATAAAAGAGATCTGATCTCCGCGAGTAACAAGGAAACCGATCGGTGCAACTCCCATGCCGCCGCCGGCACCTGCACCAGTACCTTCACCTTTGCCTTTGCCTTCCACTCCTCCATGACCCTCACCGGAACCATAACCGAGACCCAGGCCAAATTTGATAACAGGCACACAGGTAAACTCGCCCATCTGGAATGATTGACCTACCACCGTTTCTGTCTTTACTTCCGTTTTAATGAAATCGGTAAACTGTTTTACGGATTCTTCAAAATTAATTGCCATAACATGCGATTTTATTGGTTAAAAAAATGGTTTAGCGTAAAAAGGCCCACAAAATTTTCATCGGCCTGTTCCTGATCCTGATAAACAGGTAGTTTTCATCGTTAAAATTAATTTGCAGGTGACCCCGGAACAACGGAAGGAAATTCAATCCATATATCCTGGCATTCAAACTGTCATCTCCGCTATCCAGAAAAACCCGCCACTCTTCTATTTGAAAGGTCCGCATCACCCTTATCATTTTCCTGAACAACTTTTCTTTATTTCTTTTTTTCTTTTTTGCTGTCCCGGTTGTAAGCTTTTTCTGTTTTGCCTTTATGGATGAAAGTTTAATCGTTTTCCTGAAGAAAAGCACCCGTATACTGAGCCACCATTCATGATCATACCATATGCGGGCTTTCCCGATACTGACCCATTTTAACATAGCACCCGGGATCCGGGTATCGGTCTCCAGCACAAGAGGTGAAATAAGAAACCAGGACAATAACAGGCAGATAAAAAGAAGAATACTAAATAACCATATCATAGATGCAAAATTCCCTGTGTCGGAAAAAGGAATCAATGATATCCATCAGTGAAATAAATGATTGGTCCCGCGCTGTTCCAGGCTTTGAATGGGTCGGTTGGATTCCCTGTTTTTGCAGTAATTGAGATGTGAATAACTCAATAAACAGGATTTATTTCTTTAACAGTTCAGCCAGGTTGCTGAAGGTTCCATAAGGGCCTTTATCTGCAAACATATTGGCCGCCCAGGCGGGAATACTGCCGCCCGGATCAACTTCAAGCAAATAGCTTATCGCTATCGTCTGGGCAGTAGGCATCGTCACCTTCCAACTGGCTTTATAATGTGTTACCCGCACATAAACCGGGATGACGGGTACGATATTGGGTTCGGCAGTTCCGGAAATAGTCAGGTATCGCGGAAGACTGTCTGTTTTGACCCGCATATGTATGACCAGATCCCGGTTAGACAGCGGCCATGGCATATGCGTCACTGAGTAATAAGTAAAATCAAGGGGATTGATTTGCTTTAAAATCTTGCTGGTTTTACTATTATATACCCAGTCAGTGAAATGGGATACGTTAGTAAGGATGCCGACGAGTTTAGTATAGGTTCCGGTTAACACACATTCCACTTTCACGGCTTTAAAATCCGAACCTGCCACATCAGATAAATATACACGGATACCATTCTTTTCAGTAGCCAGTTTCCAATTGTACTGGCCCGGGCAGGTGTTCATTATCAAACTACATAACGTGAGGAGAAACAGACGTAACATGATAAAAAAACTTTAATAGACAATGGTGGCAATTTACAACCCTCATTGTTGCCATAAACTGATATATATCAGCTATTATATATTTCGGTCAAACTTAGCTCAGCCATGGAGCCTGCCATGTTGGTTAATAAATATCTTTACATGAATTCATTAATAATAAAGACAGCCTGATGGGTCCACCTACTATCCACAGCATGTATTATGTGGCTATTCTTTGTCCCGGTAACGTGGAAGATAAAGTGTACCATTTTAAACGATGGGTAAAAGAACAGTTTGGATGCACCGTGGCCTTAAAGTCTCCGGCGCATATTACTTTAATTGCACCCTTCTGGCTGGAGGAAACAAGGGAAGAGGAATTATTGCAGGCTTTACAATCTTTTGCAAGTGATAAGGATGAACTGAAAATTGAGATAAGCGGCTTTTCCCATTTCAGCAATAGGGTGATATTCGTCCAGGTAAATGAAAATCCTGAACTGGAGGAACTACAAAATCAAACCCAAAACCATTTTTATCAATCTTTCAGGGAAGTTATTAAAAAAGATGTCCCGCCTTTTCATCCCCATATCACTATTGCCAACCGGGATCTGAAACCCGGCGATTTTGAAAAGGCATGGTTACATTTCTCCAACAGGGAATATAAAGAAACATTTAGTACTAAAACGGTTTCTTTATTAAAACTCAGCATGGGTAAATGGGTTGTGATTGGTTCAACAATCTGGTGAGAAAGTCTTTTCGGATCCATTACGACGCCTGCAGCCCTTTCTTCATTCATGCTCTTATAGTGACCGGCCTTGCTTTATTTATTTTTCTTTGTAGTTATTTATGGAAATTCTCTGCCATTTGCTCTTAGGTGGGAGATGCTGAAACTTTCTTATTGCCTATTACCTGTTATGGTGGTTGCCTGCGGTCAGGCACAAAAGGAATCCCCGGCCACCGGGACGCCTGCTTCTGCTCCTGTATTTTACAAAACGATTGGGGCCATCAGCGAACCGATGGGTTATTCAAGGATTCCGGCTCAGGCTGGTTCATTTGCTGCCTGGTTAAGAACCGTACCGCTAAAAAAGGATAAGACCGTTTACCTCTATAATGGGTCGCTGAAGCCTGACCAATCTGCCCAGTTTGCTGTCTTAGATGTGTCGGTGGGTAACAAAGATCTGCAGCAATGCGCCGATGCGGTCATGCGGCTAAGGGCAGAATATTTGTGGGCTCAAAAAAGGTACCAGGACATTTCCTTTATGGATTACAATGGCAAATGGTATAAATGGTCGGGTGGTTCCAACAGGCCGGCGTTTGAAACTTATCTTGAAAAGATATTTGGATACTGCGGTTCAGCATCCCTGGAAAAACAATTAAAACCGGTAGCTGATTTCAACATGATCGCCGCAGGTGATGTGTTGGTAAAAGGCGGATTTCCCGGTCATGCCATGCTGGTAGTTGATGTAGCTGTTAATGATAAGGGAAACAAAGTATTTATGCTGGCACAAGGCTATCAGCCCGCACAGGATATACATCTGGTCGTCAATCCCGTTCATACAGAACTAGGTCCCTGGTACGAAGTAAAGGGAGCCGGTAAGATCATTACTCCTGAATGGTCATTTTATGAAAACCAGTTGAGAAGTTGGTAATACAGTTTTTCCCCCGCGTATCCCACCGCTATAATGCAGGCAAAGGTTATCCCGTTTCTAAAATGCATATAATTTCAATACTTATTGCTATCATTGTATATTATTATTGGACCATCAGTGTTCATTTTTTTGCCGGTAAGGCCGGTAAGACATAATTTTCAATTAGTGATTTCTTACCGTCTTCCCGCCCTTCCCGGCTATTTTTTTACCTGTCATGATAAATAATAAAAAGGCTTTCCTGTTCGACCTGAACGGCACCATGATCAACGATATGGAATATCATATCCGGGCATGGTACCGGATATTGAATGAACTGGGGGCTAATATCAGCATGGAAAAAATGAAAGAGGAATGCTATGGCAAAAACCATGAACTACTGGAACGGATCTTTCCGGGTAAGAAGGGGAAAACCTTGTTTTTCGAAGGTGTAAGGAATGACCGGACTGACTTCTACATTTTTAATTCCTTGTTCATCTGTTCTGCATTCTTCACGTCCTTACCGGCTTTATTAAATTATCCGCTTTTGGTACGGCCTCTGTTGACCAAATAGGAGAATTTTCGAATCATGTTATTGATGATTTACGAGCACTGGCTTTACTAAGTACCAATATGTCAAAGAGCTTTTAAAAAATTGTCTATTTCCTTTGTCGCTACCAGGGAGATGGTTACCGGGTTCGCTCTTCCTGGTGGTCCTGGGCGAATTCTGATAGCTATCGGGACCTACGGCAATGACGAAGCAAAATTAATTCCCATCCCGGGTGGTTTGCTCCAAAATGTGACGGTGTCCTCCAAAACTTGTGACGG
>JADGPW010000261.1 GCA_017882265.1 Chitinophagaceae bacterium | reverse complement strand
CCCTCCAATGAACAGTATAAATTACTCCAGGATTTTATTTTCCGTTATATAGCCCGCGAGGCCGGGCGACTCAGCATGGTGGTTCATATCCATTCTTTATCCGCCTTCGGTAATTACTATGTGGCCGCAGACAGCGATCCGATTCTATTGGAACCTGTTTTCAATGATCCCGAACTGCGCAATACAAAATTTGTTCTTCTCCATGGAGGAGGTTTATTTTCAGCTCATACTGCTGCCATGCTCTGGAAGCAGAATGTCTATGCTGATATTTCCATGTTAACACGTATAATGTCACCCGATCAACTTGCCAATACATTATGTGACTGGCTTTCCCAGTTCCCCGAAAAAGTACTTTTCGGTACGGATGCTTGTTTATTCGGCCCCGGTCTTGGCTGGGAGACAGGTGCCTGGATCGCGGCTACCTCCGGCAGAGAAGCGCTCACGATCGCGCTTTCGAGAATGGTAAGAAACAAAGAAATTAGTCTCGTCCGCGCCAAAGAAATTGCATTGATGGTCATGCGTACAAATGCCAGGAATCTATACAAGCTGAATCTTAAATGAGAAGGTTTTTTTTGCCGGGAAGAACGGGAAGACGGGAAGAGGAACGTTTTCTTCCCGTCTTCCCGTCCTTCCCGGCTACACTTGGGTTACAGAAGTTTCATATATTTTTGAACTAACGGTCATAGTACTAAAAGACGGGATATTTCATGGATATGCATACTAACCTAAAAATATTTATAGCCAAATATGTCAACCTTTCAGATGCCGAACTGGAAGACATTCCCAATAAATTCAAAAGCAAATCGATTAAGAAGAATGATTATTTATTAAGACAAGGAGACACCTGCAAAGACCTTGTTTTTGTTGAAAAAGGCTGTTTGTGCCTATATTATATCAAAGAGGATATTGAAGTCTCTGTCTGGTTTGCTTTCCCCCGATCATCCGCTATTGAAATTTACAGCTTTATCAGTGGAAACCCTTCCAACTATTTTCTGCAGGCCATTGAAGACACCGAAGTACTTTACCTGCCAAAGACATCACTAAATAAGCTTTATCATACGCAACCAAAAATGCAGGAGATGATGAGAAATTTCTGGGAAGATGTGATCCTCAACCTGGTGGACAGGTTTACAGCGCTTCAAAAAGATTCGGCTGCCAAACGATACCTTGACCTGCTAAATAAACCCGCTTACCTGGAAACAATACCCCAAAAATACCTTGCTTCTTTTATTGGCGTTACCCCAACATCCCTAAGTAGGATCAGGAAACAGCTCATCAAAAACCGTTAATTGCCATAGGGCAACTTTTTTCTTGAAAATAATTTGAAGTTTTGTACTCATTAAAAAAACGAAACAATGAGTACTACAAGGACAAAATTGATCTGGGCAGAAAATATAGCCCTCCAATTATTTAAAGCGGTGGAAGACCGTCATTTAATCACCCCCGAGAAATCAGAAAAGCAGCTTAATACTGAAGTCTTTGAGCTCGCACATGAATTATTTGGTATTGAAAAACACTGGCATAAAAGAATTGTAAGAAGCGGTACCAATACCTTATTCCCCTATAATGATAACCCACCCAACTTAGTGATACAGGAAGATGATATTTTATTTTTTGATTTTGGACCTATTATCGATGATTGGGAAGCCGACCTGGGAAGAACCTATGTACTCGGCAACGATCCGGGTAAACATAATTTGAAAAGCGATATTGAAAAAGCATGGTATGAAATAAAAGAATGGTTTCATCAACAAACAAAACTAACCGCGGCGGAATTATATCACTATACAGTAGCAAAAGCCAAAGACTATGGCTGGGTCTTTGGCGGAGAGCTTGCAGGGCATCTTATTGGAGAATTTCCACACGAAAGATTAGAACCGGGAAATTACCAGTTATATATTCACCCGGAAAACCATAGTGACATGTTCTTACCCGATGCAAATGGTAATAAAAGAGAATGGATCCTCGAGATCCATTTTGTTGACAAAGAAAAACAAATAGGCGGCTTTTTTGAGCAGCTATTAACTTAATCAATAAACCAGGAAAATGAAAAATTCTTCCCCGGCTTTCCCTCTGCGCCTTTGCGTCTCTGCGCCTCTGCGGTTATAATTTCCCCAACATCACAACATCTTCCCTTATTCAAAGTATTTTTCAATAATAGGAACGAATTGGGATTGACCCCTCAATTGAAATTGTCTTACTTTTAGTAAAGACCCACTAACCTGAGTATCGGCAAGCCATAAACCCCGTTATGAAATACCTCCTTTTCCTTTTACTCACCCCCCAATTCATAACCGCCCAAATAAAACCAAAGGAATTTAAGGTAACGGTTGACCTGAGCGCCGTTAAAGACGTGGAGAAACTATACCTGGAATACAGCAATAGCAATGATCCGGACAACCCGGATATAACCGATAGCATCACAGTAACTAACCATACTGTCAGTTTTATCGGAATAATCCTGGAACCCGGCACCGCCGCTATTTACCGCTACAAAGAATACCCTAAGGAATTTATTGAACAAATGAAAAAAATGCCGGGCATGGATGAGGAAATGAAAAAGATGTTGGATGGACCCCAACAGGAACGCTATCCATTTTTCCTGGTGCCGGGTGAAACCACGATCACTTTAGATGCCTCGATGGTCGCCTCGAAAATAACCGGCCCCCCTGCTGTGCTGGATTTTGATAAACTGAAAAAAGAGGAAGAACATTATTTCGAAAAACACAGTTCGTTAATGGATAACTTTTTATCTGCGGTGGCTTACACCAAAGGAAACGCAGAAAATAAACAGAAAATGGAAAAGAGACTCGATTCATTGAATAGGAGAATGAAGGACGATGTATATTTATCGTATGTCCGGATGAACCCTGCTTCTCCATTGGCATTGTATGCACTTGTTCAGGGGATACCGGTTAAACAAGACAGTACTGACAAATACATACAACTGTTTTACCTGTTACCATCGCAAACCCAGCATTTACCTTCTGCCGAAAGATTGCTGGCAAGACTTAAAGCTTCAAAAAATGCGGAGATCGGCCAGTTTGTAAAAGATTTTAAACAGCTTGACAGCCTCGGTAATAAGGTTAAGTTCTCTTCTTTTAAGGGCCGTTATGTATTGATCGATCTTTGGGCATCCTGGTGCATCCCCTGCCGCTCGAAACATCCTGAACTGGTACGCGTCTATCAGAAATTTAGCCAGGAGAATTTTACCATCTTGGGTATTGCCTTAGAACAAAAAGATGATAAAACGAAATGGTTAAAAGCCATTAATAACGACAAATTATTATGGACTCAGGTGACGGATTATAAGTATTGGAACAATGCGGTAGCCCTGCAATTTGGTGTTCATTCCATACCTTTTAATTTACTCGTTGATCCGACTGGTAAAATAATTGATAAAAATCTGAATCCTTCAGACCTGGAGAACCGGTTAGCTGATTTGTTTAAAAAATAAGTAAGATCCGTTTCAAATAGTGCTCCTAAACCAACAACCTTAGGTTTTTCTTTACTGTGTCTACTTCTCAACCGGTCTGGTCTTTTTCGGTCGCAATATTACTTTATTATTCTCCCCCACAGTTAGTAGCGTTCCTCAATGTTCCAATACCGCGAATAACCTTGCAATACAAAAAAGCCGTCCTGTTTTCTTCAGCCACCTTATATAAGAAATTTTCGTACTTTAAGCAAAGATTAGAAAGAATATCGCATACAGAAGTCAGTTCTGAACTTTACTTGTTATGAAATATTTCCTTTTATTTTTATTCATTCCTCAATTTGTAACAGCCCAGGTTATTCCGAAAGAATTCAAGGTTACAGTTGATTTAAGTTCCATCAAAGATGTTGGAAAAATTTATTTTGAGTTCACGAGCACAACTGATGAGGAAATAACAGACAGCCTTTCCGTAACCAACGATACGGTAACTTTTAAAGGAAGCATTGGAGAACCCTGTTACGGAATTGTATACAGGTACACAGAATATCCAAAAGAACTTTTAGCGCTAATGAAAAATATGCCCGATCTATCGGAAGAGATGAAAGGGCTTTTTGCAGGGCCCATGGAGGATCCCTTCATATTTTTTTTAATGCCCGGAGAAACAACAATTATTGCAAAGCACTCCCTGACATCTTCTGTTATTAATGGATCAAAAGCCTCCCTGAATTTTGATAAATTAAAAAAAGATGAATATGCTTTTCTCATGAATGATGTCTCATCGGTGGATCAATCAATGATGCCACCAGGTAAAGATAATGAAGCAGCAAAACAAAAAATGGTGAAGAAAATGGATTCGTTAAAACGAGTCATGAAGGACCAGGTATATTTATCATATTTCCGCCTGAATCTTAATTCTCCTGTGGCATTGTCCGCGCTGAAGGAAGGCCTGCCGGATAATCTGGACAGTGTCGATAAGTATTTGCAGCTGTTTTCCATGTTGCCACCTGAAACGCAGCATTTGCCATCTGCCATAAGACTCAAAACAATGCTTGAAGCCTCCAGGAATACGGAGATAGGCCAGTTTGTAAAAGATTTCAAACAATTTGACAGTCTGGGTAAAGTGGTTACGTTTTCTTCTTTTAAAGGCCGCTATGTATTGATCGATCTCTGGGCAAGCTGGTGCATCCCCTGCCGCTCGAAACATCCTGAACTGGTACGCGTCTATCAGAAATTTAGCCAGGAGAATTTTACCATACTGGGTATTGCCTTAGAACAAAAAGATGATAAATTGAAATGGTTAAAGGCCATTAATAACGACAAATTATTATGGACACAGGTGACGGATTATAAGTATTGGGACAATGCGGTAGCCCTGCAATTTGGTGTTCATTCCATACCTTTTAATTTACTCGTTGATCCGACTGGTAAGATAATTGATAAAAACCTGAACCCTTCAGACCTGGAGAGCCGGTTAGCAGAATTGTTTAAAAAATAATTATTCTCCCCCCACCGTGTTGTGCGTCATATTAGGGTGACACATTTAAATTGCATTTCATCAAGTTTTATCATCCTTTCATCTAACTATATATTTTCGTCATCAAAACTTAAGTCTTTTTGTTCAAATATTTCAAAATGAAAAAAATTATATCCCACATAATATTTTCTTTTACGCTAATCGTTCTCCTTGCATTGGGATCTTCAGTTTTTGGACAACACCCGTTTAAAAATCGTGCAGATGCTTTTGATATCCGTTATGCTTCTTCACAGCCAGTTATAGGATATACATTATTGGTTGATGCGGCCGATCTTTCTTTTTTTGAAGTGGAGATGCGGCTTCGCAATGTTCCCGATACCTTTCGTGTAGCCATGGTAACTCACCCTGAACTGGATGATCGTTTCTGGCGATATGTAGAAGGTATGCATGTTGAAACAAAAAACGGCAATGGAAATGTATTCCGTGAGGACAGTGCGTTATGGCGCATAGTGGTGAAAAGTGATGAGGTATTATTGCGATATAGCATACATTTACCAACATCACAGGAAGGACAACGTGCAGCATGGCGTCCTTTTCTTTCGCCAACAGGCGGACTTGTAGGCGGTATACATTCGTTCATGTATGTTGTTGGTGCCACACTTGCACCTTCACATATCACTTTAAAACTTCCTCAAGGATGGATGTCGGCAACAGGATTAGAACCTACTGCTGATCCATCCACTTTTTTTGCACCTTCAGTTGCCGTTTTGGTTGATGCTCCCATTCTTATTGGACATTTTAAGACCTGGCAATTTACTGTTGACCAGGTACCACACCGAGTAATTTACTGGCCATTGCCCAATGCAGTACTGTTTGATACAACAACGCTGGTAAGCAATATCCGAAAGTTCGTTCAACAGTCCAATACATTGTTCGGGCGTCTGCCTTACCGTGAATATTTATTTCTTCTGCAGGATGGAGCCTTTGGTGCGCTGGAACATTGTAATTCAGTTACAATTGGTTTGTCGAGCGCCCAACTAGCAAAAAATATCGCCTACAATCTTGGTACAATTGCACACGAGTATTTTCATACCTGGAACCTGATGCGTATTCGGCCAGTTGAATTTGGTGATGTAAGTTATAAAACACCCACTCTTTCACGTGGCCTTTGGTGGAGTGAGGGCGTAACCATATTCTATGCTGATCTGCTGCTGCGGCGTGCAGGTCTTCCTGCTTTTGATTCCACACGTATAAAACATCTAGAAGCATTTATGGGCGGGTATTACAGCAGTCCCGCCTATAGGCATGTATCGGCGGAAAAGATTAGTCTAGCTGCCGATGGGCCACCAGGCATGTTGGGCGATTACAGTGCCAGCACACATGTTCAGGGTGATTTGCTTGGCGGCATGCTCGACCTCATTATTCGTGATGCAACCAATGGAAAATATTCCCTGGATGATGTGATGCGTAAGATGATGGAACGTTATAGCGGCGCACAAGGTTTTACCAACAGGGATATTGAGAAGATAGTAGCAGCAACCTGCGGATGCAATGTCCATCAATTTTTTCAGGATTATATCTATGGAAATAAGCCCATTAATTTTAATAAGTATTTGCTTTTAGCTGGAATGCGTTCTGATACAACGTGGACAAATGCTTCGGACTCCGCCGGAAAACCTGTTGCTGATCTGCGTGTATATTCATATCAATCTCCTGGTAATATTGCGGTTAAACTTAAAATTATTGACCCACTTGGCTGTTGGGGGAAATCGGGGTTACATACCGGCGATGTAATTCTAACGGTGAATAAATCATCTATAAAAACTGTAAATGATTTTCGGCAAATAATAAGCAAATTTCAAATTGGTGATATAGTGATTATAGAGATTCAACGACCAACGGGTCTGTTACAAATGAAAGTTAATGTTTCTGGTTACAGGCAGCCCATAGTTCGTATAGAGAAATTAAATCAAACAACAGAAAGGCAGCGAAATCTTCGGAGAGCATGGATATATTAATTGTAAAGACATTTTACTGATGAGACAAAAATGATCACTAAATTTAAATAAAACAAAAATGGTACAACAAAAGCTGAGAGATAAAATAAAAAAAATACACCCTATAGGTTTAATAATACGAATTTCTTCTTTAGCTCGGACATTGATCATCTTGATTCTATGACACGGCCCAAATACCTGTTTTTGGCGGAGACGGTGGCAATGGCAATGGGCTCGTTCCAAGATATAAAGCAATGGGACAAATAAAATAACGGAAATAAAAAAACATTCCTCTTCCCGTCTTCCCGCCCTTCCCGGCAAAAAATATTTCTCTTCTTTTTCAATTGAAATGAATAATGACAGGATTCACTTTGTTCAATGACCACCATCATTGCCCCAATATTATTTCTGACAGACTTTTAAAAAATTAAAGTCTATGAAAAGGGATTTTTATAGACATACTATTTCACCATTAAAACAAGGAGAAAAAATGGAAAATCTTATTAAACTGGTTTCAGAAAAAGCCGGAATCCCCGAAGCAAAGGCAGACACTGCCATTCAAACAGTCGTTAACTTTTTAAAAAACAAAATGCCCGGAGGCATTGGAGCACAAGTAGAGTCATTTATTAAAAGTGGCACGATCAGCAATTTAGCCGGTGGCGTTAAAGAGAAAGTCAATGAAATGCTTGTAAAGTAATTCATTGATTTAAATCGAGAGGCTGTCTCAAAAGCTGATTATTTGCCGGTAAGACGGGAAGGCGGGAAGAAATTAATAATTGAAAATCAACACTTCCCGTTCTTAGTCCCAGGGTCCTGTGGATCCGCTTTTTAAAATAATAGCAGTTTTGAGATAGCCTCTTTTTATATTGATCTACCTTCTCCGGAGAATCTCTTCCCGCCTTCCCGCCCTTCCCGGCAAATCTCTGACTTGCATGGAAAACCTTTATCTTCCCTACCACTAAAAATATTTCATGAAAAAATGTTTCTTCTTTTTCTTCCTGAGTTGCTCGCTGGGTCAATGGGTTTCCGCCCAATCACCCGAAGTACTTGCTATCCGCAAATACGCAAAGCAAAATGCCGGTCCTATTATCAGTGAGTTTTCTTCCTTTCTTTCTTTGTCAAATGTGGCCGCAGATCGTCCGGGCCAGCAAAAGAATGCAGCTTTCATTATGGATATGATGAAAAAACGGGGCATTCAAAATGTAAAGCTTTTACCTGCTACTACAGCAGGCGCCCCTCCTGCTGTATATGGTGAAGTGATGGTTCCGGGTGCCACACAAATACTTATTTTTTATGCTCACTATGATGGTCAGCCGGTTAATCCTGCCCAATGGGCAAAAGGACTCGATCCTTTCCAGCCTAAATTGCTTTCGGATGCAATAGATAAAGGCGGAACCAATATGCCTTTACCTCTCGATGGCAACTATAATAATGACTGGAGAATATACGCCCGCAGCGCCTCAGATGATAAAGCTGGTGTGGATGCGATCCTGAATGCTTATGAGGCCCTTGGCAAAACTGGATTACACCCGGTCTGTAATCTTAAATTTTTCTTTGAAGGTGAAGAAGAAGCTGGCTCCCCACACCTCAATGAAATACTGGAAAAAAACAAGTCCCTACTGCTATCGGATCTATGGATCATTTGCGATGGCCCTGTTCACCAATCGGGAAAAAAGCAAATTGTATTTGGCGTTCGGGGCGATACACACCTTGACCTTACGGTCTATGCTTCCAAAAGACCCCTGCATAGCGGCCATTATGGTAACTGGGCGCCTAACCCTGCTATGATGCTGGTCAAATTACTAGCTTCCATGAAAGACGATAACGGAAGGGTGACCATCAAAGGGTTTTATGATGATGTCAAACCTTTAAGCCCTTCAGAAAAAAAAGCGTTGCAGGAAGTACCTTCTGTGGATGAACAAATGAAAGCAGAACTTGGAATAAGCGGTTCGGAAATGAAGGGTGTATCATTAACGGAGGCGATCAACCAACCTTCGTTAAATATAAACGGCATACAAAGCGGCAATGTGGGCAAACTCGCCTCCAACCAGATACCCACCTATGCAACTGCGGTACTTGATCTAAGGTTGGTATTAGGAAATGATTGGCGGCGGCAGCAACAAAAAGTGATAGATCATATAAAAGGACAGGGGTATTACGTGACCGATCATGAACCCACCGATGACGAAAGAAAATTACATACAAAGATCATTAAAGTCATACCCGATGAGGATGGAATTAATGCCCAGCGCACTTCCATGGATCTGCCCATTATTAAGAAAGTGATCGAAGCGGTTAAAAAAACCACTACGGACCAGGTTGTGTTGCAACCCACGATGGGGGGCAGTCTACCATTGTTTTTATTTGAAAAATACCTGGATGGCAAAACGATCACGGTTCCCATTGCCAATCACGATAATAACCAACACGCTGAAAATGAAAATATTCGTTTGGGTAACCTGTTTGATGGAATAGAAACGATGGGGTCGCTGATGATGATTAAATGATTCTTCCCTTTAAAAAGGCTGGTCCCGGAATAGCTGACGAAAATCATTGCATTGGCTGACGAAAATTAGGCTGGTTTTTACCCAGACAAGTAATTTTCCCTTATGAAAAAGCTTTGCCTGATTTTTAGTGCATTTTCTATATTCCAGTCCAAGGCTCAAAATGTAGGTATAGGAACCATTTCCCCATCAGAAAAGCTTGATGTAAATGGAAATATAAATCTGTCGGGTACTATTAAAACGAATGGGACATCGGGCCAAAACGGACAGGTATTGATGAGTACCGGGGCGGGCCTGACATGGGGCAGTTTAGCCGGTTTTAAACATACTGCCATATTTACAACAACCGGTGCAGGGTTTTGGACGGTACCGGCGGGTATTACAGAAATTATGATCGAAGCCTGGGGAGCCGGTGCGGGAGGAACCACTCTTACAGGTGGGAGCAGCGGCGGTTATGCCAGGACTACCATTATGGTTACACCCGGTGGAACTGTTACCATCAGTGTGGGTTCAGGTTCATCGGCAGGTGTCTATGTTACATCAGCCGGGGGAAATACCACGGCGGCTATTGGAGGGATAACTCTTTCCGCATTCGGAGCCAGTGGTTCCGACTGGAGTAATAATTCCTTCTATATCGGTTACGCCGGTACGCCCGGCAGTTTCAGTATATCCCCTTCCACCACCAATTTATTTGGATTACCCGGACTGCAGGGTGGTGGAAACAATATGGTTTACCAGGAATATTCAACAGGTAATTTTAGTAATATCACTTATTATGGCTGTGGCGCTGCATCCGTTGGTCTGATGATTACTAATAACAATCCCGGCGATATGACTGAATATAGAGGTGCCACCTTTACAACCGGACATTACTCACAAAATACACATACACCTGGTGGTGGCGGCGCCGGTGGAACGGGAAGCGGTTATAATGGCGGCAACGGCATGGTGTTGATCTGGTATAATTGATCATCCTTCTCCGACGAGTCTCCTCCCTACTATAATACTCATTCAATTTAAAGAACTTTAAGGAGGGACTCGTCGGGATTCCTTCTCCGACGAGTCTCCTCCCTTCTATTATACTCTTTCAAATTTAAAAACTTTAAGGAGGGACTCGTCGGGATAGAAGGTTCTCGTCATGGAAGAATTTTAACCGCGGAGGCGCTGAGACGCAGAGGCGCTGAGTAGAGACAAGGCATGCCTTGTCTCTACTCCCCCGCGCTTGCCTGCCGGCTGCGCCCCTGCGTCTTTTCACCTCTGCGTCTCTGCGCCTCCGCGCCTCCGCGGTTATCCTTATTCCATTCAATTCTTGTATGCTGATCTATGAGAATAATATAACTTTAGTAACAGGCTCACCATATATATCACATCATGAAATATTCAATAATAATAATCTCCCTATTTTTTTCTTCTCTCTCATTTGCACAGAAACAAGACAAGATCCCCGTCCTCATTCGTTGCGATGATATCGGCATGTGTCATGCCGTAAACACTGCGGCAAAAGAAGTGCTCGAAACAGGTATTCCTGTCTCAATGTCAGTAATGGTTCCATGTCCCTGGTTCGCCGAAGCAGTGGAACTATTGAAGAAATATCCCAATGTATCCATCGGCATACATCTTACTCTCAACGCCGAATGGAAACAATACCGCTGGGGACCGGTAGCGGGTTCACAGGCGGTGCCATCGCTTGTTGATTCTGTCGGATTGTTCTTTCCCTCGCGCAGCGCGCTTTTCGGCAATAACCCCAAACTCAGCGAGATCGAAACCGAACTTCGCGCCCAGATCGAAAAAGCACTCCATGCCGGTTTGAAGATCGATTATCTTGACTACCACATGAGCGCGGCGGTGCAAACACCGGAGACCAGGGCGATCGTAGAAAAACTCGCCGCCGAATATAAACTCGGTATCTCCCGCTATTATGAAGAAGACGAAGCCCAGGGTTGGTACTTCACTCCTCCCGCGAATAAACTGGATACGATGTTGCTTAAGCTAAAAACATTACAACCGGGTGAGACAAAACTCTTCGTTATCCACGTGGGATTGGAAACCCCGGAAATGAACGCCATGGAAGACGCCAATCCCTGGGGACCGAAAGACATGAGCAAGAACCGCGCTGCGGAATTAAATGCATTGATCTCACCGCAATTCCAACAACTCCTCCGCGATCCAAAGTATCGTCTTGTCAATTACGGAATGTTGAATAAAGAAAAAGGATTGAAGGCGATGAAAAGACCGCCAGCGAATTAATATATTATTGAATTATATAAATGAGGACAATGAATAGGATAAGATCACGTACACTTTTCTTCATTAACGGGCTTCTTACCATTCGCAGGCTATCCATTCTTTTTGTGATCCTGCTTTTGCAAAAGCCAATAACGGGCATCGCGCAAACATCCACACATTGGTGGCCGGTCGTGGGAACATTGATGTTAGGTGGTGGCGGTTTATCCGATGAAACGGCCCGGGAATTTATAAAACGCTTTATTGCACTTGCCGGTGGTCCGGACGCAATTATTGTGATCATCCCCACGGCGAATCCAAAAGCAGATACGGCAGAATTAAGGCAATCGTTTCAGTCGCAGGGAGCAAAGCATGTAATAATACTAAATGCCGGGAGCCGGCAAGCGGCAAACCTGGATTCAAATGTCAACATATTATGTTCTGCAAACGCGGTATTTTTTACAGGTGGGCAATCGCTTCTTCTTGAAAATACGTATCGTGGTACGCTCGTGGAAAAAGAACTGAAATCCTTACTCACAAGAGGCGGTGTAGTGGCCGGCGATTCAGCCGGCGCCATCGCGATAGGATGTATGTGGCTAACCTGGCTTCCTGACCCCTATGGTAAGCGAACAGATGATCTTTGTCTTCTTCCTGCTGTGGCTGTAAGTCCTCATGCCAGCGCAGCAAAAGGTTATTCGGTCGATGAGGAAGTGTTGAAATATCTTGGTACACATCCAGGCATAATTGGAATCGACATTGATGAGAATACAATGCTTATCCTTAACCGGGCAAGTGCAGAGACCATAGGCAAAGGGCGTGTTTCCATCCTCGATGTCTCGAAAGACACAAAGAAACCCACACTAAGTCTTGCCGCCGGAGAAAAACTTCATTTGGAATGATAAATTATCATTAATGACTCTCACTGATAAGATATGGCAGGACCTTGAAGGCGGATATAAAATACCTTATGACGTTTCAGTGCCTCTCAGAAAATTGGAACAAGCTCAGGACCCCGAAACAATCAAACAAATTTGGGAAGAGCTTTGGAATGAGCTTCATCACCAGGGAGATGTTGGATTGGCGTCCTATTTGGCATTACCGCAGCTTGTAAGAATTGGAAAATCAAGAGCGCTATTTGAGTGGAACTTATTAGGGCTCTGCTGCGTAATTGAGCAACAGCGTCACTCCGAAGGCAATCCAGCCTTATCTCCCGAATTTCAGGACTATTATTATAAAGGTCTTGAAGACTTAAAACATTTTGTTCTAGATAACATAAACCGAAAATTAGATGATACCATTTACACAATGGCCCTCGCAACACTTGCAACCTGCACAGGGAGGATCAAATTGGGCAAGGCAATTATGGAGTTAGAGGACAAGAATATATTAGATGAATTCCTTGATCAGCTTTAAATATTTTAATACTTAGGGGGAGATGCAGACCAGTTACATGAAAATTTCAGCATCCGCCCTGTTCATTTCTAAAAACCTTGAACCCAAAAATTAATGTGAAAAACAACACTTTTTCCCGGTGTTTTTCCCGCGATTCATAATACCTGCTTTTCTACTTTGGGATGAAATTCGTATAAGCATTATTCTACAATATGTATTTGTCCCGGAGGGACATCTCGTGGGTAGCAAAAATTAGGAAACCGGGCCTACGTTCCATAGGAACGTTTCGTGAACACATTTATTAAACTCTTTCGTATGGCAAATACCTATACACAACTCCATGTTCAGTTAGTCTTTGCGGTAAAATACCGCGCCGCTCTTATCCAAAAAGAATGGAAAGAAAAACTACACGGGTATATGACCGGTATATTCCAGTCAAATAAGCATAAGATGCTTCAGATAAATAGTATGCCCGATCACACCCATATCTTGATAGGTTTGAGGCCGGAGCAATCCATCTCAAAGTTGGTACAGAATGTAAAATCGGCGAGCAGTATATGGGTCAAAGATAATAAATTGTGTAAGTCATCATTTGCATGGCAGGAAGGATATGGTGCTTTTTCTTATTCAAAAAGTCATGTAACAAACGTGATCCGTTATATTCAAAATCAGGAAGCCCGGCATAAAAAAGAAACATTCCTGGATGAATATCGCCGGTTATTAAAAGCATTTGAAATAGAATACGATGAGCAATACATTTTTAAAGAACCCATCTGAGCACGAAGCGTCCCTACGGGACGCAGTCCTAAATTCGCGTCTTTTCTACCCACGATGTGTTCCTCTGGAACACAATACAATTACATTCAGGTTGAGAGATATTCTACAATTTGTATTTGTCCCGGGAAGGACATCAGATAAGAGCAAATTTGATACGTACAAAATAACAGGGAGAAGTTCCGGGCTATCCTTAGTGTTACTAAATCTAGAGTCGAATTTTACCTACTTTTAGCCAGGGCTCAGGAAAGATTCCTGAATAAAAGTTGCTACTAAATAAATAATTATAGAAGCGAAAATGGCTTTTTTAGAAAATATATTAGGCAAAAAAGACGGACCAATTAAGTCATATAAAGATTTTTGGAATTGGTTTCAAAAAAATGAAAGAGTTTTCTTTAAAGTTATAAAAGAAAAGGGCAACATTGAAAAATGCTTTTTTAATAAGCTTTCGCCGAAATTAAAAGAGCTTAGAGATGGATTTTACTATTTGACAGGAATGTTTAATAAAAATACGGCTGAATTAATTATTACAGCAGATGGCATAATTAAAAATATTGTTTTCGTAGAAGAGCTTGTCAATGCTGCCCCTTTAATAGTAGGTTGGAAATTTACAGCATTTAAACCTGCATTAGACATAAAAGATGTCAATGTTGAAATGAGTGGATTTATATTCAGCGATGAAAATATTAGTTTTTACTCTAACGACAATCCTGATTACCCGGATGTAATTGATATAACAATAATACATAATGACCTTACTGAAGAAAACAAGTCTTTAATAATTAATGGGGCATATATCTTTTTGGACAATTATCTGGGCGAATTAGAATTTGCAGTATCTATCGACAATTTATCTGTGATTGGAAAAGATAAAGCACAAAAAGAGCTTATCCCTATTGAAAAATTGAAAGCTTATCTTATGTGGAGAGAAAAAGAATTTATCGAAAAATATGAAGGAATAAGACACCATATTGAAAATGACAAATATTCAGGGTTTGAAGCAGAATCAAAGACGGGAAATTCTTTATTGGCGGTAATAAATACTGACCTGCTCGAATGGGATAGTAAAGCATCACACCCCTGGATTTTAATTGCTGAAATCAAATATGATGGAAAGAAAAACAACGGAATACCTGATGATGAAACTTATAAATTGTTAGATGAAATTGAAAATGAAATTTTAGCAGTGCTTAATGATGCTGACGGCTATTTATGCATCGGTAGACAAACGGGGGTTAATATTAGAGAGATATACTTTGCTTGTAAGGATTTTAGAAGGCCATCAAAAGTTTTATTCAAAATAGAACAAGCCTATTCAAACAAATTCGGTATTACCTATGATATATATAAGGACAAATATTGGAAAACATTTAACCGATTTGTAAACCATGTCTAACAAGAAGTTTTTTCTACCCATTAAGTATTCCGCTGAAAGGCAATTAAAGAAGCCGAGGAACAATTTATCATAAAGAACCTATCTAATAACCAAGTGTTCCTCTGAAAAGCAGCCCTAATTTCAATTCTTTCCTGGCCTGGAAGTATTATACTGGAACACATTAATAATTACTTTTCTAAAATTATAATCCTGTTAAGTGCACGAAGCGTCCCTACGGGACGCAGTCCTAAATTCGCATCCTTTCTACCCACGAAGTGTTCCGCTGGAACACAATTTAAGAAGCCGAGGAGCAATTTATCGTATTGAACCTATCTGATAACCAAGTGTCCCTTTTAGAAGCAGCTCTAAATTCGCGTCCTTTTTAGCCACGATGCGTTCCGCTGGAACACAATACAATTAGAATCCAATTGAACATTGTTTTGCAAGCTGAGTTTGTCCCGTAAGGACATCTCGTGGGTAGCAAATATTTAGAAATCGAGCCTACGTTCCATAGGAAAGTTTCGTAAATACTTACTATTTAAATCGCAGAAAGAAGAAGGCCCACAGCACCTTTATTATTCTCCGCGCCTCTGCGTCTCAGCGATTATAATATCCACGACCATTAAAACCCCAACTGCTGCCCCCCATTCCTCGGATCCGTCTTAGTTTCCAATTGATATTCCTTCGGCGGCTCCGCGCCTAATAGATTCTTTACAAAATAATCCCAGCGGCGACGCATCATATAAGGTGAATACGTACCGTAACCATGGGCGCTATTGGGGAAAATCACCAGGTCATAATCTTTATTCGCTTTTTCCAATGCTTCGACCACCAGCATGGTATTAGATGACGGCACATTATTATCCATCATGCCATGCGCCAGCATGAGTTTTCCTTTCAGGTTCTTTGCATAGAGTTCGTTGGCCTGCGATTCATAATTGTCCTTGCCATCCGCACCCTTGGTCATCAAACCGATATAACGCTCACCCCAGTCATCTTCGTAATTGCGGTTATCGTGGTTGCCTGATTCGGAGATGCCGACTTTAAAGAAATCGGGATAGCGGAACATGGCTGCCGCGGTTGCAAAGCCCCCGCCGGAATGACCCCAGATACCTATTCGCGAAGTATCCATGTAACCATATTTTGCCGCCAGTTGCCGGATGCCAGCCACCTGGTCGGGCAAAGTATTCTCCGACATATTGGGATAGTATAAATCATGATAACTCTTGGAGCGTAAAGGATTGCCGGTGCCCTCGAGTACCACGACAACAAATCCCAGTTCAGCCAACGACTGGTTATCGCCCCTTGAGGCGCTGAAGGACCAGCTACCTACGCTACCTCCCTGCGGCCCGGGATAGATATAATCAATAACGGGATATTTCTTTTGCGGATCAAGATGGGTGGGTGTAAACAAGAGTCCATACAGATCGGTCTGCCCATCATGTGCTTTTACTTTGATGGGAAGAGGAGGCTTCCATCCTGTTGCCATCAGTCTTGAAACATCTGTCTTCTCTAAATTAACAATCAGTTTTCCATTCATATTACGTAAGACAGAAACAGCCGGCATATCCGGTTTGGAATATGTATCGATAAAATAATTATCGGAAGGAGAGAAACTAACCTGGTGGGTCCCGGCTTCGGGAGTAAGCAGGGTAAGATTCTTTCCATCAAATCCTATTTTATAAAACTGGTTGAAGTAAGGATTTTCCGATTCGGCTCCATCAGCCATAAAATAAATCAATCTGTTCTTTTCATCCACTTTCACCAACCGGGTAACAACCCAATTACCCTTGGTAATTTGGTTCTTCAGTGTTCCCGTAGTAGCATAATAGAGGTAAAGGTGTCCCCAATCATCTCTTTCCGAATACCAGATGATCTCATTTGTTTTGGGCAGGTATCGCCAGTTGATCGTTCCCTGGCCGGATTCATATTGTGTGGGTGATTTTTCTTCAAACACTTCACGGGTTTCACCTGTCATTGCATTAGCGATCCGGAACCTCTCCTGTTTATGATCACGTGAAGTGGAAACAAATGCAAGCTCTGCACCCTCCGAGCTCCAATCCACATCATCAAAGGTCCCGCTGCTGGCAATATTATCGCTGAGGGAAGCACGGTGGGGATCAGGTGGGACATTAATATTAATCACTTTGGGAGTATCTACATTGATGATCACCCGCTGGATCATTGGAATATCTTTATCGCCGGGCAGGGGATATTTCCATGACTGCAATTTCGGGTGACCCACATTGGTAGTCACGAGGTACATATCCCCTACATTACGCTGGTCCTGTTTGAAGGTTGCGATCTTCCTGGAATCGGGTGACCAGCGCAGCACCGCCCTGTCGCTGCTTGTCCAGCCTGCATTATCCGTGGCATAACCAAAATCTTTTATGCCATCCGTAGTAAGCTGGGTTTGCGCATTGGTCTTCACATCCCTGACCCATAAATTATAATCTTTAATGAATGCGGCACGGCTGCCATTGGGCGATAAGACATCATTCCCCCTACCGCCACCCCTGAATCCTCCCTGTCTTTGCCCATTCCCGCCGGTTTGTGTGGACGTATCTTTTATACAAGTATAATTCTGAAGATCACATTTCCATTGTTTACCATCTGCCCGAAAAATGATCGCCTGCCCGTCGGGTGTATAGGTAAAAAACTGGAAGGGCAGCATGCTTGCTGTAAAACTTTTACCACTGGCTGAAGAAAGCGAAGACGCCAGTTTTTCCTGGTCAAAAGCCGCGGTTCTTGTTCCTTTGGCAGGGTCAACCAGAATAAATTCACTGCCCTGCGGGGTTAAGCTTCGGTACCAGAAACGGTCGCCCGCCATCCAGTTGGCATTAACTCCCCCATGGTCAATATATTTCTGGGTATTATACCCCATCAAACTTTCTGCCTGTTGGTAATCTTTTGTCGTTAAAGCCATGGGCTGCTGCGCGATTGTTGAAAAAGCAATGGCAGAAGAAATAAATGTGATTAATAACCTGTTCATAATAAAGATTAAGGTAGGTAAGATGATAGCGGGTTTGTCAAATCAATTCACTGCAAATTATACAATCGAGAGTAAATTGGCCATCAGTATCCTATTCTTTCTTAAACTTAGCTGGAACCTGGTGAATATTACTCCGTATAGTCTAAGAATAAGATAAAGCGGATAACACCCTGAATTCCTATAGGTAGGTGTAGCGGAAAATTATAACTTTAATCACGTTGCCAACCAGAACATCTTTACCCGCCTTGAGGAAGAACCCGGAGTTTATTATATAACAATATAATGTATAAACCTAAATAGATTTATGACCAACGATACCATCACCCTTATCGCCAATATTGCACTTGCCTTATCATTCATTGTGGGGCTGATATTTGGCATCGCGCAGGTTCGTGCCGCGGCGCGCGACCGGCATGAGCGGCTCACCCTCGAGACCCTGCGTAACTTTCAAACCCGGGAATTTGCCGAACTCATGCATTATGTTACCTCAAAGAATATGCCTGCAAACCAGAAAGAATTACAGGCCCTTCCTGATACCGAGCGGGTTATCTTTCTTCAACTGGCGCAGGAAATGGAATCGCTTGGCATCGTTGTCGCGGAACGGCTCATCAGTATTGATCTCGTAGATAAAACCCTTGGTTCATTCGTTACAACTGCCTGTGTGAAATACAAAATACTGATCCTTGAAATACGGGAGAAACAACCGGATCCTTTTCTTGGTGAGTATTTTCAATGGCTGGCCGAACGGATCGATGAACGAATGAAGAAAAATCCTCGTCTGCCATTTTACCAGTCAAATACACAGTCGGTTGGTTAAAGCGAAGGCTAATTAAATTAACGGATTATCCATATTTAATCACTTTGGTAAACTTTGTGCTCTTTGTATAATTCTTCGTGTCCTTCGTAGTTCGTTGTGTCCTTTGTGATCCCAAAAGAGGAGCACGAAGAACACAACGAACCACGAATACACAAAGGGTTTACCAGTCATCTTTATACGAATAGTCACTTTAAATTATAAACCATGCTCGTGATCGGAAAAACACCCCTGCTGAAATTGGAACGAATGTCGGACCCTGGTTGTGCCGACATATATGTCAAGTTTGAAGGCGTTAACCCTACCGGAAGTATGAAAGACCGGATGGCCCTTTCCATGGTGGAAGGAGCCGAACGAAGGGGTCAACTCAAACCCGGCGGAACCGTTGTTGACTATACCGGCGGAAGTACAGGAAGCTCCCTTGCCATGGTATGCGCCACGAGAGGCTACCAGGCGCACTTTGTTTCTTCGGATGCTTTTGCAGAAGAAAAACTTCTGACCATGAAGGCGTTTGGAGCCACGCTTGAAATTTTTCCCAGTGAAAACGGCGCCATTACCGCCAAACTCATTGATACCATGGTGGAGCGGGCAAGAGAATTAAGTAAACAACCCAATACGTTCTGGACGGACCAGTTTAATAACGTGGATAACAGGAATGCCTATCATACCATGGCTAAAGAGATCATGGATGTTCTTGGAACGCAGATCGATGAATTTATCATGGGGGTTGGAACAGGAGGCTGTTTTTCAGGAAATGCGGAAGTGTTTAAAAAGGAGATTCCCCATATCCGGTGTATCCCTATTGAACCGCTGCATGTCCGCGCCCTTTCAGGTGGCGATATATCAGGCAAACATAACCTGGAAGGAATCGGTTCAGGGTTCGTACCGTCTATCTGCCGGTTAGACCTGGCCGATGAGATCATGGCCGTATCCAATGAAGATGCTTATGACACAGCAAGAAAACTCGTCAGGGTGGAAGGAATATTCGGGGGCACTACCTCCGGTGCCAATGTGTGGGCCGCTATACAAAGAGCAAGAATAATCGGGGCAGGCAAAAGAATTGTGACCGTAATAATTGATTCAGGATTAAAATATCTCCGGGGTGATCTATACCGGTAAGAAAACAAGCGCGTAAATTCACATTCCATTCTTAAGAGTAATCCAATTCAGATCCTTCTCCGACGAGTCTCCTCCTTTCCTTGATTCAATTTCAACAAAAAAAACTCTAAGGAGGGACTCGTCGTGGAAAATGTCGCAACCAACCTTATAGAATGTAGGGTTTGCACCCTCTTAATATGAATTTCTGAAACTAAGTTTGTTCTGGCAAGCTACCTGTAGTAAAACGATAACTATTAAATTAAACAATAAAAAGAAATCGTATGCAAAAGATCACCCCGTTTTTGTGGTTCAATGACAAGGCCGAAGAGGCTGTCAACTTTTATCTTTCTATTTTCAGGAATGGAAAGCTCGGAAAGGTTTCCCGGTATGGAGAAGCAGGTCCGGGGCCAGCCGGATCGGTGATGGTCGCAACATTCGAGCTCGAGGGACAGGAGTTTATGGCGCTAAACGGTGGGCCGCATTTTAAATTTACGGAAGCTTTCTCCTTAGTCGTTAATTGTGAAACACAGGAAGAGGTCGATCATTATTGGAATAAACTTACCGAAGGCTGCGAGGAAAGCCGCTGTGGCTGGCTGAAAGATAAATATGGTTTGTCTTGGCAGATCATCCCCCGGCAATTGGGAGAATTGATGGCTGATAAAGACCCTGAGAAATCTAAAAGGGTGATGATGGCCATGCTGAAGATGAATAAAATTGATATAGGGGCTTTGCAGGATGCATATGAGGGGAAATGAATGTCGAACAGATGAACAAGGAATTAAGAATTTAGAAGGGGCATATAGTCATGATGACTGATCGTTACTTCCCCTGTTCTGAATTCCTTGTTCATCTGTTCATCTGTTCCCTCCATCCCGTGGAAATTATTACGTTAATTGAGTTTCATGCTCAATTATCATCCCCACAATAGCTTAGCACAAAGCTCATTATAACGTGGCATTGTATCTGCAGAGAAGAATAGCTGACACCTTAGTATCCCTCCTTTTATTAACAAGCACCTTTTTCTTAATACCTGGTTTTATGTATCAAATTAATGAGATCGCTCCGGATGTGTACCGTATTTCCGTATTCGTGCCAGAGATACAATTAGAGTTTAATCACTTTCTGATCAAAGACGATGAACCGTTACTTTATCATGCCGGTTTAAAACAAATGTTCCCCATTTTGCACGAAGCCGTAAGAACTTTAATTGATCCTGCCCTGATCAGGTGGGTAGGGTTCAGTCATTTTGAAGTAGATGAGTGCGGGGCGTTAAATGAATGGCTGAAACTCGCACCCCATGCAAAAGCTGTATGCAGTGAGGCGGGGGCTATCGTGAATATGTCTGACTTTGCTCTCCGGCCCGCCCTGGCTATGAAAAGCAATGAAATACTGGAAACGGGTAAACGCAGGTTTCGGTTTATTCGCACACCGCATTTGCCCCACGGCTGGGATGCGGGAGTGATGTTTGAAGAATTGGATAAAACCTTGCTATGTTCAGACCTGTTTCATCAGAACGGGGACCTGGTTGCTATTACAGATAAAGATATCCTGGAAGCACATCGATCCTCGATGCTTAACTATGAAAAAGGGCCCCTGATGGATTATACTCCTTATAATCACAAAACAAAAGCAATGCTTCTTGAGCTGGCGGCTTTAGAGCCCAAAACACTGGCCACTATGCATGGCTCCTCTTTTTTTGGTGATTGCTCTAAAGCATTGATTGAATTAGATGAAGTAATGAAAGAGATATGGGGCGAATCCAGCAAATCCAATAAGCCATATACTTTGGTATGACCCTGTTTGTATATTAGTTAAACGCTTCAATCCGGGGAATTATTTACAAGCTATTCTCAACCAGGGTTGGGTTCCTGATTATATTGGATCATCCTGGCCAAAATGAGTCAAGCCTCGCCAGTTTATTGCCTGGTATTAAATAGATGGAACTCTTTTTATCTTTACCAGCCAACCGGGCTCCTAACCAAACTTCAGAAGTTTCTTCCAATGAATTTCGAAGCCAATTCCGCCGAGGTTACGGTATGAAATTGTCTCACAAATGAAAAAAAATGGGTCTTAGAAGAATAGCTGGTAAAGTTTTGAGGGAATTGGACAAATATTCGCCAAAGCCTCTTTTGTATTCTTTCATTATGACCAAAGACGAAAGAGCGCTATTTGATAAAGTGATAAAAAATTCAAAGGTCTACCTTGAATTTGGGATGGGAGGAAGCACTTTTCGCGCCTTACAAAAATCCCGGGCACAGATCTATTCGGTTGATTCAAATCCGGAATGGATCAAAAAGATGCAGGAATACTATTTGATCCGGCGAATGGAAAGAAAAAGACTCCTTTTGTTTTATGCGGATATTGGTCCTACCAAAGATTGGGGTGCCCCTATTGATAACAATGCCAGGGAACTGTTCCCGGGTTACTCAGCCCTCATTTTCAATGGACCCATTAAAGGAACGATCGATACTGTATTCATTGATGGCCGTTTCAGGATAGCCTGTACTTTAAAAACGATTTTGGAGTGCTATCCCCATCATCCCCCTATTATCATGATCCACGATTTTTGGAACCGGGAACCCTATCATGTCCTGCTACACTATCTTACGGAACAGTCCCGTGCAGGCACCCTTGGTGTATTTACCATAAAAAAAGATATTAACCTGGAAGCTATCAAAGAAGATTATGAGCGATATAAATACGATCCTGCCTGACCCGGCTGCCCTATCCATATACCCCATTGGAACACTTTGAATAGCTATCTTATTGATTCTTGTGGAAAATCTTCCAATAATTGTTGCGCATATCCCGTTTTTATTCCCCAACTGGCTCCGGTAAGGCTTATGATTATCTGGCATTGAATCTGCCATGTAAAGAAAGAGGTCTTTGATTGCTGTGATTTTTGATACCCTTTAAAACAATTATTATGCTTTACCTTATTGCCGTTATCCTGATCATCGGCTGGATTCTTGGCTTTTTTGTTTTTTCTGCCGGCAGCATTATTCATATTCTGCTGGTAATTGCTATTATCGCAATTTTGCTGAGGCTTATCCAGGGAAGAAGAGTTACCTGAGTGCGGCCGTGATGCCATGATAGAAAAAAAGTCTTTACATGATTTTTTAAATGCGAAGGTTGATGAATACAATCAACCTTCTTTTATTTTGGATGATCCTATTTCCGTTCCACATAGCTTTATTAAAAAGCAGGATATTGAGATCGCCGGTTTCTTTTCTGCTATTTTTGCCTGGGGTAATAGGAAGACAATTATTCAAAAAACCAAAGAACTGATGGAGTTGATGGAGATGCAGCCACATGCATTTTGCCTCCACCATGATGATCAGGGATTAAAGCGGTTAATGGGGTTTAAACACCGGACTTTTAACACCACCGATCTTTTATATTTTATCTCTTTCCTGAGGTTTCATTATTCTAAAAATGAATCCCTCGAAACTGCCTTTACTCAATTTATGAGCAAAGGAGATACTACTATTGCCAACGGGTTAACTGGTTTTTATGATTATTTCTTTTCCCTCGAACATGTTCCAGCCCGGACCAGGAAACATATCGCTACACCAGGAAAAAGTTCTACCTGCAAACGGCTGAATATGTATCTCCGCTGGATGGTGCGACAGGATAATAAAGGTGTGGATTTGGGGATCTGGAAAAATATTTCCCCGGCCCAACTCATTTGCCCCATCGATCTGCATGTGGCAAGAGTGGCCCGACGGCTCAATATATTAGAAAGAAAACAAACGGATTGGCTGGCGGCATTGGAGTTGACACAATACTTGCGAACTTTGGATAAAAATGACCCGGTGAAATACGATTTTGCGCTGTTTGGCTTGGGCGTAATGGAGAAATTTGGATATGGATAAAAAAGATCTGATTACCATCATTAACCAGGAACTGTCCATCGAACTTCCCGAAAAGACTGCAACAGGGAAATTGCGTCAGCGTTTGTCCGAACATATTAATCATCTTATTGCAAACGATTTTCAAAAACTGGTTGGCCTCCTGTACCGGGTAGATGTCAATGAAAAGAAATTAAAATCCCTGCTGAAAGAAAACCCGGATGAAGATGCCGGGAATATTATTGCTGATTTAATTATAGAAAGACAACTACAAAAGATAAAAAGCAGGAAAGAATCCAAAAGTGATAAGGAGATACCAGATGATGAAAAATGGTAAACCCCCAGCCCCTAAAGGGGAGTGGCTAAATACTATTATTCATCACCTGTTATCATTTCAACTTTTCGGTTCTATTATTCCTTTTCCCCGAACTTTTCTAAACCTTGAAAGAGCTCAGGATAGCTTGGGAAGATGCCTATCTAGTTACAGGATTTCTTTTTTATTGATAGCTACTCCCCTTTAGGGGCTGGGGGTGGGGCTGAAGATTGGCTTTTTCGCGTAAACATCAGTTCCTTCACTTTTTCCTTATCCTCTTTTTCTTTTTTCAGATCGAACATGGTGCCGAACACATGGTCCCAGAAAGTGGAACTGACGCCATAACCATTGTGTTCATTTTTATAATGATGGAGGTGATGATTCCTCCAGAGTCCTTTCATCCACTTGAAGGGTGGATTCCAGGCATGAATGGCATAGTGCATAGAACCGTACATTAAATACCCCAGCAGAAAGCCCGGGAAGAACATAAAAGTATGTTTCCACATGATCAAATACATTAAACCAAAAATGACCGAGGCCAGGATCAGGCTGGGAACCGGGGGCATGAACAACCTGTCTTTATCCCTGGGATAATGATGATGATTGCCGTGTAAGGTGTAAATAAATTTTTTAGCCCTTTCGCTTTTAGCCATCATATGAAAAAGAAAACGATGCGCTATATATTCAAAAAAGGTCCAGAAAAACATACCGCCCAAAAAAGTGAGAATGATCCTCCCGGTGGTAAAACCCAAATTACTGCCGCTGTAATAAAGCATGTATATGATCACCGGCAAATACATTCCCCATATCACTAAGGGATGGGTTTTAGTCAGCATTTCCAGGTAAGGGTTCTTAAATAGCTGGGCCTGGCCTTTATTATGAATTTTTTCAAACTCCATGTGATACAAATATAGGAAAACAGGTCTATAAGTCACGAATGGTAAACCCGTATAATTGCCCATTTTCCAGGAATGTTACTATTCCTTCAATAACTGTTCAATTGTTTGAAACTGATAGCCTTGTGCTTTGCAATACTTTAACAAATCGGGCAGTTGTTTATATAATTTATCGGTCCGCCGGGGGTCAGTTCCGATATGCAGTAAGAGGATGAATCCGTTCAGGCCGGTTGGTTTTGTTCGTTCATAATCCAGGATGGAATGATAAATGGCATCGCTGCTTTGATAGTTGGGGAGTTCCGGCCATGTATAGTCGGCATTACTTTTTGTTCCCGGAGTGAAATTGATGAGTTGCAGACCAAGTTCCTTTGTCCATGCCGCGATCGTATCATTATACCATTCATAAGGTGGCAAAAAGAAATGGGCATTCTTTTTTTTGATACCGGCGCTATCTATCGCTGTATAATTGGATAAAAGGTCTTTGCGGAATTGTTCTTTATTCACCAGCAGGCTATCCCTTTTATTCCAATCGCAATACAATAAATGCTGATCGGAGTGGGGCCCCAGGTAATTTCCGTCTTTTTTTAATTGCTGTATGAGTTTTTTGACGTGATCGTTCCGGTAAAACCTGCCGGTGAAAAAGAAAGATGCTTTTACTTTTTGTTCTTCTAAGGTTTTAGCCACAAACGCTCCGCCTTCGGCAAATTCATCAGCGGAAAAAACCAATGCGATTTTCTTTTGGGTGGAATCACCGCGGATGATGGCGCCCAACCTCACCCCCAACCCCCTCTCCAAAGGAGAGGGGGCTTTCGAAGACCCCGATATTTTCGAATTTAATGACTGTTCGGTAGCCTCCCCCTTGGGGGGAGGTTGGAGGGGGCTTTCAGCCGCCAGCAAATAGATCAACGAAGCCGTCCCATCCATCGTTGGCTCATTGGTACTGTAATCGCCATAATCATCATGATATACGGCAAGATCACTTTGAAAGGCCGCGTATTCATCCGGTTTGAATAGTTTAATACCAATTAGGTTTTTGTAAATGCTGGTATACACCGGGCCATCCACCAGGCCACCATCAATAGGATAATTTTTTAAATGGGTAAAGGCAGAATGAGGATCGACAGGGGTATCGCCCCATGATGGTAAACCATAAACAAAACTGCTTCCCCAGGGGTTACAACCAAAGAGCCAGTCAAAATTGGCCTGCTCCAGTTCGGTGAATTCCTTGTCTCCTGTCAATTGCCTGTACCAGTAACATTGAATGGCAAAAGAGACAGTGAGATTATTACTGCACCAGATGAAGGGGATGCCGCGATAGAATGCATTTTGTTTGGCTTTGTTCCAGACACGCTGGATCCCTTCTTTATAATAGCTGATTATTGTATCTCTCTTCTTGTCCTTTAATTGTTTAGCCAATTCATAATGACCAATGTTTATGAAAGGGTACCATTGGTAATGTTTGGCAGTGTCTGCACCCAGCCATGGCGTGACCGGTTCTTGTTTAGCGTAGGCATACGCTTCATCCAAGTAACGGTCAGTTTGTTGTTGGGTTGATTTACCTGCATTTCGGCTGGGCATATGTGCAATCGCAGCAGCAGCCAATTCTAAATCATCCACCCAATTATCTTCCGCATAAATATAGGGCGATCGCACGGAAACTGTCTGAGTAACACCCGGCGGTCTTGCTAATCCTAAAGCATACGCATTGTACGCTTTGAAATAGAATGATTTCATTCTCTCATTATCCCGAAGCAAGCTGTCCCTCCTGGATAAATAATATGCTAATGCAAAAGCGCTGGCAAATTTTCCAGCAGTAGAAGATCTGCCGGTAGTATTATTCATGAACTTACCGCGTTGTTGTGGTTTCCCGTTTATGAAATAAACAGGCCGTTCATACCCTTTCCCATAAAAACTATCTTCTTTTGGTATCCGCATTCCCTGGTGATCGCGATCATCGCCAACCTGGTTAAACATCCAATTTGGGTCCGGGTACATTTTCATTAACCAATCTAATCCCCACTTAGCTTCATCGAGTACATCAGGGATGCCGTTCTTTCCATCCAAACCGTTTGCCTGTTTTTCATCGCCAAATACTCCCGGGAAATCACGGTAGGCCATGAGTAAATGATAAGTGGCATTTGCCGAAGTAGCTGAATACTGTATATAATCACTGGCATCATGCCAGCCTCCTACTACATCAATATGCATACTATCCGTCATCGGACCATAAAGTGTATAGCCATCATGTGTATGGCAACTGTCTTTTAAAAAAGGATTGAAACCACTGCGTTGTTGCCGCATATAACGAAGACAAAAATCAGCAGCGCCTTTGTAAACATCTTTGCCAATTTCAAACTCAGGTGATCTTACCCCGCCTGCCTGTAAATAATATCGGCCCGGTTTTTTGTAAGAAGAGAAATTCAGCCTGTACGTTTGTTTAAATGGTCCATAGCTCCCAAATGCTTTTCCTGCCTTACCTAAAAGGACCCTCCTATTTGTTTGCGCATCCACTAATTCCCAATCCCCAATTCCCAATTCCAGTTTGCTACACCAAACCGCCACCTTCACCCCGGCAGGTGTGTAACCCAACTGGTTTATCCTTATCCAGGCATGAGGTTCTTCATTTCTAACAAATGATAAAACGGGTAACAGAAAAATAAGCAACCATTTTTGAAAGGGCCGTAGTTTGAAGTATCTCGCAAAGGGGAACGCAAAGAGTATTATTTTATCATAGACTCTCTGCGCACTCTGTGTTCTCTGCGTGCTAATTTCCCTATATTCATCTCCCCGCCTTTTCATCCCATCAAGTTACAAACAACCTCACTAACTTAGCGGCTCTTTAATAATAACCATATGAAACTTGTTACCTATCTCAAAGAGGAACGTGAACAACTCGGCGTACTGATCAATG
>JADGPW010000025.1 GCA_017882265.1 Chitinophagaceae bacterium | reverse complement strand
TGGATAAAGGTTAATATGCCTGGGTTTGATTATAATGATCCTGAAAATGGAGTCGGCGCCATCCGAAATAACCAATCATCGCAGGAACTGGATACGGTTCTTTGCAAAAAAGGATTTCTCACACAATATGCATTATCAAGCCTGGAAAATGATATCAATACCCTGGCCCAGAATATCTTTAGTCCGGGTGACGGTTTCTGGGCCCTGGTGGACGGGTACCCTAAGATCAGCCAAAAAGTAAAACTGCTGATCTCTTTTTATCATAAGATCGATTCCGCTTTTACAGAAACTTATTTCAGAAATCTAAACCTGTAATTTTGGTAATAGCTCAGGATGAAAATAATCGCGCCCAGAGTACGCAGAGCTCGCAGAGATAATGTAATTAACCTATCAGTTCTCGGATGAAATTGATATAAAATATTTATATATGCTGATCCAACAGAAAGAATCGCATCATAAAGGATCATTTTTTGTCGCTGACAACGATACAACACTTGCTGAAATGGTTTATACTATGGCCTCTCCTTATAAGATGATCATCGAGCATACAGAAGTGGATGATCAGCTTCGTGGTAAGAAGGTGGGTTACCAGTTGTTGAATACCGCGGTAGAATACGCCAGAACACATCACATAAAGATCATTCCCCTTTGCCCGTTTGCCAGTTCGGTATTTAAAAAAAAGCCGGAACTGGCTGATGTTCTCTTTACTGATTAATACACTTTACATGAAGAAAAATCTACTCCTGCCGCTGATGCTATTTTCCATCTTGCTCTGCAGGGCTCAGCAAAATGATAAATTCATTTTATTAAAACCCGATCGTGTTTTTGATGGTGAAAATTTTCATAATGACTGGGTCGTACTGGTGAAAAATAACCATATAGAGCAGGCCGGGCCTCTGAACTTTACATTGCCCTCCGGTTTACAAACAATAGAATTACAAGGAATGACACTATTGCCGGGGCTGATCGAAGGGCATTCGCATTTATTCCTGCATCCTTACAATGAGACTTCCTGGAACGACCAGGTATTAAAAGAATCAAGAGCTGAAAGAACGGCAAGAGCCGTAAATCATGCCAAAGCCACCCTGATGGCGGGTTTTACAACCACCCGGGACCTGGGAACAGAAGGGGCCATGTATGATGATATAGGTCTGAAAAAAGCGATAGAGAAAGGCGTGATTCCGGGGCCAAGAATGATCTGTGCTACAAGAGCCATTGTCGCGAAAGGAACCTACGGACCCAGATCACCCTCCCCGGATGTTGAATTACCCCAGGGTGCCGCCGAGGTGGCAGGCATGGAGGATATGGCAAATGAAGTAAGAACACAGATCGGTAAGGGGGCCGATCTTATTAAAATCTATGCCGACTATCGTTGGGGAAGAGACGGTGAAGCAGCACCCACATTTTCAACGGAAGCCATTGCTTTGGCGGTAAGCATTGCAAAAAGCGGTCACCGGGAAGTGGTAGTGCATGCAGCCACCGAAGAAGGAATGCGGCGTGCCATCAATGCCGGTGTTTCCACCATCGAACATGGGGATGGAGGAACCGAAGAAGTTTTTAAACTGATGAAAGAAAAAGGAATAGCGCTTTGTCCTACTTTGGCTGCCGGCGAAGCGATCCAGCAATACAGTGGCTGGCGCAAAGGCATCGACCCCGAACCACAACGGATCACGGAAAAGAAGAAAAGTTTTGCCCTCGCATTAAAAGCTGGTGTTACTATTTGCATGGGCGGTGATGTAGGCGTATTTACGCATGGTGATAATGCAAGGGAAATGGAGCTAATGGTGGAATATGGTATGAAACCATTGGATGTATTACGATCCGCTACCTCTGTCAATGCGGACGTATTTGGTTACGGCGACAAGATCGGGCATATTAAAAAAGGATGGCTGGCTGATATCATCGCCGTAGATGGCGATCCTTCTGTTGATATAAAAAATATCAGGAACATAAGATTGGTAATCAAAGATGGAGTGACCTATCGGTCACAATAGGAACACTGATAAAGCGGATTGAACGGATCGACACGGATAGTTGTCTTAAATTTAATCCGTGAAAATCCGTTCAATCCGCGTCATCTGTGTTCCTATCCTTGTGTCATCAATGATCCTACTTACCATAAACGATCTTCCAGATTCTTCCTTCCTTATCATCAGATACATACAAAGACCCATCGGGTCCTTGTGCAAGACCGCATGGACGATATTTTGCCTGGCCAGGTCCCATGACTGTTTCTTTTCCGGTGAAACCAGTCGCGAAAATTTCATAGTTCCCGGAAGGCTTGCCATTATTAAATGGAACAAATACCACATTATAACCGGCTTGCGGTAAGGGCGCCCTGTTCCAGCTACCATGAAATGCAATGAAGGCCCCGTTCCTGTATTTTTCGGGAAACATTTTACCGGTATAAAATAAAAGATCATCTGGCGCCCAGTGACCGGGAAAACCCAGGATGGGTTGATCCTTACCCGCGCATCTCCCCTGTTGCTTACCATCGCCTCCATATTCAGGTCCCATCACTTTTTTCTTTTGCAAATGATCATAATAGCAATATGGCCAGCCAAAATCACTTCCTTTTTTAACCTGTAAAAATTCCTCTGCCGGTAATTCGGCGCTTTGTTCATTAGAATAATCCTTCGGATCAATTTGCGACAGTTGGTCACGGCCATGCTGCATGGCATATAATTGATTTTCTTTTATGTTCCAGTCAACCCCAACAATATTGCGTATGCCTGTTGCATATCGAATTCCCTGGGCATAAGACTGATTAAGCTGGTTAGCTTTGAATTGCCAGATGCCCCCGGTTTTTTCAAGCAGGGGACATGGATCCTGTCCCGGCGAACCATAAGTTCTGTCCATCGGCTGGCAGGCATTGGAAGGTGCACCGATCGTAACATAAAGATTACCGGCATTATCCAGGGCAATAGATTTGGTTTCATGCTCGGAGCCGGCTACCAGGCCGGTCACAATTAATTCCGGTTTATCCGGATCAGCCACCTCATTATTAGTCATCTTGTAACGATATACCGCCGTATTGGAAGTAGCATAGAGATAACCGTTTTTAAAAGCTATTCCCGTTCCTAAGAAGTCACCAAAACTTTTAATCACCGTATAGTTGCCGTCCTTATTTATATCACGCAATACATAGATGCCTTTTCCATCTTTCAGCCTGCCAAGTTTTACATAGATGTCCCCGTTGCTGTTCACTGCCAGGTGGCGGATGGTTCCCAATGATGCCAGAACGGTCTCAGCTTTGAAACCTTTCGGGAGTGTAAGTTCAATGTCTGATTTAGCATTCGACAGATCGATACCCCATAAAAGAATAAACATCAAGGCAAACCTGGATAAATAATTTTGCATAACAATACAATTTGTTTTGTAAATTTAGTATTACCATTACAATTACTGTTGGATAACAGGATCCCATTTATAAAATGAAGAAAAATAACAGACTTAATGAAAAGCATTTTGATTTGAATTACCGTTCACCTGGAAACCCAACAAACCAACGAATATGAAGTTCACCACCGTTTTCTTTCCGATCGCCATTATTCTGCTTTCCGGCACAATGGTTCAGGCCCAGGACAGTACACATAAAGTAAAAAGAAAAGAAACCGGTCCACATGCCATGAATCTTATCAAAACCAACCTGACCTCTATTCCCCTGAAAACCTATTCCATTCAATATGAACGGGTATTAAGAAAAAAGATGTCTGTTTCTCTTTCCCTCAGAACGATGCCTTCCGCCAACCTGCCATTTAAGAGTACGATACTGAATATTGCCGGTGGCGACCAGAACACAAAAGATATTATTCAAAACACCATGCTCAGCAATTTCGCGGTAACTCCTGAATTACGTTTTTATTTGGGAAAGGGATACGGACGAGGATTTTATATAGCCCTTTTTTACAGGTATGCTTCCTTCACGACCAGCCAGGTCCCGGAAAATTATAATGATATTCTGAATAACCAGGAAACCATCAATCTCTCCGGCAAAGTTACCGCTAATACCGGGGGGGTGATGTTTGGTGTACAATGGTTACTGGGCAAGCATCTTTGCCTTGACTGGTGGATACTGGGAGCCCATTACGGTTCAGGACAAGGCAATTTCGTTGGAGTTCCCGGCCAGCCACTTACCCCTTCGGAACAGGATGAGATTAGAAAGGACCTGGAAAATGTTGATATCCCCCTGACAAATAAAACAGTTACTGTAACGGCAAATAATGTCACGGTTAAATTAGACGGCCCCTGGGGCGGTATCAGATCAGGTCTTTCATTTGGCTTTAGGTTCTGACTCGGTATGTGTTCTTATAATGATATTCATTGCGTTTTCTTGTGATCCAAAAATAGGAGCACAAAGAACACAACGGTAACACAAGGACACAACGGTTTTATCAGGTTTCTAAAAGCGGATTGTTACTTAATATTAAATCATGGAAATAAAATAACACATCATGCCAACCAAACTTTTAAGACTGTTTATTTCAATTTATTTTTTGTCCCTGGCAATGATTAGTAAGTCCCAGTCGGACGGCTCCTACCAAATGCCCCCGAAAGACATTGCCGATATGTTGCTGGCAAAAACCTCTCCGAATGTCAGCGTTGACGACAAAGGGGAATGGATGGTCCTGATGGATATCAGTACTTATCCTTCTGTGGAAGAATTAGCAAGGCCGGAATTGAAGATCGCTGGGCTTCGTATCAACCCTGCCAACTATGCGCCCAGCCGCCAGAATTTCATTAACAATATTTACCTGGAGAATATTGCCAACGGGAAAGAATATAAAATTACCGGCCTCCCCTCGCCCTTGTATGCGGGTAGTGTAAGCTGGAGCCCCGGTGATAAAAAGATCGCTTTCACCCAAACCAGTAACAACCAGGTTGACCTGTATGTGATAGTACTGGCTACACAAAAAGCAATGAAAGTCAATAAGACGCCATTGAATGTAATTACCGGCAGCTATCAATGGTATGATGACAATACTTTACTCTATCGGACTATTGTAAAACCAGCCACGGCAGCACCACCCAAACCCCTGATGCCAAAAGGACCTACCACTCAGGAGAATTATGGCAAAGCTGCTCCCCGCCCTACTTTCCAGGACCTGATCAAAAGCCCTTATGATGAAGAGTCATTTGAATTCTTTGCTACCAGCCAGTTGGTAAAGAATACGAATGGGGTGGAGACAAAAATGGGTCAGCCTGCGATCTATAACAGCACTAATATTTCACCGGATAAGAAATATTTACTGGTCCGTACTCTCAAAAAGCCATTCTCTTATGCGGTCCCTGCCGGAGGGTTCCCCTCCAATGTTGTGATCACCGATATGAGTGGAAGGGTGGTCAAAGAATTAGCGGATCTTCCCTCCGCAGAAACCGCGCCCAGTGGTAATGATAATGTGCAATTTGTTGCCCGGGATTTTGCATGGAGAGATGATGAACCTTCCACAGTTACCTGGTGTATGCCATTAGACAGTGGTCTTATTAAGAATAAGATGGAATATCATGATGCCGTGTATGCACTCTTTGCTCCATTTAACATTGAACCCAAAGAATTATTTAAAACAAAAATGCGTTTCCGTGGCGTTACCTGGGGTAATGCTTCATTGGCTTTAGTAAATGAAGGTCTGACCGGTAAACAACAGACCCAAACGGATCGGTATAATCCTTCCACTGGTGAGATAGAAAAGATAATGGAAAGAAATACCACCGATGCTTATACCAATCCCGGGTTTCCTGTAATGGAAAAGAATCAATTAGGACGACAGGTTATCAAACTGATCGATAACGGTAATAAAATATTGATGAATAACGCTACAGGCAGTTCACCCAAAGGGGATCTTCCTTTTCTGGCTTCATTTGATCTGACCACTAAAAAACTAAATATCGAATGGCGATGCCAGGAAGGATATTTTGAAAGTGTGGTAAGAGTGCTTGATATTGATAAAGGCAAGATACTTACCCGTCGTGAAAATGAAAAAGAGGTCCCGAACTATTATATCCGTGACCTGAAGAATAAAGATATCCATGCCATAACAAGCTTTACCAATCCTTACCCGCAACTGGATGGTGTCAGTAAACAAAAGATCTATTATAAAAGAGCCGATGGTGTTGATCTGACAGGGGAATTGTATTTACCCAGGGGTTACAATAAAGAAAAAGATGGCAAGCTTCCTGTATTTATCTGGGCCTATCCTGCCGAATATAATTCTGCCGCGGATGCCGCGCAGGTGCGTGGCAGCGAACATCGTTTTACCCTACTCAGTTGGGCATCACCTGTATTTTATGTAACGCAGGGGTATGCTGTGCTCAACAATGCCGAGATGCCCATTGTAGCCACCAGTAAAGACAAAAAACCAAATGATGATTTTATTGATCAGTTGACCATGAATGCTGAAGCCGCTATCAATACACTTGATTCATTAGGTGTGGGTGATAAAAACCGTGTGGCGGTCGGGGGCCATAGTTATGGCGCTTTTATGACCGCCAACCTGCTGGCGCATACTAAACTTTTCAAAGCCGGTATAGCCCGCAGCGGCGCTTATAACCGTTCCCTGACTCCTTTTGGTTTCCAGAATGAAGATCGTACTTACTGGGAGGCGCCCGAACTCTATAACGATATGAGTCCATTTATGTATGCTGATAAAATCAAAACGCCGATCCTTTTAATTCATGGCGATATGGATGATAACACCGGCACCTTCCCTATTCAAAGCGAGCGGTTATTCAATGCTATTAAAGGTAATGGCGGTACGGTGAAATATGTCAGTCTTCCCTACGAGGCGCATGGCTATCGCGGCCGTGAAAATTTATTACATATGTTAAACGAACAATTCACCTGGCTGGAGAAGTATGTGAAGAATGCGGGGAAGGGGGATGAGAAGAAGGCGTTTTGAGAATTAATCGGGAGTAAATATTTATTAAACATTTGAAATCGGCGGCTGATCGACAAAAGTAAAGCCATTCAAAATGTTTGTTTATGAAAGCAATTATTGGAATTCTCCTTTTTTCCTGCTCAATTATAGCGCTCATCTTTCTTGCTTACAGGGAGGTTAATTTCATTTGGTATGTTGTATTAATTATTCTCACCATATTTGGATCAAGGTTGATAATTAGCTCAGGAACAAAAAGGATCATCGTTATTGAAAAAGAAATTGATGAAAATTTAGAAAAACTGAAATCAACTGGCCAATTAATTAAGTTAGACTTTGATAGTTGTGAATTTCATGACAACTCTTATTCTCATCAGGTCACGGATCAAAATATCGGTTACCTGGCCTCAGTTAGCCCTTATAACCAGGAAATATTAACAACAGAAAATGTGAATCAGTCAGCGCTAACATTTAATTATTCTGGCGGGGGTAAAATTGAAAAGTTCAAACAAGCTTTTCCCTTTAGCAGTGAGGCATTAAAGTTTTACGTCCTTAAAAATAATATTACTTTATATGTAGACCGTAATGACCGGACAAAGTATTTCTTTGATTTAAAGATATAAATAATGATTACGGAATGATACTGCTGTACAAATCCCACTAAAAGAAAATAACTTTGACTTTCAAATATAACTCGGCTTCCATTCAGGACTTAAGCATCATTGAATACCATTCTAGCGGGAAGCTCTCACGTTGATCTTCAATTAAACAATGCACCCATGACAAAAGTAAATGCCTATATAACCTTTAATGGTAATTGTGAAGAAGCCTTCCACTTCTATAAATCCGTTTTTGGTGGAGAATTTCAATATTTAGGACGTTATAAAGATGTGCCACCAACCGACAGGCAAACATTCGGGCTTGAAAACGATGAAAAAATCATGCATGTTTCATTACCCATTAGTAAAGAGACCATTTTAATGGGTTGTGACAGCACCCAGGCGGATGGACAAGAAACTATTTTTGCTAATAACATTTCTCTCTCCATTGACACAGACAACAAAGAGGAAGCCAACCGGCTTTTTAATGAACTTTCAATAGGAGGCCAAATAAAAATGCCCATGAGCCAAACATTCTGGGGCGCTTATTTTGGCGTGCTCACAGACCAATTTGGAATAAACTGGATGATTAACTGTGATTCAAATGAAGGCAATTAGAATAAAAGGAATGCCAGGTGGGGTAAGTAAGTGGATTTCATTCAATGCTTCTTCCGGAGCATTTAAAAATGGTATTAGTATATTGCAAACCGCGCATACACTTCTATCGTGAGCTTACATAACGCATGTTTTCTTAAATATTCTAAAACTTACTGCTTATTTTCCAAGAAGCCGTTCTATTCTTTCCAGCCTTGTTTTTAATTCTTCCATTTCTATTTTTTGTTCTCTGTTCTCCACTTTTAATTCTTTATTCTCATCCATAAGCGCTTGAGTTCTTTTTTCCAATCCCTGAATCGCTATCAGGTTTACACCTAAAAAATCCTGTTGATTTATTAAAGTATCGCAGCCAATAGTGCCAAGTCCATCTTTGCCAAAGGCTTTATAAAAATCCTGAGCCATAGGGCCATAATGCCGGAATATTTTAGGGTCTTGTGTTTTATAATTCCATGTGGTAAGATTGAGTTTAGCGATTTTTTTAAGAAATGATTCCTCGTCTACAGGCATAAAGTTCTCTTTTAGTTTTACATCGCTTATCACAGACCATGAATTGCTCCCGGCTAAAACCTGAACTCCAATATCAGCGCCAGCGTTGCTGGAAATAAAATAATAGCCCCCGTTAAAGCGACAGGCCATCTGGTCTGCGCTGCCGATCACTCTCACCCCCTTGAGATGTGGGTCGCTATCCGCAAAAAAGAACGAACCCGTTTTACTGTTAGTTGAAATATTAGTCCCAATGGCTACAGACATATCTCCTGAAGCTGTGGCATCAGAACCCATTGCAACGGAGGCCTGCCCGAAGGTTGAACAAATAAACCCCTCAGCAAACGAACTACTTCCCTGGGCATTAGCACTAAATCCTAAAGCAGTGGAGTATTGACCGTTGGCCGTAGACCCATTACCCACTGCAAAAGAATAAAAGCCACTGGCGGTGCAGTTTAATCCCATAGCAAATGCATGATGAGCACTGGCAATAGTGCTTTCGCCCATAGCTACAGAAGCATAGCCAGTATTCACATTGTTCCACTCGGTGGTACCTATATATCCTGCCCTGAACGCAGCTTTGCCGGGAAAGAACATTAACCTGGCTCCTCCGCCAAGATCGGGAACGGTACCGGTGAAAGAAGTACCGGTAATTAAAAGACCTTTGGTAGTACTTGCACCTACATCTATATGAAGAATCGCCTGGGAGTTAGGGGTAGTAGTGCCAATACCTACCTCCTGTGCATTTACACTATACGTGATGGAAACAACCATCAAATAAAAAAGGAGAATATTTTTCATAATAAAAATTTAGTTTTTAATATCTGAATAGACTTGATTTGGACAAGAACAATTAGCTAACTTAATCAATTATCTTTTAAGCTTTTTAAAAATGTGATTTTAGGTAGTGGGCCAATTTGAATCGCAGAGGCGCAGAGATGCAGAGACGCAGAGTATTTAATCCATCTCAGCCCGCATGTGCGGTGGCCTCTGCGATTCAAAATCAATATTTCAAACTGACCCATTAGCTGATTTTACATATATTATGCAACTACCATTTATATTGCTGCAAGTGAGGTTGTATGTTGAAACTTCGGCTGTTTGCATCGTTTTACTCCGGTTCGATCTGACGGATTTATATTTGTCTTTCCATCCACACAAATAATAGAAAGGAAGCTAACCGGTTTATTAATGAACTTTCAGTGGGAGGCCAAATAAAAATGCCCAAGAGCCAAACATTTTGGGGCGCTTATTTTGGTTTGCTCTAATATCAATTTGGGATAAATTGATTGATTAACTGTGATTCAAACGAAAGCCTGGTAGGGAAAGCATATGGATTTCACTTTTTGCTCCTGAGGAGCTTTTCTTGATGAAACCTGTCTAAGTTGGAATCTACCTTAAAACGGCCTTTGAATTCTTTATCAGCATTTAAAAAAATAGTGGGTGATAATCGTAGAAACATGATATTGAATGAATTATCATTCAGTATGAGAACCAGGGTTCACAAAGCATTAATTATCAAAAATCTATATGTAATCCATGTGTCAACCATGTGTGATCCATGTGTCAACCATCCTATTTCCCGTTTAAACATACATCAACCACACATGGATGACACATGGATTAGACAAGGATGACACATGGGTGGTGCTATTCGGAATAATAAAAGCATGATTTTTAGTTGATTATCGCTAATGATGGGAGATAATGTTTCCTAAGGCATTAATTTCCATTGAATTGTGTATTACTCATCAGTCTACTATCAGTGATTCATCAGTCATCCATCAGTAATCCTCCACTCATCCATCACTCATCCTTCACTCGACCACCAGTCAACCAGGTGTGTTTAAACGGGAAATATCATATTTGACTGCTGGATGAGTGATGGATGACTGATGGTTTACTGAAGGATGACCGAGATCTCAGGTTCTCTGCCTGGTATACAGCATGGAAAGCCAATAACTTTCGAATATTTTTGAGTAACTGGTCATTGTAAATGACGAAGACCACCAATAATAGTCAGGCAAAATATAAATAACTAACCAAAAATGGCAACTGACAAAATCTTAAAAAAGACAATCCAGGTTAATGCACCGGCTTCAAAAGTCTGGAACACTTTGACAAACCCCGACCTGATCAAAGAATGGCTATTCGGGACAAAAGTTATCTCTGAATGGAAAGTTGGAAGTTCAATTCTTTTTACAGGAAACTGGGAAGGGACCGACTACGCTGACAAAGGAACCATCTTAAAGTTTGATCCTGAAAAAATATTTCAATATAACTATTGGAGTGGCTTTTCAGGTTTGCCGGATAGCCCCGAAAATTATTCTGTTATTACATTTGAGTCGACAACAACCGGCAACACAACTATTTTGACATTAACGCAAAGCAATTTTGCAACCGAAACCGGATATGAGCATTCAGACAAAAACTGGGATGCGACATTAGAATTAATGAAAAATATAATTGAAAGATAAATAATAGCCAGACGAAAACCGTAAACAAAAAAGCAAGCAACACGATGGACACAGACGAATTATCAACAGAGGCCTATAAAGGGATACTTTTGGCTGCTGAGAAATTTAATCATGACCTAACCCTTCAATTCGGAGTAATGGCATCTTCCTGCAAAAACGAAAAAGAATATATATTTAATGCTAAAAAACTAATTGAAGAAATCAAATACCTGGACAAATCTGATCTGTCAGACCTCTTTTTTGGTTCGCCTCCTGACACAAAAGATTTGCTTTTGACTCTTGAAAAAATATTGGCCAACATTTCAGATATTGAAAAAATTCCGGAAGATAAAAGACATTATGAATTTTAAACCGAAGATTAACTTCCCTTGTTGAAAATTTGATTTCCCGCAAATGAATATATCTTCAGTTTTAGAAAATGGTGCCACATGCTTTCCACGAGACATGAAATATTTATGGAAGTTGCCTCCCACCTGAGTTTCTCCAAAGCAGGCGAGGTCCTCTTTATCAGCCAGCCTGCCATCAGTAAACATATGAAGGCCCTGGAAGCCTATTATAAGACCACCTTATTTGAAAGAAACGGTAACGCTATTTTATTAACAAAAGGCGGTCATTTATTATTAAACCGGTTGAAAGAAGCGAAGAAAATCCAGGACCACCTGGAGTTTGAACTGAGTGTACTCAAGGATCATCTAAGGGCAAAAGGCCAACTAAAATTAGGGGCCAGCACCACAGTGGCACTCTACATTTTACCCAAAATTTTATCCGCCTTTCACCAAAAGTACCCGGAAGTAAAGATCAGTTTGCTGAACCGGAATACCGACACCATTACCAAAGCGCTGATTGACCAGGATATTGATATCGGGATCGTGGAAGGAAAAAAAAAGAACTCTACTATATTATACCAGCAATTCATCACGGATGAAGTAGTGGCAGTTTGCAGTACCAAAAGCCCCCTGGCAAAGAAAAGAAGTCTAACCATTCCGGAGATCCGGGAATACCCCATTGTATTGAGAGAACAGGGTTCGGGAACGCTGGCGGCTTTGAAATACAACCTGGAAAAGAATGGAATTAAATTGTCCGATCTGAAAGTGAATGTACGGCTGGCCGGCACAGAGGCATTGAAAAATTTCCTGATAGAAGATACTTGTCTTGGCTTTTTGCCGAAAGGTTCTATCTCAAGAGAATTACGGGATGGACTGTTAGTCGCCTTGAAAATAGAAAAATTTCAGATCATCCGGGACTTCTTTTTTATTCAGCGGCACGGTACCGATAGTAATGAACTGAATAAAACATTTATTCGCTTTTGTAAAAAAGAAGTATAACCAAAAGTTATAGTCTATAACCTTTTTGCGGGGTGCGGGTCCTGGTTTCCATTGTAATTTTATGGGGTGAAAACATTGACCAGGCCCTTTACATTCGCAACAGTTCTTACCTGCTCCCATTGCCAAAGGGAGTATTCCTTATCTTCTGTGCATACCTATAGTTCATGCTGCGGGAAGCCTTTAATGGTTGAATATGACTATTCAATGGAATGGCTGAAGAATTCGCTTTCCAACCGGCCAAACAATATGTGGCGGTATGCTGAAATGCTCCCGGTTACACACAAATCAAATATCATCACTCTTGGAGAAGGGATGACCCCCCTGTTTTCACTAGGTAAACTGGCTCCTCAATTTGGCTTTTCAGATCTGTTAATGAAAGATGAATCTTATAATCCTACCGGCTCGTTTAAGGCAAGAGGCTTGAGCGTGGCGGTTTCAAAAGCCAAAGAATTTGGGATTCAACATTGTATCATACCCACCGCCGGCAATGCAGGAGGCGCCCTGGCAGCCTATTCTGCAAAAGCGGATATGAAATGTACAGTGGTCATGCCCAGGCATACCCCTGCTATTTTTAAACAGGAGTGTGAACTATATGGAGCTGAATTAATATTAATAGATGGATTAATAAACGAATGTGGAGAAAAAATAATGGAGTTAAATCAGGACGGTCGTTATTTCGATATGTCCACCTTAAAAGAACCTTTCAGGATAGAAGGTAAAAAAACGATGGGGTATGAAATTGCAGAACAACTGCACTGGGAGCTGCCCGATGTAATTATTTACCCGGCAGGCGGAGGCACAGGTTTAATTGGTATCTGGAAAGCGTTTAAAGAAATGTTATCCATGGGATGGATCAACGGCCCCCTGCCTAGAATGATTGCTGTACAATCGCAAAATTGTGCTCCCATCGTAGAGGCCTTAAAAGATCCGGTACACTGGAAAAATAATTTTACACCCCTGGCTACTATCGCCAATGGCCTGGCTGTTCCTTACCCTTTTGGTATGGACATGATACTACGGGTTTTAAAAGAATCCGGTGGAACAGCCATAGCCGTTGCTGAAGATGAAATAATAGCGGGAGTCAGGGAAATAGCAAGAACGGAAGGATTACTCCTATCGCCGGAAGGCGCTGCCACCTGGAAAGCATTATTACATTTATTCCACGCGAATAAAATCGCCTCATCAGAAAAAGTATTACTCCTCAATACAGGCAGCGGGTATAAATACCTGGATAATTTCAATTTTTTTTGAACGCAGGGCAATAAGCAAAATCGGCCAATTTGAAGATCCTAATAAAAAGATATATTTGCTTTTTAACAATAAGGGGTCGAAAAAGGTTGAAAATATTCGTAATTTTTAATCGATGTTATATTAAAGACTGAAGCAAAGTACCAGGCCATCAATCATGTCAAAGCCTATAAACATTGATGAGTATATTGCAAGCTTTCCAAAAGAAACGCAAAAGATCCTGTCACAATTTCGTGCTACCGTTAAAAAAGCAGCCCCCCAGGCTGTCGAAGTGATCAGTTATGGGATCCCGGCTTTCAAATTAAATGGCCTGTTAGTATGGTTCGGCGCCCATACCAACCATATCGGTTTTTATCCAAGAGCTTCAGGAATAGAAATGTTTAAAAAAGAACTGGCTGCCTATAAAAGCGCTAAAGGTTCTGTTCGGTTCCCGCTTGATAAACCCCTCCCGCTAGCGCTGATCACTAAGATCGTAAAATTCAGGGTGAATGAAAACAATGAAAGGATAAAACCGAAAAAGAAATAATAGTCTTACAGAATACCGGGCTTTATCCCCTGTGTTGCGAATAATATTCAACAATACTTCCTACCTTCAAAAACAAAGTAAAATAGGTTTGGGATATGAAAAATTACCTGTCCATCATATTTGCCGCTACGCTTTTCATGGCCTGTAATTCAGGCAAAGAGAAAACTTCAACTTCATTAACTAACACGACGACTGATACTACCACTAACCACGATATCATTTCACCGGATTCCAATAACCAGGCCATGATTCATGCTGATTCAGTGGTACCCGTTAACCGGCTTATCATTCCCGGGAAAAGCATCGGGCTCACTTCCATTGATGAAAAGAACGCGGACGCCAGCAAGCATTTAGGACCTCCTGCTTCGGAAGATGCCGCGATGGGGGGTAAAGAACTGGTCACCTGGTATTCAAAACCTGTTATTCATGGAACGGATACTGTTATCAATGAAACGGATATCTTTTTCACCACGAATATGGGTGGCCCCGATGAAGCCAGCCGGGTCAGGCATATCAGGATAACATCATCCTTCTTTATGACAGCACAACGGGTGGGGACGGGAACAAGCCTGGATAGTATACAGAAAAATTTCCAGGGGATCAAAAAGATCGCCACTTATACATCACCTAAAACAAAAAAGCAAGTATCCATTTACGATGAGAACCACTCGGGTATTGCATTTGAAATAGATGTAACCGGTAAATGTATCGGGATCACGGTTCACAAACCCGATGAAGAGGCCTATGAAACCTATAATTCAATATTCGGGGATGTCAACTATCTTTAATGAATCCGGAATTCAATTTTTAAACCCGGGCATATACTAAAACAGCTTATTTGACAAGTAGCATTTAATATTCAGACCGGCGATTCCTTTATTGAAAGTGAAGGCAAAATAAACTTTTGGAGCAAATGATATTCAAACGCAGGAAGCCCGTTGATTTCGTCGAAACTAACTGAATGCCCCAGCTCCCTTGCAATAACGCCCTTCTCTATTACGAAGAATCCGGTCAGGGACCGGAAACCATTGTTTTTTCTCATGGCCTGCTTTTCAATCTCCGCATGTGGGATGCGCAGGTACGATACTTTGAAAAAAATTATCGCTGTATCGCTTACGACCACCGATGCCAGGGACAAAGTGGCCGGACCGGCTACCCGGATATGGAAACTTTGTATGAAGATGCTGCTTCCCTGGTGGAGCAATTGAGTCCGGGAATACCTGTTCATTTTGTAGGATTGAGCATGGGCGGTTTTGTGGGAATGCGCCTGGCAGCACGTAAGCCCCAGTTATTAAAAAGCCTGATCCTGATGGAAACATCCGCGAATCCTGAAGTAAATAAGTTCAGGTATATAATGCTGAATTGGATCTTTAAGAACATCGGCCCTAAACTGGTCAGCAAAAAAGTGATCCGGGTTTTATTTGGCAAATCTTCATTGAATGATCCGGCCAAAAAAGAAATGCTGAGGTACTGGAAGGAAAAGATCGAATCCTACCCGGACACTATCACGAAGTCCGTAGATGGGGTGATCGACCGAAAGGGGATCTATGGCGAAATCGCCCACATAACACTTCCTACCCTGGTGTTGGTCGGAGACGAGGACCAGGCCGCCCCCCCGGATAAAGCACAACGCATTCACCAGCAAATACAGAATTCAAAACTGTTCCATATTCCCAAAGCCGGTCACAGTTCCTGTATCGAACAACCCGATGCTGTGAATTCACTTATCGAGAATTTCTTAAAGACTATTTAATATTGGCCTGAAAGTCATAGAAGTCATATGAGTCAAATAGGTCAAATAGTCATCTCCTGCAGGTCAGGTATATATATGACCAATATGACCCATTTGACTTCTTTGCGTTTTTAGACTTTTGTGACCCCTTTGACTATTTTGACTACTTTAACTTTTCTCTATATACTCTTTTTCGCATCTTCTAAGAATTTAGCTAGACCGATATCGGTAAGCGGATGTTTTAATAAGCCGAGTATAGATTCTAAGGGACATGTACAAACATCAGCGCCCACTTCGGCACAACGAATGATATGATTGGGGCTGCGGATCGAAGCAGCCAGCACCAGGGTTTTAAAACCCTGGATAGTATATATATGTTTGATCTGTTCCACTACCTGTACCCCATCCCAGCCACTGTCGTCAATACGGCCGATAAAAGGGGAAACATAGGCGGCGCCGGCCTTCGCGCAAAGAATAGCCTGTCCTGCCGAAAACACCAGCGTACAATTGGTCCTGATCCCATTATCAGTAAACCATTTGATCGCTTTCACCCCATCTCTTATCATCGGCACTTTCACCACGATATGAGGATGAATCGCTGCCAGTTTCTTCCCTTCTTCCACGATCCCGGCAAAATCAGTACTGATCACTTCAGCACTTATATCACCATTCACCATTTCACAAATGGTCCGGTAATGATTGTAGACCGCTTCCTGTCCCTTGATACCTTCTTTCGCCATCAACGTTGGATTCGTGGTAACGCCGTCAAGGATCCCGAGTTCATTTGCTTCTTTGATTTGAGCAAGATTGGCTGTATCGATAAAGAATTTCATAGACCCCAAACCCCTAAAGGGGCTTAAATTAAGAAAGTTGAAGATTCCTGAAGATTTATATCCCCCCTTCAGGGGCTAGGGGGTAAAAAATGGCAGGCTTATTACATCGCACCGCTCAACCGCCTACTCTTGCTGCCTTCCGGCTCTGGGAGGATTCAGCAGGAGCTGGTCGTGTAAGACCTGCCTCGGCGAAGATATGGAATGTCAGTCGACAGTCGGCAGTAATCAGTCGGGCAGTCCGCAGTCAGTAGTCAGTCGGGCATCCGGCAGTCAACAATTACCAATAGTGATTGCACACTAATCAGTAGGCAGTTATTAGTCTTTAGTTATTAAAATATGATAGTGAAATAAAGATTGTAGGCTGCCGATTGCTGACTGATCGACTGCCGACTGATCGACTGCCGATTGCCAGACTGTTGATTAGCGTTGAAATACAGAACTGACCCTGGAAAAGCCGATCAATTCATCGGCCCGGGCGCCAAAAGGGCGGAAGTAAACAAGAACCATATAGGTATTCTCAGTTCCCCAGTAATTGCCTTCTGTATTTTCCATTGACATGCTGTTCCCCGGTTGCTTTTTATCGCTCACGGTCACATAAGAATAATTATAATATCCCTGTTTCAGCAACAGCGCTTTTTCATAAACTCCTTTTTCTGCATTAAAGATCATCCTGGAAGAATCGTCAGGCAAATAGTTGGTAAGCTCTCCAAAAAGATAAATACTCTTTCCTTCGAAAGCCCGGTTACCCGGCGGGATGAAAGTAAAATGCACCCAGGCAAAATCACTTTGCCACAGGGGGTTATCGCCATCGCTGTTCTCGATCGTATATATGCCATCATAGTCCTGGTAATAAACATAAACCTGTGAGCCACGTTCCACATCGGGCTTTACAAATACATCGGTCCGGGTTTTATCAGCTTCATCCATGCGTTGCATCCTGTCACTCATAAGCCGTAAACTTCGAAGATCGATCCAGCGCCATTCTTTCCCTGCCGGGAATGTCGTATTCTCTTCATCACTGTATTCATAATAGTTCCCCCGGAAGATGCTGGGATGATCTATCATCGCCGCAGTAGGCCATATATTGTTTTGCACGATAACCACTTTCAGGTCCTGTGGCGAAAATGTATTGATCTGTCCGGCCACCGTACTTACGGCGACCTGTACCCGCTGATGGGTCTTGAAATAATTGCCATTGAATGGCTGTTGTACCTGCGCTGAAACACTTGCCTTGGTATCCACCACGAGGAAGCGTTTGGTAAAAACGAGCTGCGTGGTATCATCATTCAAAAACACTTTCAGGAGGTAATTACCTGACCGGGTAGGCGCCGAACTGCGGTCAGGAATGGTAGCCTGGTAATGCGTATATCGGGTTAGGGCCATAGAAGAATAACGATAGGTCCTGATGGAATTGGTCTGGAAGCCCCGGATATAATCGTAGGATTGGATACTGGCAGGTGTCCAGTCCGCATTGCAGAGCTGGTAGGTGTAATAATAGTTCTTGATATCAGCATCCAGGTCGTCAAAGTGGAGCTCCAGCAGGTCATTGCTGTTAACTGTCATTACCGGGTAACTGTATATATCTCCGGATTTATAGAGTTTGACTGCATGAATATTCGGCTTGTAAATATGATCCGGGATCTGCGCTTCCGCAACAAGCATGGCTAAAAGAAATAATACAGAAAGAAGTTTTTTCATCCGGGTTTCATTGATAATTAGTTCACAATATTGCAAATTAGTACTAAAAAAAGGAAGAATTCTTTATTACCAGCTTATTTTTGTTGGAATAACTCCATCCAAATAAAGACAAATAATTCAATTTGAAGGTTGCAGGCTTCATAGCAAACCGCATCGCATTTAACCAGCAAAAATCCTTTTCCAGGTTTATTATCCGTTTGTCTATTGTGGCAACCATTATCAGTGTCATGGTCATGATCGTAACGCTGTCACTGGCCAATGGTTTTCAGGAAACCGTTAGCCAGAAAGTGTTTAGTTTCTGGGGACATATAAGGATCGTGGAAAAACAGCCTGATAAAGCGATCATTTCGGAGGAAACCCCGATCCAAAAAAATGATTCGCTGGCGGAGCGCATTCGGCAAAACCCCGCGGTGCAAAGCATCCATCCCTTTGCCACCAAGTATGCCATCCTGAAAACAAAAGATGAAATAGAAGGAGTATTACTGAAAGGAGTGGATAGCTCTTTTGATTTTAATCATCTCCAGCAATTTATTAAAGAAGGAAGGCATATTCATTTTAATGACAGCAGTTACAGCCGTGAGATCATGCTTTCTTCGAATACGGCGACCGAACTTAAACTGAAAGTAAATGACCGGATACTTATCTATTTCATCCGGCCCGATGGAACGATCCGACCGGATAAATTAACAGTGACCGGTATCTATAAGACGGGCATCGAGGAATATGACAAGACCTTTGCTATTGGCGATATCAAACTCATTCAACGACTGAATACAGATAGCAGTGATAATGGCTGGTCCGGCAATACCGTGGGGGGATACGAGATCTTTCTCAAAGACTATCACCGGATCGATGAAGTGGCCGCAGCCATTTATGATATGGACGATTTTCCATCCACCTGGAATACCGTGAGCATCAAAAATGTTTCACCCAATATTTTTGACTGGCTGAACATGCAGGATACCACACGAAATACACTTATTGGCTTTATGGTAATCGTCGCTGCCATTAACCTGATCACCTGCCTTATCATATTAGTGCTGGAACGTATAAGAATGATCGGTGTACTTAAATCGCTTGGTGCCACCGACTGGACCATCCAGAAGATATTTATCCGCCATTCGGCTTTTATTACGATAACCGGGATCATCATTGGTACTGCGCTGGCATTAGCCCTCCTCTGGTTGCAGCAGGCCACCGGGTTTATTAAATTGAAGGAAGAGGCTTATTATATGAGTACGGCTGCTGTAAAGATCGTATGGTGGCAGGTGGGCGTCATTTGCCTGGGTACCCTGGTCATTTGTTTCCTGGTGCTGATGATACCCTCTATTCTTGTGCGAAAAGTTCAGCCGGTGAAAGCGATTCAGTTTCGGTGAGGGGTTGCTGCACCAAATATAGGATCCGAGGGTAATATTTAGGAATCTCCGGATTTCAGAAACCAGCAACTGGAAACCAGCAACCAGCAACCGAATAAAACACTCTAACATAAGTAAGATAAAACGATCCCCGCCGCTACTGCCACATTCAATGATTCTGCTTTACCTTTTTTCGGAATAGAAAGTTTTGTATCCGCCAGCCTTAACACCTCTGCGCTGATACCTCTGGATTCATTTCCGAAAATGATGATCCCTTCCTTTATTTTCTTATGGGTGATTATATCCTGCCCATCCATCGTGGTGGCATAGACGGGAATATTCTTTTGAGCAGCCAGCCATGGTTCCAGATCCGTATAATGAATTTGCATCCGGGCAATACTGCCCATGGTTGCTTGCACTACTTTTGGATTATAGACCTCGGCAGAATCGGTGCTGCAAATGATTTGATTAATACCAAACCAATCAGCAATCCGGATGATCGTTCCAAGATTTCCCGGATCCCGGATACTGTCCAATACCAGGGTGATCGTATGCGGAGTGAGTTTCGGTGTTCCGGTATCAAATTGCTCCACCACCGCCAGCACTTTATTGGGCTTTGTAAGCTGGGAAATTTTTTCAAGTTCAATCTCCGTGATCTCCACGATCTTTGTCTTCGTTGACCATTTTGTGTTATCATTGATCCATTCTTTCAGGGCATAGATCTCTTTCACATTGTCGGCGCCCGATTCCAGTAGTTCCCTGATGATCGTAGGTCCTTCAGCAATAAATAGCCGCTCCTGTTCCCTGAATTTTTTCTGGCCTAAAGTTTGGATATATTTGAGCCTTGATTTTACAAGCATAATAGACTGTTTATCAATTTATGTCCCCCGGCAAATTAATTTCTCTTCCCTGTTGTTTGAAAGCGGCTATTGGCGTGTTTGTTACCATTTCTTTTTCGTCCTGTGTCATTGTAAAAAAATTTCCTAAAAACCAGCCATTTGTTTACCAGACAAATATCAACCTTAACGGTGATTTACCGGGCGAAGATAAGCCGGCCCTGGTTTCCCGGCTTAAAGCCCAGCTGGATGATAGTATAAAGTCAAGGGCTGTTTCTAAATTATTCTGGAGTGTAATGAAAAATCCTCCGCTATACGACAGCACGAATGCCGACAAGTCGGTCAAATATATGGGCATCCTCCTGAATGCGTTGGGGTATTTCAAGGATTCGATCGATTATAAAACGAAAGTGGATACGGTAGAAAAGGACCAGTATCGCGCTACCATTAACTTTAATGTCACCCCCGGCAAAGTTGTCCGGCTTGACTCCATCAGCTACAATATCAAGGACCGGGATCTGCAGGCCTTAACCCTGGCTAATCAAAAAGAATCGTTGATAAAAAAAGGGGAACCATTTGCCAAAGCCACTATCTCTGTTGAATTAGACAGGCTGGTCGATCTGTTCCGTAATAATGGGTATCTCCGTTTCACGCGACAGGAATTGATCGGTCTGTGGGATACACTCGATGTTTCCTTTATGCAACCTACACTGGATCCCATTGAGCAACTGGAGATCCTGCAGAAACTTAAAGAACGACAGGAACATCCAACGGCGAACCTGGAGATCGGGCTACGACTGGGTTTTGACAGCAGCAAACTCAAAAAGTTCTTTGTTGGCGATATAAAAATATACCCGAATTATAACCTCGACACCACCGGCTACAACCGGAAAGAAAAAGTGGTAAATGGCATTAAAGTGATTTATTTCCGGAAAACATTTAAGTCAAAGATATTTCCTCCTAATATTTATTTTCATCGCGGCGACTTGTACGATCAGCGTAATTATTTTAAAACGATCAATCGTTTTAATTCAATGGGTGCCTGGCGCCTGGTGAATATTGAACAAACACCCAGGGGTGATGAGGATACGGCTGATTTTCATATCCGGCTCACACCGGCGCCTAAATATTCATTTACTGCAAACCTGGAAGGAAGCCGCAACCAAAGCGCCGTATCAGGCAACCTGTTCGGGATAGCCGTCAATCTCGGTTTACAAAACCGGAATTTCGCCCGGGCCGCTAACCAGACCAACACGAATCTTCGCTATGGGATAGAAATAAGCAGCGACAGTAATTTTATTCAGACCCAGCAATTCATTATCAGTCATAATATTTATTTCCCCAGGTTAATTCCTCATTTCAACTGGATAAAAGGAAAAATAAGAGAAAGTTCCAGGACGATACTTTCCTTCAATGCCGGCAATACGGATAGAAAGGACCTGTATAACCTGACCACGGTGAACGGGTCATGGGGCTATGAATTCCAATGGAATAAAAAATTTCTGACGATCCGCCTCCCCAATATAGAATATTCCTTTTTGAAAAGCCGGTCACAACTGGATACGCTGTTTGCACATAATCCATCCCTGAGAAATATTTTTACTGATGGATTAATTTCATCTGTTGTCGCAGGATTTAGTGTCAATGGGGGCCAAAATAAAAATATAAACGTCTTTCGTGTCAATACGGAAATATCCGGTTTCCCGGTCGGCCTGATCAAAAACAACCGGTTTCTTGACAGCAACCTTTACCGTTTTGTCAAACTGGATGCAGAATTTACCCGGAAGATCGTTTATAAAAAAACGGCACTTGCTTTACGTTTGTTCGCGGGTGCAGGATATGAACTTAATTCTACGGTCAGCCCGCTGAAAAAAAATAACCTTCCTTTCTTTAAGCAATACTTTGCCGGTGGTCCCAATAGTATGCGGGCATGGGGTTTACGTAAGCTGGGGCCCGGATCCCTGGTTGAAGATTTTACAGGTCTCGGCGGCCTTTTTGAGCGGTATGGTGACGTGCAGTTGGAATCTAATATTGAATGGAGGTTTCCGTTAACAACCTGGCAGGGAGTTAAACTGAATGGTGCTTTGTTTACGGATATCGGAAATGTGTGGGCATTAAAAAAACAAGGACACACACCTGAAGAAGTTTTTAATTTCAGCAAATTAGGAAAAGACCTTGCTGTAGGCGCCGGGGCAGGCTTACGGGTTGATTTTAGCTTTTTTGTCGTCCGTTTTGATTATTCTTATAAAGTAAAAGATCCCAGTCCCAGCCTCGCGAATGCGGCCCTGCAGAATAAATGGTTTGCGTACCAGATATTTGGACATAACAAGCAACGGGAGGCGACTAAGTTTCAATTGGGTATCAGTTATCCTTTTATATTGTGATTGTTTGCCGGGAAGACCCGAGATAATAGTGAATAATGAATAGATAATAGTTCATTAAAAGAGAAAAGACTCTACAGATTCGAAATATTCAAAAAGCTGTAAAGTCTTATCTGCTGAGGACACTATTCACTATTATCTATTCACTTTTATCTATTCTTATTTTTTCTGCAAATGACTCTATACTCATCGCCTCCCTCAATGAATAATTTCCTATCCTTGTGCGGCATAATGAACTGAGGTAAGCTCCACAGCCCAGGACTTCGCCAAAATCATTGGCAAGACTCCGGATATAGGTGCCGGTAGAGCATACCACCCTGAAATGAACGACAGGCAATTTGACCTCTGTGATCTCAAATTCTTTTATGAAAAGTTTCCTGGGTTCCAGTTTTACTGATTTGCCCTGCCTGGCCAGTTCATATACTCTTTTACCTTCCACCTTAATGGCTGAATGGGCAGGCGGCACCTGCATGATCTCACCAATGAAATCAGCCGTGGCAGCTTTTATCGCCGCTTCCGAAATGTGCTCAACAGGTTTGAGCTGCACCGGCTTACTTTCCAGGTCATACGTAGGGGTGATAGCGCCCAGTGTAAAGGTTCCGGTGTATTCTTTTTCCTGGGCCATAAATTCATTGATCCTTTTGGTGAATTTCCCGGTGCATACGATAAGCAGACCGGTGGCCAGCGGATCCAGGGTCCCGGCATGTCCTATCTTTTTAATATGGAGAATATTCCGAAGTTTTTGAATAACGTCAAAAGAGGTCCAATCAAAAGGCTTATCGATCAGCAATACCTGGCCTTCCTCGAAAATATTTACGGGTATATCCATCGGTCAAAAGTAAGTCAGTAAGACAGAAAGACAGTAAGTCAGTTAGGGATTCTGAAATTTGAAATATCCTCACTGATTGAAATGACAGGTTATTTAGTCTCGGGGTCACCGCAAGAATGAGACTTTCCCAATTTTTGAATTTTTCCCACTGATCCTCTGTCTCACTGACTTACTGACTTATTATATCGACATCCGGGTCTTCAATTCCAAATACTTGTTAACCGTATTTACGGTGAGATTTTCCGGGGTGGTAAGAATAGAAGGGATCCCGTTTTTATGCAATTCTTTTACCATCAGCCGTTTTTCATAAGCAAATTTTTCTGCAATGGTCTTGATATAAATTCCTTCCATCGAAGTGGCTTTTCGGTCTACCAGGGATTTTAATTCCGTATTCTCAAAAAATATCACCAGCAGTAAATGATAGCGTGCAATTTTTTTAAGCGCGGGCATTTCCCTTTGCAGGCTTTCCAGTGATTCAAAATTGGTAAACAGTACCAGCAGGCTCCTGTTGGTCACCCGGTTACGGATGACGGAGAATAACTTTTCAAAATCAGGTTCCAGGAAATCGGTTTTCTGCTTATAGAGTGTCTCCAGCACCTGGTTCATTTGGGTCGGCTTTTTATCCGCCGGCAGAAAAGTATCAATATTCTTTTCAAAGGTGATGATACCGGCCTTATCCTGTTTTACGAGGGCTACATTGGATAAAACAAGTGAAGCATTAATGGCATGATCCAGCAAGGTCATACCGGCAAAAGGCATTTTCATCACCCGGCCTTTGTTGATCAGGCAATAGATCTGCTGGCTGCATTCATCGGTGTAATTATTCACCATCAGCCCATCCTTTCTCGCGGTGGCTTTCCAGTTGATTGTCCGGTAATCGTCACCTCTTACATATTCCTTTATTTGCTCAAACTCCATACTATGCCCGATCTTCCTGATCCGCTTTACACCAGCCTCCTGCAGGCGGTTACTGACTGCGAGTAACTGGTAACGACGCATCTGCACATAGGATGGATACACTTTTACAATTTCCTGCGCCGGGAAAATATATCGTCGCTTCACCAATCGCAAAGGGGCATGGGCATATACATTGATATTATCAAAAATATATTCCCCCCGGGTTGCCGGGCGGAGGGTATACTCCAATAGTTGTTCCGTATGGCTGCCCATGGTCATCCTTCTTATCCATTTTCTTTCCTGCAACTGGACCGGGAGTTCATCAATGATACTGGTACGGACAGGAAATCCATAATCATTCACCAGCCGGATGATAACTTTATTCAGATCCCCGATACTGAAACGCTCGGGTACTATTCTTTCGGCCACGATCCCTTTTTTATTACTATAGGCAAGAAAGCCATCGACAGCCACCGCCACCAGGAGTAATAACAGGATCAGCCCGCCAATACGAAACAGCGCCGGGTTAAAATAACTCAGTACATATACCACCGCCGCGGCACCGGCGATGTAGTATACGATGTTGTTAAGGTAAAAGGATTTGATCAAATGATGATTTTAATTGGTTACGGGTTTTCCGACCTTCCCTGATCTTCTGTTTTACTTTTTTGATTAATTCACCTATTTGTTTCCCAAGCTGTTTTGCTTCCTCATTGAGATTTGTTCCTGTAATTTCATCTATGTAATTCATTCTTTTACAAAAAGAACTTTGTTTCTGATTTCACCACATGAGCCTTTTGCTATTCGCAAAAAAAAGATGAAAGTCCGGGTTATTATTATATTCAAAGCCTTCTGCAATATTATCAGAAATGGATATCGCGGCACTCTTTAGTTGATCTTTCAAAGAAAAATCCTTAGATATAAATTTATTTGTATCTGCAAGATGATAAATCTTAACGGCAAGATCCTGAGCCTTCTGCCAGATGATAAGGTCTTCAAATGAAATTATTTTGGCGGTCATATAAAAAATAGTTGATTATAAAAGTCATAACCCGTAACTAACAACCCGTAACACGTAACTAACTCATCTCGGAACATCCATCCCCTGAATGATCTGTTTGATCACATCATCTTCTGTAATGCCTTCCATCTCTTTGTCCGGTGCGAGAATGATGCGGTGACGAAGAACCGGTGGGACAACTGCCAGTATATCTTCAGGTGTTACAAAATCTCGACCCTGCATGGCCGCGATCGCTTTTGATGCATTCATAATGGCCAGCGCGGCTCTTGGGGAAGCTCCCAGATAAATGGATTTATGGTTCCGGGTCTGGTGAATAAGCTTCGCAATGAATTGGAGGAGTTTCTCTTCAATGATCTGCAATTTTATCTGTTGCCGCAAAGAGGCCACCTGCGGCCCATTCAGCGCCGGTTTTATCATATCAATGGCTTTTGTATTTCCCATGTTATGAAATTGCGTCAAAATGGTCACTTCTTCCGATTCGGTAGGATAGGGTACAATGATCTTAAAAAGAAAGCGGTCCAGTTGTGCTTCCGGTAAACGATACGTTCCCTCCTGCTCCACCGGGTTTTGTGTAGCCAAAACCATAAAGGGTGAAGCCATCGGGTAAGTCTTACCATCTACAGTGGCTTGCCTTTCCTCCATGATCTCCAGCAAGGCTGATTGTGTTTTTGCCGGGGCACGGTTTATTTCATCCACCAGGACGATATTACTGAATACCGGGCCTTTCTTGAATTCAAAACTCATTTCCTTAGGATTAAATACAGGTGTACCCAAAACATCTGAGGGCATCAGGTCCGGGGTGAAACTGATCCGTGAAAATCCGGCATCCACACTTTTTGCCACCAGTTTTGCCGTCAGCGTTTTGGCCACTCCCGGTACCCCTTCGATCAGGACATGTCCATCCGCTAATAAAGCGGCAATAATGAGTTTCACCATTTCATCCTGACCTACAATGATCTTTTTGATCTCATTCCGAATAGACAACACCGCTTCATTTAAGGCGCTCAGATCGGTGCGTGGCTGAAAAATTTGTTCTTCCATAGTGAATAATGTTTACTTTTTAAATTAGCTCTTCCCGCTATTTGAAACTTCGTAAGCCTCCCCTTAGGGGAGATTTGGAGGGGCCTATGTTTTATTATAAAATGATTCCAATTGCTTATGAAAATCGGTCAACTGGTTTTGCGTGATCACCGGCGCATCGTCAAGATACCTTATAAAAGAGACAATCCCACGAACCACGGATTCTTCTGCGCCGGATTTATACTGCACGCTCTTTATAAACTCTTCATCCAGTATCCCCGTTTGCAGTTTGTATTTATTACGTACATGTTCCAGGAAATACGAAGCCATTTTCCGGCTTAGGTTCTTATGATCTCCTTTGTCATAATATAAACGCCCGATCGTTCTTACAAAATCAAGTGAATCATTTCTTGGGCTTTTGATGACAGGAATATATCGTTGTTTCCTGCGCATTTCCATCAATATAAATATAACAAGTGTAAAGATAGCAGTCAGCAGGGCAGCTTTCAGGGCCGGGTAACGAAATAAAACACTGATCCAGCTTCTCTTTTTTTCATTCCGATCATCTGATGTCCTTTTGTACCTGTAATATTCATCCCAGACAATTTTCTGCACCCCTGGCCTAATGACCGAAAAGGCTTTTTCATAATACCTGATATTATTTTTATGTAATAAAAAATAATTGCTGAACGCCAGCGGTTCCAGGTGTACATAAAAATGACCCTTCCCCGCCCGCAAATGAATAAAATCTGGTCTCCCAAATTCATCATAGCCCAGTATATCGGTGGTCGTTGAATCAATATTGGAGAAGAAAGAACTAAAGGTTTTCCCGGGATAGTCATATTTGTTATTCTTCCCGAATGGCGGATCTGTAAGGGAAACATGCATCTTGTCTCTCAGATCCTCCACAGAAATAAATGACATATTATAGGACCTGCTGGAACAACCCAATACGTTATCAGCCGCAGCAGAAAGATACATGGCGCTGATAAAAACATCATTGCCGTGCGCGGCAAAATTGATCAGCCGCCTCATCTCCGCCTCGCTGGCAGAGAACCTGTCCGTCACTGCAATAAACGCCTGTTTGGAACTATAATTAGAAAGCGAATCCCAGTAACCGGGTTCATGCCGACTGGTATAAACGGTAGCGGCGGGGAAAAGATAAGCCAGGTCCTGGTAAGCTACATAAAGGCCATAAGGTATTTTATCCTGTTTACGGAGCGTTATTCTCTCGTCAAACCTATGTTTATTCTTATTGTTGCCGGTTATAAATAATAAGATGAAACCTGTCACTAATAAAAAACCAAAAAAATATGGTAAATACTTTTTCAATGGTTAATGTAATTCACGGTCAAAATGATCAAAGTCGCTCCGGATACTCCTATAGGTCGCTTCATTCACATCAAACTGGCCATACCAGCTGTATTCATAGTTACGGGTAAGACGAAAGAAATGAGAATAATACCGGGTCGGATGAAGTTGCAGGAGGTAATCAAGATTAGTTTTATCCTGTTTATACTGGATAATATTTCTTTCGGACATATTTTTTAACAGTCGTAAGAACATCAGGCGGACCGCCATCCGGTAATTACCTTCCGCGGCAGCCCTGTCAATTTCTTTCTGGTAATTGATGGCAAAAATATCTTCCGTGATCATTTCATCCTCCCCGTTTACGATCATCTTATCGGGTTTCCGGAACAATCCTACGTTGCTGCCGCTGAGGTAGACCATTAAGAATCCTGCAAAGCCCCCGATAATGATCAGCCATAACAATGTTTGAAACCAGGAGCGCTGGGTCAGGGGTGTATAGGAATAATCAGTGGAAGGATCTTCTTTCTTTTTTTCTTTCTCGATCTCCGTATTAGCGTACCAGAAAGCATCATCCGACTGCATTTTTTTTACAAGGCTATCTGGCACTTTCAGCGATTGTATGGTCAGGCTATCTTCAGCGTTTTTTCCTTTTTTCAGGAAATTATCATTCTTTCCTTCAAGCGTTTTTTCATTCTTATCAACTTCCTGGCCGGGCGGGTTCTGATTGGACTCCTCCGTGACAGTAACAGAATCTTCCTGCTGCTGTGCCTGCGTTAGCAAAGAAGAGAATAGTAAAAAACAAAAGCATATTGTTTTTAACAGGGGTGACTTATTCATATTTTTATTACAGGTCAGCAACACTTATACATCCTCCTCGTTTAACTGAATGGATAATTTTTTGCTGAGACGGATTGGATAAATAATGAAATACCAGATCACAAACAAAACGGATAGTATAAAAACGCCGGTGGTAAGCCACGAGATATCATTGTACAAACGGGTAATAAACCCTTCAAAAAAAGCAGCCAGCGCAAATACCGGCACCAGGCCGATCATTATTTTCACACCGTCCTTGGCCCCCTGTTTAAAAGCATCTATCCTCCGGATCGTACCCGGGAATAAAAAACTTTTTCCTAATACAAATCCTGCGGCTGATGAAATGATCAGGGCAGTGATCTCCAGCGTACCATGCACAAAAACCACAAGCCAGAAATCAACCCCAAATCCCCTGGCGGCAAAAAACTGGTCAAAGATCCCGACCATGGCACTTGTTTCACAATGTTTATACATAGTGGGAATACCGCAGAAAAGGCCCGAGGTGAACATTAAAAATGCCACTTTGATATTATTTATCATGATCCCCAACCAGCTTAAAAAAGCATTCCCATATTCATAGATACCAAAGGGGTTGCCTTTCTCTATATTCTCACGGGTAGTGTCAACATAAGCATCACCGAAAAAACCCCTTGCTACGGCATCATCCTGCATGGAGGTAAAAAACCCAACGGCAAAAAAAATGACAAAGATGATAAAGGAAAACAGAATGACCCCATGGTGTTTACGAATGGTCAGAGGCAGGTCGTATTTCCAGAAGGTCACCAGCCTGTTTGATTCCTCTTTCCGGTTCTTGTAAATGTCCAGGTACATTTTTGAGGCCTGGGCATTGATAAACTGGGTGACCTTACCGGAAGGGTAAAATGTTTTTGCATAGGCCAGGTCATCTACCAGTTGTGTAAACTCGGCGGCCTTTTCATCCGGGTCAGGAGATGGCTCATACTGGTTTTTTAGCCAGCGGTCTTTATTCTTTTTTATAAACAGGGCCTCTCTCAAATCCGGTCGTTTGGATTGTAAAATACAGTTTTTTGAAGCGTTATGGCCACAGAGGTACTAGGCACCGAAAAAATACGCTTTGATCCTTTCTGCCGGCAGCTTATTCTTACCTAAATTGTAAAGCGGATTTTTCTTATTTGCACTATACCCTTAATTTACTTTTTAGATTTGAACCACATAGAAAGATAGGCACATAGAAATACTCACATTGATTGCTATGTGAAAACTATGTTTTCTATGTCTTATGTGGTTCAAAAGCTACCGCCGGGACTTCAAGGGAAGTTTTGGATAAGGATAAGCTGCCGGAAGACAGGTCGGTGCTTCAATGGCAAAATCCGAAATGGAGATCCCTCAAAAACATTAATTTAACGGCCTGATCAACTTTTCCCTGGATGGCATCTATTAAAGTACCTACTAATTTTAATATTGAGCTGGAGTTCGAGGTGCCCGAATTCTACCGGCGTTTGATATCGCTGCTGGTTGATATGCTAATAGAATATTTTTATTTAAGGATCATAAACGAGGTCTATTCATCCATCGTACGGAACTCTGATAATTTTGATGAGAGTACACAACATAATCTCTGGTCCATTCAACTACTTTTACTGGTTCCCATCATGATCTATCATCTCGTCCTGGAAATAACCATGAATGGTCAGAGTATCGGGAAAAAGATTATGGGGCTTCGTGTGGTGGATGAAAATGGCGGTAAGGCCAGCATCAGCCAGTTCGTCATCCGGTGGTTGCTCCGGTTATCTGACTTGTGGATCGTGCTTATTCTTCTTTACCTGGCTTCTGGTCCCAGTATCGG
>JADGPW010000260.1 GCA_017882265.1 Chitinophagaceae bacterium | reverse complement strand
TTGCCCAGCAGCCGCAATTGGTTTTACCTATCGGTCATTCCTCCAGTTTTGGTTCACTTTATTTCAGCCCGGATGGAACAAAATTAGCCAGCACCGCCTTCAAAGATCAGATGGTAGCCGTATGGGATGTAAATTCGGGTAAGCTGATCGCTACGTTTACCGATGGAGGGGCTTATTGGAGTTTTAAAAAGGTAGTATTTAGTCCGGATGGGAAAAAATTGTTTACAGCCGGGGGAAGCAGTATGATATGGGACATAGAAAACAAAAAACTGCTGCTCGATCTGTCCGTGAGAAAGGATTCGACCCAGGATGATTATGATGGGATCCCCGTTTTTTCACCTGATGGAACCACCATCGCGATGACAAGTGGTTCCAATATATCCTTCATAGACCTTGCAACAGGTAAAACCATTCACACGCTGGAGGGCCCCCCTGATGTTATTACAAACATGATCTATAGCTCCGATGGAAAATATTTAGTATCCCATTCAAAAAAAGGATCTATCATCTGGTCCACCTCCACTTATAATAAAATATTCGGTTTTGAAAAAGGAGAAAACATCTTTTTTTCAGCGGATAGCAAAGACATTATTATCGCCGGCCCTGATGAATTAGCTGTTTTTGATATGGCTACCGGCCAAGAGGTTAAAAAAATTGATTGCCGGTCAGTCAGTGCTTTATCCTTCAGCCCCGACAATAAAAAGATGCTGGCGCTATCCATGCACCGGGGTATTTTATTTGATATGCAGTCATGGCAACCACTCCATCAATGGGATGATATTTCCGATGCCTGGCTCCATCCCAATAATCAGAATCTTATCATCCTGCATAAAGGGGAGGAAAAAACGAATGCCCGGGACAAATTCATAACCAACAATATCATAGAAATATGGGATGCCGCCACTTTTAAACTTATCCGCACCTGGAGAGATACACTTAGTGATATTATCAATGAGAAAAAAGATAAAATGGCCTGTGCTACCGATACGGTCATAAAAATAATCAATGTAAAAAGCGGAACTGTTTTACAGGAATGGAACTGGCACGGGCATATTCCCAATTACAGTCTCTCCTCCAGCCCGGACGGTAAACGAATCATTTCCTGCCATTCCTATATCAATATCTGGAACGTGGAGTCCGGGACCATGCTTAATTCCGCCTTTCTTGGTATTGATAAAAATGAGTTTGAACATTCTTCCATAATCCGGTATGCGGGTCATAACAGCAATTTTATCGTCATTCAAAATGGGAACTGGCAAATTTGGGATGCCGTCAATGCAAAAATAATAGTGCAGGCAAAAAAGATCTTTCCAGGCCAGGTGAAAGGCGCCCTGAGTAATGACGGGCAACAGGCCGCGATCATTTACCAGAATAAGATACAGGGGTATGCCGAAATATATGATCTCAGGGAATTAAATAAAGTAACCAGGTTTGTATTGGGTCTTTCTCCCATAAAAGCGATCGCTTTTTCGCCGGATAATAGCCGGCTCTATATCTCTTATGAAAAAAATAATAATACAGAGATCAGGATAGCTAAAACATTTAAACTTGTAAAATCCATACCCGGTATTATGGACGGTGGATTGAGTGCGGATGGTACAAAAATGATTACCACTCTTGATACGATCAGCTCCTGTATATGGAATCTTGCTGATTATAGTTTGCGGGGTAAAGTGCCGGGCATTGCCAGCTTCAGCCCGGTGGAAGATAAAATAGTTACCAGCCAGGGCCATGTCTGGAATACACAACAAATGGATGATGCGGGGCTTCTTGAAAAAATGAATGACTACTACGCTGAATTTTCATCACAACCTCCCTTTTTCAGTAGCGATGGCAGGAAAATTATCGGGATACAGAAAAACCTGGGAACAGCCGGCTATCCGGACGCTGTATATGTATGGGATGCCGTGACCAGGAAGCTGATCATTCCCGATTCACTAAGCAGCGATTTCAATTTTATCAGTTCCACCGGCCGGAAATTGCTGAATGTTTCTGTTAACGGGGATGCTGATATGGAGATCATTGACCTTGATAAAAAAGATACAGTCAGGTTAACCGGATCTACCGATCCGGTCTGGGCCAGGTATGCCAAATTTTCCCCGGATGATAAGTATGTACTCAGTTCCAATGACCAGACTGTACAGAAATGGGATGTGGCGACCGGCAGGTTACTATATACTTTTTTTCCGGTTGACAGCACAGCTTATCTTACCCGCATACCTTCCGGTTATTACTCCTGCAGTCCCGAAGCGGCAAAAGCGCTTCATTATTTAAAAGGTATGCAGGTCATTAATTTTAAACAGGCGGATGTCAGGTACAACAGGCCGGATAAGGTACTTGAATATATTGGCTACCCCGATACGGCTTTAATAAGCGCCTACCGGAAAGCGTATTACAAACGCCTGAAGAAACTGGGTATTGACACCAGTAGTTTCCGTGAGGGTTTTAATGTGCCACAGGCCGAGATAGTGAACCGGGACGAAATGGAGGATGAACAAAAAGATAAAAAGCTTAAGCTCCGGATTCAGGGGAATGATAGTAATTACCTGCTTGACAGGTTCAATATCTGGGTAAATGAGGTCCCGGTTTTCGGATCAAAAGGAATAAGTATTCGCAATCGAATTACACACCAGTTTGATACAACGGTTACCATTATTTTATCCACCGGCGAAAACCGTATTGAGACCTCTGTAACGAATATAATTGGAACAGAAAGCTATCGCAGTCCCCTGATTCTGAGATACACCCCGGCCCGGCCTCAAAAAGAAATGGCGTATTTCATAGGCATCGGGATCAACAATTTCGCTGACAATCGTCACCCCCTTCAATACAGTGTAAAAGATATTCGTGACCTGGCCATAAAATTGAAAGAAAAATACAAAGACAATATCCGGATCGATACCCTGTTTGATAAAAATGTGACTATCTCCAATGTGATTGCATTAAAGAATACGCTCCTGGGTTCCTCGGAAAATGATAAAGTTATTATTGCTTATTCCGGTCACGGGATGCTTAGTAAGGACTACGATTATTATTTATCTACCTATGATATTAATTTTAGTCATCCCGAACAAAATGGCCTGCTCTATGACGAGCTTGAAAATCTAGTTGACAGCATTCCCGCCAGGAAAAAATTAATGCTGATTGATGCCTGTCATAGCGGGGAAGTGGATAAAGAGGAGTTGCAAAAAATGCAACAGGTGCAGCAGGAACTGGACCCCGCAAAAAAAGGATTGATCATTCTCGTGGATACAGCCAACAGGAGGCTCGGTACCCGGAACAGTTTTGAATTGATGCAGGAATTATTCGTGAATTCGGGAAAAAGTACAGGCGCCACTATTATCTCTGCGGCGGCAGGAACACAGTTCGCCCTGGAAAGAGGCGATCTGAAAAATGGGGTATTCACCTATTGTATCCTGGAGGCTATGAAGCAACATGCAACGATGAAAGTAAGCGAACTCAAAAAGACTGTTAGTGCCAGGGTGGAGGAATTAACTCATGGTCTTCAAAAACCTACATCGAGGAATGAAATGATTGCTGTTGATTGGCGGGCGTGGTAGGCAGTTGGGCAGTCGGGCAGTAGGGCAGTCGGGCAGAAGGCAGTCGGGCAGTAGGCAGTAGGCAGTCGGGCAGTAAGCAGTCGGCATTGTCACCCCGAGCGTAGCCGAGGGGAGGCAGTTCCTAATTCCCAACCTGCCTGCCGGCAGGCAGGTTCCCAATCCCATAATTACAGCGGGTTAAGTTTCCAGGTATATTCATAGCCCGTCACAGTGGTCTGGGGACCCCAATAAACATAGCTGCCATCATCAAACACAGCTTTGGCATAAAGGGTATTTTGTCCGGGTATGGCCCAGGTTACTCTTTTATCGTAAGGTGCACAGGTACCCCTGTAATTCCCGTTGACATAAATATCAACATAATAACCTGACCAGTTATCAATGATCACATCGCTATAATCAGCTCCATATACATCCCCTCTTGATTTTATTTCGACGGCCGGCTTATTCTTTACATTTAAATGGCGTACGAGATTTGTCACGAGCGGGATAGGCGTAGACATAGCTTTGGAGACAAGCGCCTGTTTATGCAAATTCGTTGGCTGGGCATTTGCAGTAAAGCCAAATCCGATCAAAACCAGGACAGCAAGAAGAAGGGTCTGTTTTTTCATATTGTTAAGTTTAAAAATAAATAACAAAGTGTAACCGTTGAGACGCAAAGGCGCACAGTATATTTGATCATGCTGCCTATTTCATTTCTATTATTAAAATCCACACAACCGAATATACAGTAAAGATGATAAAATAGAGGGAAAAATCATGTACCCTGAACACGGTATTTTTGAACAAATTAGTTAGGAAATGGGCAATGGACAATAGACAATGGGCAATGGACAATAGACAATGGGCAATGGGCAAAACGAGAGAACACTATGTCAATTGCCTATTGTCTATTGACCTTACCGGTCATGTTGGAGCATAATATTGTTGATACCGGAGAGCAGATCCTGCATATCGAAAGGTTTGGCTATAAAATCATCCGCCCCTGCGGCCAGACAGATCTCTTTTGCATTGGGATGAGCGGAGATCATCATAATAGGCAGGTTACCGATCTGCTTTAAGTTTTGGCATATATCGGCTCCATTGGCTCCCGACAATAACATATCCATGATTAAAAGGTCAACAGATTGGTCCCGGAGGATCGCTTCGGCCTTTTCGGCTCTTTCGACCAGTACCACAGAATAACCCCTATATTCCAGCATCATTTTGATCATCATCCCTATATCAGGATCATCATCCAGCACCAATATCCTGTAAACTTTCTTGTCCATTAATTATTCATCAATTTTCCAGGTGCCAATAAAATAAATCAATCGGCAAGGGGCTTATTATGTTCAGGGGCAATAACCGGTAACCTAATCGCAAAGACAGAACCTTTCCCTTTCTCACTTTCCACAAATACACTGCCATGATGCTTGCTTACGATCTCATTGACAATAAACAACCCGATACCAAAGCCGGGATAGGTCTGTTCACTTTTTCCTTCTACCCTGTAAAAACGATCAAAAATATGCCGGTGGTCCTTTTTATCGATGCCGATCCCCTGGTCTTCAACCCTTATGATCACCGATTCTCCGTCTTTATTAACGCATACATCAATATAGCCTGGTTCAGGGGAATATTTAATGGCATTAGTAAGCAGGTTGAGTAAAACCTGTGAAATGCGGTCCTTATCGGCATAAATATCACCTGTGAAATCTCCACGTATATTGAAAGTAAGTTTCGAAGTGGTATGGCTGACATCGTGTACGGAATCTTCGACCATATCCATCAGATTGAATACCGTTTTACGTAATTCCAGCTTTCCTGATTCTATCCTGGAAAGATCCAATAATTCGGAAATAAGCCTGGAGAGTTTTGACACCTGTTTTGAAATTGTAGTCAATGAAGATTTAACGGTTGGTTGTGCTGCCTGGAGTTTATCAGCGTTCAATTCATTATAAATATTCATTAACAGCTGTACATAGCCCTTGATGGAAGTGATGGGTGTTATTAATTCATGGCTCGCCATGGTAATGAACTCATCTTTGCGTTCTTCCAGTTTTTTAATCTCTGTGATATCCGTAACAGAACCCGCATAGCCGGCAAATTCCCCGTTGATATCATAAAAAGGAGTCCCTTCGGTCAGACACCATCTCCATTCACCATCTTTTCGTATGATCCTGAATTCGGTGCTATACTTTTCCCTTCTTTGCACACAGTCCCGGAATTTTGAAGGCACATCTTTTTTGTCTTCATTCAATACACATTCCAGCCAGCCCGCTCCCAAATGCTTCTCGAAAGGTATTCCTGTCCATTCCACCCAGGTTTCATTGACAAATGTATTTTGAGCTTCCGTATCTGTCATCCATAAGCCCACCGGTGCGGCATTAGATATGGTTTTTAACAATAATTCATTCTCGAGTATTTTTTCCCTCGTCGACTCGACTGTAATCCTGAATTGTTCTTCCTTTTCATGCACCATTTTTTCCGTCCATTTTTGTTGAGTCAGGTCACGGGCTATTTTTGATACACCGATGATCCTTCCCTTTTTATCCTTGATGGGGGAAATGGTGAGCGAAATATCAAGTATTTTTTTGTTTTTTGATATGCGTTGGGTCTCAAAATGTTCTATCCTTTCTCCCCTTTTTAATCGCTGCAGGATGATGGTTTCCTCATCAATACGGTCAACAGGAATAATCCTGGTAACCGGCTGCCCGATCATTTCATCAGCTGTATAGCCAAATATTCTTTCTGCTGAATTGTTCCAACTGGTAATGACTCCGGTAAGCGTCTTGCTGATGATGGCATCATCAGAAGATTCAACAATGGCTGCGAGTTTGGCGATATACTTTTCTGTCCCTTTCTGTTCAGTGATATCAACCAGGGTATTGACCGCCCCGGTCAGTTTTCCGGTCTTATCAAATTGAGGTATGGGGTGCGGCCTGATGACACGTCTTAAACCATCCGGACGTTCTATAATGATCTCTTCACCCACAATGGAACGGGCTTTTCTTAATGTCCTGGCCATCGGGCATTCATCCAGCGGTAATAAAGTAATTCCATCGACCTGGTAGATCTTCCAGGAACCACACCATTGGTCCTTACCGATCACCGGTTCGCGACCCCAAAGTTCAACGGCAGCTTTATTATAAAATGTAATATATCCCTGTGCATTACAGGTATATACAGCAATGGGCAATATTTCAAGAAGCTCCGGAACATATAGGTTATTAGCTGCCATATCCTCATCATGCCCTCCTAAAACATGGCGGTGATTTAGCACTGGCTCTATGTCAAATTCCTGTCTCATTTTGGCCTGTTATTATACTTAAATAATAATTTTTTAAATGACCGAACTGCCTTGAAACACATCTTATCCTGATCTTTATATCTTATTAACTGAAAGATTATCCCGGAAACCCTTATTCATTGATCTCAAGGTGCAAAGGAGAATGGTTATCAAAAGATTAGCCAATAAAGGGTTTTTAATTAAAAAATACTCCACAGGGTAATTTTAAGATCCTGATCCTTTTGCCGGATAGTAAATAAAAATAAAAGGAGCCTGTTTCAATTGAATCCTATCCCGTTTTACCGTTTTTAACTCTTCCTGATCCCTGTTTTTATAGAAAATGATTTTAAGAACTTATTTAGAATGAAATACGGTATAATTCTATTTTATTATTGAGTTTGGGGAATTATTTACACAAATTGGGTTTTTATTATGCTTATTTATTCCGGTTCCGGGCCTCCAAAAAAGCTGTATATATATGGTAAGTGTGCTTTTCTAACATGGCTAACATGGCTAAAAACATCTAAATAAAACAGGTAATTGATTAAAACCGTTAGATTTTCATATCATTAAAAAATCAACCACAAGCTGTTAAAGTCATCCCGCGCTTATTTACAAAGAAGAATATTATGTAATTTTCCCAAAACATATTTGATGAGGAACCTGTACCTGGTTTTGGTCTTAACCCTTGTTCTGGCTTCCTGCCAAAAGGAAAATAATGGCACCATCACCTTATCCGAACAAACACAACTTAATCTGTCTTACGGTACGGATGCCGCTCAAAAGATGGACATATACCTGCCAGCTGGCCGCTCGGTCAATTCTACAAAACTGATCGTATTGATACATGGAGGAGGTTGGAACCAGGGAGACAAGACTGATTTTAACCCTTATGTGGATACCCTAAAACAGAGACTTCCGGGGTATGCCATTATTAATATTAATTATCGGCTCTCTACCGGCACGACTAACCTGTTCCCTACCCAGGAAAATGACACCAAAGCAGCCCTTGAATTCATCTATTCGAAAAGGAATGAATTTGCTATTTCAGATAAATATGTTCTGTTAGGCGCGAGTGCAGGCGCTCATCTTTCTTTATTACAGGCTTATAAATATACTTCCCCGTTAAAAATGAAAGCCGTAGTGGATTTTTTCGGACCTACCGATCTGACTGATATGTATAATAACCCGGCTTCGATATTTGCTCCCCCGGCCGCCCTGGCAACGGCGATTGGCGCTACGCCCATCACGAACCCATCGATCTATACCCAATCAAGTCCGATTACGTTTGTCTCGGCCCAAAGTCCTCCTACTATTATATTGCAAGGCGGTGTTGACCCGCTCGTATCCCCCTCCCAGGCAGTGGCTTTGAAAACAAAACTCCAGGGCATGGGTGTGGTTAACCAGTATGTTTTTTATCCTACTGAATCACATGGCTGGACGGGAGCCAATCTTTCAGATTCTTTTGATAAGATCGTTTCGTTTTTATCAACCAATGTCAATTAAATATTTGCCGGGAAGGGCGGGAAGACGGGAAGAGTATCGAACAAATGAACAAGGAATACCGAATTAAAAAGGGCTCGACTGACTTCATCATTCATTATTCCTTGTTCATCTGTTCGATATTCTCCTTCCCCTCCCACTTAAGTTTTGTTATTTTTGATTATGAACAATGCGCCGTTAGCCGAACGTATCCGCCCCCGTTCATTAGATGAATTACTGGGACAGGAACATCTTGTTGGAAAAGGCAGCATTTTAAGAACAGCCATTGAACAAGGGAAGATCCCTTCCATGATCTTCTGGGGACCGCCGGGCACCGGCAAAACAACCATCGCCAACATTATTGCAAATACTTTACAGGTTCCTTTTTTCCAGATCAGCGCCATCAGTGCCGGGGTAAAAGATATAAGAGAAATAATTGAACAGGCAAAGGCAAGCCGGATAGCAACGAAGGCAGGAACAGTATTGTTTATTGATGAGATCCACCGTTTTAATAAAGGACAACAGGATGCCTTGCTCGGAGCTGTTGAGAAAGGTATAATAACCCTGATCGGGGCCACCACAGAAAATCCTTCTTTCGAAGTGAACAGCGCCCTACTCAGCCGGTGCCAGGTATATATTCTGAAACCCCTGGATGAAAATGAACTTATACAACTTTTACGAACCGCGATCATTAAAGATGAGATACTGGCTACGAAAAAGATTGATCTAAAGGAAACAACGGCCCTGATCAATATCTCGGGTGGCGACGCAAGAAAATTGCTGAACCTGCTGGAATTGGTGGTGGCCTCACCCCCAACCCCTCTCCTGGCGGAGAGGGGAGCGAGCGACATCACGGTCACAGATGAATTGGTAATGAAAGTAGCACAGCAAAAGATCGCCTTGTATGATAAATCCGGTGAGCAGCATTATGATATTATTTCCGCCTTTATCAAATCCATTCGGGGTACCGACCCGAATGCCGCGGTATATTGGCTGGCAAGAATGATAGAAGGTGGTGAAGATGTAAAATTCATTGCCCGAAGAATGGTCATATTGGCCAGTGAAGATATTGGCAACGCCAATCCGACTGCCCTGGTCATGGCCAATGCCACGTTTGAGGCGGTGAATAAGATCGGTTACCCGGAAGCAAGTATTATCCTTTCACAATGCGCCACCTACCTGGCCGCTTCTCCTAAAAGCAACGCCGCCGTGGCCGCCATTGGTGAAGCGCTCGCTGCCGTAAAGCGATACGGCGATCTACCGGTGCCCCTGCATATACGGAATGCGCCTACTAAATTGATGAAGGACCTGGATTATGGAAAGAATTATGAATATTCTCATAGTTATGATAAGAATTTTTCGCCACAGGAGTATTTACCCAAGGAATTATCCGGGAAAAAATTCTATGATCCAGGAAAAAATGTCAGGGAAGAAGAGTTAAGAAAATTCCTGAAGAGTTTATGGAAGGAAAAGTATGGTTATTAAGTTGAAAGGTTGACAAGTTGATAAGTTGACAGGTTGATCATGTAGAATCATTCAGAAAATGGGTTTTACTTGTCAACTTGTTAACCCGTGAACCTGTTAACCTAAAAACGATAAACCCCATCAAATAACAACGGAAAGAACTGCCCGTCAATTTTCCCTCCTTTTGGTATGACCGGCACCCCATTCAGCAACGGTTCATTTGAATCAGAAATAATCCCATCGGCAATTACATTGATCACAAATGCTCTCCGCGGCTGTGTGGAAATATTGGCACCTGATCCATGCAGAGTAAGCGAATGATGAAAAATAGCTTCGCCGGCTTTTACTTCCGCAAATCTTGGATTTTCAAATTGTGTTTTCTGTTTAGCATCGAGGAACTCTTTTATACCCTGTAATTCACCGGCAATAACCGGTTTGGGCAGCAATCCCCATTCATGACTGCCGGGAATATATTGCAGACATCCATTCTCTTTTGTAGCATCATCTAACCCGCACCAGCAGGTAAGATGAGCCACGGGTTTTGTCCTTGTCCAGTATGAATAATCCTGGTGCCAGGCTACCACCCCACCCTGCCTGGGAGGTTTCCAGAAGATCTGGTCGTGCCAGAACCGGACAGGAACATTTCCCAATAACTGGCTCGCCGCTATTAAAAACCGTGGATTCCATAATACATCGTGCAAACCTTCCGTAATACGCCAGGCGCCCAATGCATGAAAAAGGATGGTGGCCGGATCAGTTGATTCATTGGAATGAAACTCATAAAATAATTCATGACCCGGGTGTTTTGGATCGGCTATTTCGGCCAGCTCATTCCGGATGGTATCCACCTGCCACTCCTCCAGCATTTTGATACCGCTTACGTATCCATTTATCCTGAAAAAATCAACCTGCCCACCCGTCAATTCATATTCCTTCCATGCTTCTGCCGATTTGGGCCATTGAAACAATCCGCCAATCAATTCATGCACCCGGCTAAGGTCTTTTACCATCATGAAATACTCTTTATTTTAAAGTTAATGTTTTGAGCCGCAATACCTGTTGTTTCCCTTAATTTTAATTGACTTTCTGTATGCTGCCATCCTTATTGGGTATGAGGCTTAATTTTATTATTCAAAAGAAAAATGTAATGAAAACTTTCCTGATTATTGTAGCCAGCACCCTTTATGGTTCGGTTATTATTGCTCAAACCAGCATTAACCGGGATCACCAGATTGAAAAAATGGTAAATGATGTCTCAAAAGATTCGCTGGAATCATACATCAGAAAAATGGTCAGTTTCGGAACTCGTAGCACCTTAAGTACGCAAACCGATCCTAACCGTGGCATTGGAACAGCACGTAACTGGGTATTGAGCCGTTTTAATGAATTTGCAAAACAATCTTCCGGAAGACTGACAGCATTTATTGACACCATTACCCTCCAGCCCAGCCAAAGAGTAAATAAGCCCCTGTTATTGGGAAATGTCGTAGCCACACTAAAAGGAACAGACGCCAATGACGACCGCATTTTTATAATCAGTGGTCATCTTGACAATATGCGCAGTAATGTAATGGATGGTGAAGGTGATGCACCCGGCGCCAATGATGATGCCAGCGGAGTAGCTACCGTAATGGAATGCGCCCGCATTATGAGCAAAGAATCTTTTCCCGCCACCATAATTTTTGTAGCAGTTAGCGGGGAAGAGCAAGGCCTTCTCGGCTCCAATTTTATGGCTGATAAAGCAAAAAAGTCAAATTGGAATATTGAAGCCGTCCTGAACAACGATATCATGGGCAGCAATAACAGCAGTGAGACCAATGTTATTAACAACACAAAGATCCGCGTCTTTAGTGAAGCATTTTCTGTACAGGATACCGGCCGGGCTGCTTTAAACATTCGCAACCTCGGACTTGAAAATGATAGCAAAGCCAGGCAACTGGCCCGTTATGTGAAAGAAACCGGGGAACGCTATGTTGATAATCTTGAGATCGTGATGGTCTACCGCAATGACCGTTTTCTACGCGGAGGTGATCATACGCCCTATGTGCAACGAGGGTATGCAGCGGTACGCATTTGTGAAATGAATGAGAATTATTATCACCAGCACCAGGATGTACGAGTAGAGAAAGGTATTCAATATGGCGACCTGCCGGAATTTGTAGATTATGAATATCTGCGGAAAAACGCCTGTATGAACCTTTGTAACCTGGCCAACCTGGCCAAATCACCTTCTATGCCCCAGGAGGTAAAAGTGGATACAAAGAAGCTTACTAATTTCACCAACCTTAGCTGGAAAGCCCCTAAGACGGGAAAAGTAAAAGGATATTATGTACTGATGCGGGAAACTACCAGCGCTTTCTGGCAGAAGAAGATCTTCACAACCGACACCAAAATGGATCTGCCTTATTCAAAGGACAATTATTTCTTTGCGGTGCAATCGGTGAGTGAGGATGGAAATGAAGGTTTGGCCGTGGTTCCATCACCTGCCGGTCGCTGATTTTTTTGAAAGGAATTGGGAATTTGGAATTTGGAATTTGGAGGATCACTACAAATGGTCGGGTCTATCCTAATTCCAAATTCCCAACCTGCCTGCCGGCAGGCAGGTTACCAATTCCAGTAAATGCTATATATAGATCTGATGAACTGGCTTTTAAAAAAATTCGACGAACTGACACCGCTGGAACTATACGCGATCCTTCAATTAAGAAATGAAGTGTTTGTAATAGAGCAGCATTGTATATTCCAGGATGCAGATAATAAGGACCAGGCTTCTTATCATTTTATGGGCTGGAACGATTCGGTATTAGTAGCCTATACAAGGTTAATGCCCCCGGAACTTGTTTATGCAGAACCTTCCATCGGCCGCGTAGTTACCTCACCGGCCGCAAGGGGCAGTGGGATCGGCAAAAAACTGATGGAACGATCTATCCGGGAAGTGAACAATTTATTCGGAAATGTATCCATCAGGATCGGTGCACAGCTTTATCTTAAAAACTTTTATATGACTCTCGGTTTTCATCAAACCAGTGAACCTTATCTGGAAGATGGTATTGATCACATTGAAATGATATATGCAGCAAACCATACGTAGAATTACGAAGAAGCAAAAAATTATACTCCTTCCGGTTTCCATCAAACAGGGAATACAAATTATAAAGCTGATAACGGGTACATTCACATGATTTGTGAAAGGTAAACTCGTAGAATTACGTAGGGGAAAGGCTTTCATTATCTGTGTATTAAAAAAAATCTTCTGTTTCATTACATAGTTGAGGGATTTTTACTTTATTTTACTGTCGAAATCCAATAGTAGAAAAACCAGAAATCCTTTACCAATGAGAACACGTGTACCCTGTGTACGGTTATCCGTGCTTATTTGCCTTTTCACTCTATTTTCAATAAACTCCCGGTCCCAATCGATCAATTTTGCCAATGGAAAATACGAGATCGGTGTTGGAGTAGGCCCCATGTTTTTTCTCGGTGATCTGGGAGGCACTGCCGGTACAGGCAAAACATTTATCAAGGATCTGAATCTCCCGCTTACCAAATTAACCAAAGGCTTTTTTATAAATTATTATCCCGCAGAATGGCTGGGATTACGTGTGGCTGGAAACATGGGGTTCGTGGAAGGGAACGATGCTGAAGCACCGGCGAAAGGCGGAGATGAAGAGGATCGTAAATACAGGAACCTGAGTTTTAAGTCAAATATCAACGAAGTATATGCGGCTGTGGAGATCTATCCAACCGCTTTCCTGGAAAAATATGACGGGCTCCAGGGGAAAATCCGGCCTTATATTTTAGGGGGTGTCGGGATGTATCATTTCAATCCCAAAGCCAAGGATGTGAACGGGACCTGGGTTGCCTTACAGCCGCTTCATTTAGAAGGTCAGGGATTCCCGGAATATCCTGACAGCAAGCCTTATAAGCTTACCCAAAAGAATCTGTTGTTTGGGTTTGGTATTAAATATTACGTCAAGGAGAATGTATACATTGGCTTTGAGATCCTGCACAGGAAGTTATTTACCGACTATGTAGATGACGTCAGCCATAATTATTATATCGACCCCATCTATTTTGACCGGTACCTGACACCGGCAAATGCGCTAATAGCCCGAAGGCTATATTACCGGGGAACATATACATTTCCTACTACCCGACCTTACCAGGATTTCGCTGAACGGGGTGACCCCAAACAAAATGATGCTTATTTCTCCAGCATACTAAGATTTGGCTGGCGGATCAGCAGCGCTAATAATTTGCAGAAACGCCAATTAAAATGTCCTGTATTCTATTAAAATCAAAACAACTAAATAAAAACACCTTAAAAATCCGAACCATGAAGAAACTTAAACCCAGCACCCAACGCCTGAATGCCATTGTTGCCATGGGCATTTGCGGCAGTTTACTGATGGCACAACCTTTCCTCGCTTCCGGAAGATCTTACAACAAGATCTCGCTTACTAAAAGCGGACCGGGAGATGAGGACCCTGTTAAAAAAAGTAAGTCGAAGTCAAAAACAATGCTCACCCGCAATAACAGCTCAGTAAAGATCTATCCCGATGTGGTGAAAAGGGATATGCATGTGGTGGCCAAAGACAATGACGGCAAAGTGATCGATTTCTATGTCTTTGACCTGCAGGGAACCCTCGTAGAGAATTATAAAATGAAACCTAAAGATCATTACAGGATCACAGGCCTGGCAAGGGGCCTCTACGTGTACCGTGTTTTTAGCGGAGATACAGAGACGGCCACTGGTCAATTTGAAATCCGGTAATGAATTATAAAAACAGTTAAACGTCGTCCCGATAAGCGGCGGGGAGCTTAATAAAATCTGATACCTGGTTGATAAAACCTGATCCGTTCTCTATTGGTACTCTCATAGTATAAATTTTATTAAACACTTCCTGCCTTGCTTTCGGGGTTTTGAAAAGATACTAGATACTGGATACTAGATTCTGGATAGTTCAAATGGAGATCTTCGATACAAATAAGATTTTTCTTGTTTGTGATCAAGCATCCATCATCTAGTATCCAGCATCTAGCATCCAGCACCCAACCTCGAGCTCTTTTACTTCTCATAACTAAGAAACCCGTAAGGGCGGGAAAATTGTTAAAATCCGGTATCCGGGTGAAAAACCGGTTAATTTCGGCACCCTACTGTCAATTTTTTCAATCACTTCCTGCCCCTACCTACGGGTTCATCAAAAGTCAGTAAGACAGATGGACAGTATGTCAGTGAGACAATCTGAATTACCAAGTATCCTTAATGACTCAATGACCTACTGCCTTATAGAGACAGGGCATACCCTGTCTCTAGTGCCCGACTGCCGTCTGCCGGCTGCCCGACTGCCCTCCTGTTACCAATCAGTTTATATTTTTTTCCCCCTTCATGGTTTGTTTTTGAAAAAGTGTCATATATTAGTTTATCATTTAAAAAACGGGGAAGACCTGAACCCTAATAAACCAGGGGCGAATGCCGAAAAGCCACAAGAGTAGGCCGAACCAAATCAACAAGCTTATTATGGAACAAAATTCAGTTTCAAACCCTTTTACTGGGTTACACAAACAGAAACTTTATGCTTTAATTATTGCTGCTGCCGGTATTGTATTCTGTCTTTTACCCTGGTGGCATGTTTCGTTTGGCGGTTATGGCGGTTATTCCATTAATGGGTTGCATAGGTTAGGGATCATTACTTTTATTGGGTTTCTTGCCGTAGGGGGTGTAACATTTTTTATGGGAGATAAGAGTAAGCCTTATGAAGGCCAGGAAAAAATGATTGCGGCAGCATGTTTCGGCGGCGCCGCAGCATTTGGAATAATTACCTTGCTGGCAAATATGCATTACCTGTCCTTTGGAATATTTCTTGCCATTGCAGCAGGAGTCATTGGTGCATTATATGTTTGGGGGATGGTAAAAATACCGGAGAATAAGAAACCATCACCTCCGGCTCAATAATTAATTTATTCATCACTTTATGATAAAAGCATTCCGGGTTTCCGGGATGCTTTTATTATTACAGCTCCTTTTTTAAGAACAGGGCCGTATAGCTTTCCTTACATTTAATAAGATCTTCGGGGGTTCCTTCAAATAAGATCCTGCCTCCACCATCTCCACCTTCCGGACCGAGGTCAATAATATGATCCGCCACCTTTATCACATCCATATTGTGTTCTATCACCAGTACGGTATTGCCACGATCCGCCAGTTTATTCAGCACATCCAGCAGGTGCTGGATGTCTTCAAAATGGAGACCGGTGGTGGGTTCATCAAGAATATAAAAAGTTTTACCCGTATCTTTTTTAGAAAGCTCCGTGGAAAGTTTGACCCGCTGCGCCTCGCCCCCGCTTAGCGTTACGGCTGATTGTCCTAACGTGATGTAGCCCAGGCCTACTTCCTCCAGTACTTTAATTTTACGGTAGAGATAAGGTACATTCTGGAAAAAAGCCACCGCTTCTTCTACGGTCATCTCCAGTACATCCGCAATGGATTTTCCTTTGTACCGTATTTCCAGCGTTTCCCGGTTATATCGTTTCCCGTTGCATTTTTCACAATGCACATATACATCGGGTAAAAAATTCATTTCAATGACACGCATGCCGCCTCCTTCGCAAACATCACAACGACCGCTTTTTACATTAAAAGAAAAACGACCCGCATTGTACCCGCGGATCTTGGCTTCAGGTATCGAGGCAAATAATGTCCTTATATCCGTAAAAAACCCACAATAGGTAGCCGGGTTACTCCGGGGTGTCCGGCCAATCGGGGATTGATCAATTTCGATCACTTTATCAATATGCTCCAATCCGTTTACGGAGGTATAATTCAGCGGCATCATTTTAGAACCATAGGCATGCCTGGAAAGAATGGGATACAACGTTTCATTAATAAACGTTGATTTTCCGCTCCCACTGACCCCTGTAACACAAATAAATTTTCCCAACGGGAATTTGGCTTCCACATTTTGCAGGTTGTTCCCTTTGGCACCTTTTAATTCCAAAAACTTTCCATTGCCTTTTCTTCTTTCCAGCGGTACCGCGATCCGATGATACCCATTCAGGTAACCTGAAGTGAGCGTGTCCAGTGTCAGTAAATGTGCGGGAACTCCCTGGGCCACTATCTGTCCACCATGGAACCCCGCTTTTGGTCCTATATCGATCAGGTGATCTGCCGCCAGCATGATCTCCTTATCATGTTCCACAACCAACACGCTATTCCCGATATCCCGCAGATTTTTAAGGGCATCGATCAGGCGGTGATTATCCCGCTGGTGTAAGCCAATGGACGGCTCATCCAGGATATAGGTGATCCCCTGTAATTGAGAACCGATCTGGGTAGCCAGCCGTATCCTTTGTGATTCTCCGCCACTCAGTGATTTAGAAGGCCGGTATAAAGTCAGGTAGGTCAGCCCTACATCCAGGAGAAATTGCAACCGTTCTCTTATTTCTTTCAATACATCTTTGGCGATCGTCTTTTGTTTGTTTTCCAGCATCAGTTCAATTCCATCGAACCAGGCAGCTAAATTGTCAAGATTCATGTTGCTGAGTTCCGCGATATTCCTTCCGTTTACTTTAAACCAAAGGCTTTCTTTCTTTAATCTTGTTCCGTGACAGCCATCACAGGGCTTCATGATCATGTAATCTTCCGTCCATTCCCGTATTGTTTCACTGTAGGGATTAGCAAACCATCGTTGCAACATATTTACAATACCTTCAAACGGTGCCTGGGCGTCAAACTTCATATTTTCAAAATCAAGGTCTTCCTGCTGCCCATCTTCATTTCCATACAACATGATATTGAGTTGTTTCTTCGTCAGTTTATTCACAGGCGTTGTCAATGAGATCTTATGTTCCCTTGCTGCTTCCATCGCCTGCCGGTACACCCAGGCATCCCTTTCCTCTCCCAGGGGAGCGATACCACCTTCGCTGATACTCAAAGACGGATCAACGATCACGGCTTCCATATTGATATGGTGTTTGGTGCCAAGACCTTTGCAAACGGGACAGGCTCCATAAGGCGAATTGAATGAAAATGCATTTGGCGAAGGTTCTTCATAGCTGATGCCGGTGTCTTCACACATCAATAGTTTAGAATAAAGAGCCCCCTCTAAATCTCCCCCTGAGGGGGAGACTTTCGATGAGTTTTTTGCTTCGAAAAGGTTCTTCTTCTTTGAAAACTTTTCGGAAGTCTCCCCCTCAGGGGGAGACTTAGAGGGGGCTACAAAAAGTAAGTCTTTCCCGATCTTCAGCGCCTGCTGAACGCTCTGGCTTAATCTTGATCTGAACTCATCCGTTACCTGAAGCCTGTCAACAACTAATTCTATGTCATGAATAACGTACCTGTCCACCTGCATCTTTGGGATCAGGTCTTTTATTTCCCCATCCACCCTCACTTTTAAAAAACCTTTCTTTCTCACCTCTTCAAATAATTCACGGTAATGACCTTTGCGCCCCCGGACCAGCGGGGCCAGCAATGCAATTTTTTCTCCTTTGTATCTTTTGAAAATATTCGCTACGATCTCCTCTTCACTCCATTTTACCATCCTTTTTCCGGTATTGTATGAATAAGCCTCACCTATTCTCGCAAATAACAGGCGCAGGAAATCGTAGATCTCGGTGACCGTACCTACTGTAGAACGGGGATTTTTATTAGTGGTTTTCTGTTCAATGGAAATAACCGGGGAGAGTCCCGTGATCTTATCTACATCGGGTCGCTCCATATCACCAATAAACTGGCGGGCATACGCTCCGAACGTTTCCATGTAGCGGCGTTGCCCCTCCGCGTACACGGTATCAAATGCAAGAGATGATTTACCACTACCGCTGATCCCGGTGATGACCACCAGTTTATTTTTGGGGATTGAAATATCAATATTCTTCAGGTTATGCACCCTTGCTCCATACACTTCAATATATTCCTGCGAGGGCACCAGGGTAGCCTGGTCCTTACTATTTTGCTTTGCCATACGGGTTTGCAAAGTTACTTAAGAATATCGAAGTGGGTATTAAGAGATAAAAGTTAAAAGTGAATAGATAATAGTGCATTACAGCAGAAAAGATTTTACAGCTTAGAAAAAGTACCAACCCAGTAGGGTTTCATTGACTTTAATGAACTTTTATCTATTCACTTTTAACTTTTATCTCAAATCACTCCTCCGGCTTTCTTCATATTTTAGCCGGATAATTATATGTAAATGTTCGGGCTTTTTAAACATCAAACACCGGCAGTAAAAGTGATAGACAGGATATGGATGACAGAGACAGCCAAATTCCAGTCACTTGTCCGGGAATGGGAAAAGAATAACCAAATCATTTGCATCTGTTGGTTTGATGACACGCTGCGTCATGCAGCTTCTTTTTTTACAAAAGAAACATCAGGGGATACACCTTTAATTACCGCCAGGGAGATCACCAGCAGCCATGTGCGGTATAAACAGATCCTGTTTGCTGAACATCATCCATTGCAACAAAAAGAAAATGAGCTTTTTCAAAAACTTAATATCCAACAGGCTATCGTATGGTCCGCGCTGGATGAACCCTTGTTCAGGCATTTTGGAGGTGATAAAATTCTGCACCTGATGCAACATCTGGGTATGAAGGAGAATGAAGCCATCGAACATACGATGATCAGTAAGGCCATTCAAAAAGCACAGGAAAAGATCAATAAAAAAGTCATAGCCAGGCAGGGTGCTTCTTCCCAGGAAGAGTGGTTGCGAAAAAATTTACAGAGCTGAGATCGCGGGCCGTATACCAGATTGACTTACGATCATTAGTAGAAAATAATCAATCGTGAAAAAGAATTTGGAAATTAGAAAACCGCTTCCCTATCTTTGCGCCAGTTCTTTTTATTCCCGCATAATGCGGGATGCTTATCAAGAAAGGCAGAGGGTAATGGCCCGATGAAGCCTTGACAACCAGCTTTGTTGTGATTAGTGAGACACTAACCACGGCAGTTAGTGTCTCACTAATCACAAAGCAAAGGTGCCAATTCCATCCCGCAGATTGCGGGACAGATAAGTCAGATAAACAGCTTCAAAATATCTTCTTCAAAATATTCAAGGCTCATCTGATTTATCAGGTGAGTTTTTTTGTTATGGTTAGTGTCCACACTAACCATAACAAAAAAGCTTCCTGATAATTGTACTACTCATCTTTCTTGTAAGTGTTCTAAAACAGTCAAACAAATTTTAAAACTTACAAAACAAGAAAAATGAGTAACAATGCAACACAACTGATCCACAGTATACCTGTCGATCCATTAACAGGGGCTATTGCGGTCCCTATCTATCAGACCTCCACATTTGTACAGGATGCGCCGGGCGTGAATAAGGGCTATGACTATGCCCGCACCGGCAATCCTACCCGAGGCACGCTTGAACAGGTGATAGCCCAATTGGAAAACGGCCATACCGGTATCGCTTTTAGCAGCGGGCTGGCTGCGATTGATGCCGTGCTGAAATTACTGGAAAGCGGGGATGAGATCCTTGCCGTGGATGACATTTATGGCGGAGCATTCCGGCTTTTTACACATATCTACAGGAAATTCGGTATCACCGTAAATTACACGGATACGACCCGTATCGAAAATGTATTCAATGCGGTAACAGCAAAAACAAAACTGATCTGGATCGAAACACCGACCAATCCCACTTTAAAGATTTCCGATATTGAAGCCATTGCGGGAATAGCCAGGGCGAACCATTGTTTATTATGCGTAGATAACACATTTGCGTCTCCCGCTCTTCAGCAACCACTTTTACTGGGAGCTGATCTTGTCGTACACTCCGCCACCAAATACCTTGGAGGTCATAGTGATCTGATCGCCGGGTTAGTGGTCACCAGGGAAAAAGAACTGGGTGAGAAAATAAAATTCATCCAGAATGCCAGTGGCGCTATCCTCTCCCCTTTCGATAGTTGGTTAGTGATCAGGGGTATCGAGACATTACACCTTCGAATAAAACAACATGGCATCAATGCCCAGGTTGTTGCTGAATTTTTAACTACGCATCCTGATGTGGAGAACGTGTACTATCCCGGGTTAAAAACCCATTTCAACCATGGTATTGCCGCCAGGCAGGCAAAAGGTTTTGGTGGTATTGTATCATTCACTTTAAAAAATGATACGGAAAAAGCAGCCACGTCTTTTGTTACATCAACCCGGTATTTTAAACTGGCGGAAAGCCTTGGGGGTGTCAAAAGCCTGCTTTGTCATCCCGCGCAAATGACGCATAAATCCATTCCCGCTGAACAAAGAAGGGCCGCGGGAGTTGCCGACAGTTTGATCCGTCTTTCCGTCGGATTAGAAGAGGTAAGCGACCTGGTCCATGACCTTGACCGCGCATTTACCAGCCTGCATTCAACTCCATCAAAGAACAAAACCGTAACCGCATAATGAAAACACACAAGCAATTGACGATCGGTCTTTTTGGATTTGGAGTAGTAGGTGAAGGTCTTTACAAGGTATTACAACAGACACCTTCGCTGAAAGCATCGATCAAAAGGATCTGTATTAAGAACGGCGGGAAGAAAAGAAATGCACCGGTTTCTTTATTCACTACCGAAAAAGACGAATTACTTAACGACCCCGGTATCAATGTAATTGTAGAAGTGATTGATGATGCGGATGCGGCTTTTGAAATTGTAAAGACCGCCCTGCTGAATGGAAAAGAAGTAGTAAGCGCCAGCAAAAAAATGATCGCCGAACATCTGCCTGCCTTACTCGAATTGCAGCTTCAAACCGGCCGGTCATTACTTTATGAAGCGGCCGCCTGTGCTTCTATTCCGGTGATCAGGAACCTGGAAGAGTATTATGATAATGACCTGTTACATTCCATGAAAGCGGTGATAAACGGTTCCACCAATTTCATCCTAACAAAAATGTTTGAAGAAGGACTGGAATTTAAACAAGCATTGATTCTTGCACAACAGTTGGGTTTTGCTGAAAGTAATCCTAAACTGGATATTGAAGGGTTTGATGCGGCTAATAAGTGGATCTTGCTGCTGGCGCATGCCTATGGCATTATTACATCCCCCTCCAGTATCCTATTCAATGGCATACAGGATATTCATGCACATGATGCCCGCGTAGCAAAAGCAAATAACCAGCAGGTCAAGCTGGTAGCCCAGGCACAGAAAATGAAAAACGGGAAAGTGGCGGCTTTTGTATTGCCGCAATTTGTCCACGCAACTGATCACCTGGCTTTTGTGAAAAATGAATATAACGGGGTGGTCATTGAGAGCGGGTTTGCGGACAAACAATTCTTTTATGGAAAAGGCGCGGGCAGCTTCCCAACTGCATCGGCCGTATTGAGTGATATTGCTGCGTTGCGATACCGGTATAAATATGAATATAAAAAACGCTATCATCACACACCCCATGAGGCTGGTGATGATTTCTACCTGCGGGTGTATATAAGTTTTGATGAATTGAAATATGTTCCCCGGGACCGTTTTGAATGGATCGAAGAGTGGCATTCCAGCGAGGGCAGGAAATCGCTTTCAGGTGTTATTTCTTTTCACGAGTTAAAAACCCAAAACTGGTGGCGTGAAAATAATCTATCTCTTATACTGGCCCCGGGGCCAGTCATTGAAGAGATCAGCACGCGAAAGCTGAAGAGGAAGAGTTTGGAGCTCGCTGGAGTATTTTAGATAATAGAGAATAGTGAATAGTACCTTAAAGATGAAAAGGTTTTACGATTTTGAAACTTTATCAAAACCATAAAGTCTTTTCTGCTTAGGAAACTATTATCTATTATCTTTTATCTCTCTACCTCCGGCTTCATCTCTCACCTGATTCCTACCTTTGTGGAATGCGCGAACTTTCAGTTGTCATAACAGTAAGGGATGAGGAGGATAATATCAAACCCTTGCTGGAATCGGTCCTTTCAGCTTTACAAGGTATCAATTACGAGGTCATTATGGTGGATGATGGTTCAACCGACAGGACTAAACAGCAGGTACTGGAATGGGCGGATGACAGGACCCTTTTGATCGAATTGAGAAAAAATTATGGGCAAAGCACGGCTATGACTGCGGGTATAGATTATTCCCGGGGTAAATATATTGCCCTGCTGGATGGTGATCTGCAAAATGACCCAACAGATATCCCGGCCATGCTGGCCCTTTTGAAAAAAGAAGATTGGGATGTGGTGGCAGGGAACAGGAAGAACCGGAAAGATGGTTTTTTACTCCGCAAAGTCCCCAGCAGGATAGCTAATGCACTGATCCGTCGCTTGACGGGCGTTCATATCAGGGATTACGGATGCACCCTCAAAGTTTTTAAAAGAGAGATAGCCGAAGAGTTGGGATTGTATGGGGAACTCCATCGTTTTATCCCGGTGCTTGCAAAAATTCAGGGGGCAAGTATCACCCAGGTGGATGTAAATCATCATCCCCGCTTACATGGGAAAAGCAAATATGGCATTAACCGGACATTTAAAGTTATGAGCGACCTTGTACTCTTGATCTTTATGCGGAAATACATGCAAAAACCGATGCATCTTTTTGGCACTATCGGTTTTATCAGTTTTGGGATCGGCCTGCTGATCAATTTATACCTGCTGGTATGGAAATTAATGGGACATGATATCTGGAACCGGCCCTTGCTGATATTGGGGCTGATACTCGTCCTGGGTGGGATCCAGTTCATTACGATCGGTATCATTGCAGACATTAACGTGAGAACCTACTTTGAATCGCAGAATAAGAAAACCTATACGATCAGGAAGATTTACCATGCCAAAAAAGAGATAAGTCAAACGACAGATTTGAACATGTAATTACGATATCAATATTTCTTTATTTGCCACGAACCATGCATAGAATTTATCTAATCCATCTTTTAATTGTGTATGGGGTTCGTACCCAAGCAATTTCTTTGCTTTGCTGATATCGGCAAATGTTTTATGCAGATCACCGGGCTGATCCAGGAATTGTTCGGTCATAGCTTTTTTACCCAGCACGTCTTCGATAGCAGCGACCAGGTCTTTTAATGAGATACTATAATTATTGCCGATATTGAAGATCTCAAAACCCGACTGATTATAGTGGATCGCTTTGAGGGTGGCTTGTACGATATCGTCTATAAATGTATAATCGCGGCTACTGCTTCCATCTCCATACAAGGTGATGGGTTCGTCCAGCAGGATAGATTTAATGAATTTATGGATTGCCAGGTCGGGTCGTTGCCCGGGGCCATAGATAGTGAAGTAGCGAAGCGCTATAAAGCGGATACCAAATTGTTTGCTGTAGACATGACCCAGCATCTCGCCCGCCATTTTGGTCATCGCATAAGGACTGATGGGCAATAATTGCTCATCTTCCTTCCAGGGAAAATGATCATTAAGACCATACACACTGCTGCTGGATCCAAATACAAATTGTTTGATATTCCTGTCCCTGGCAAAATCAAGCATGGTTTGCAAACCGATGATATTGACCTGCTGGTAAGCCATTGAATTTGCTAAACTTGGACGGACTCCTGACTTGGCAGCCATATGGACAATAATATCGACGGGTTCCTCAATTGCTTCGTTCAGTTCCGCCACCGAAATAAACGCCAGGTCATTATAGAGAAAATGAAAATGAGGATTATTTTTAAAATCCCTGATATTCAATTGCTTCAGATCGGCAGGATAAAATGGGTCGAAATTATCGATACATGTAATCTGCATTTCAGGGTCATCCCTGAATAAGGCTTGTATCAAATGACTTCCAATGAATCCGGCGCCGCCGGTAATGATAATGTGCATGCATTAAATGAAATATCCCACAAAATAGAACATCCTGAATACAAAAAGAGGCTGTCTCAAAAGCTGATTAATTTCCGGGAAAGGCGTGAAGGCAGGAAGAGTTGGTATTCAATTAATGATTTCTTACAGCCTTACCGTCTGGCAAATAATCTGCTTTGAGATAAACACCTTTCAGTCGGGACAACCGGTCAACCAACGAACCAGTTTACCCAGGATATAAAGGCTGTGGGAGATTTAATATTGACTAAAAAATGCCTTTCATTTTGTACCCCGATTACGGGAGGCTACGCCAGACAAACATTCATCTGGTAAAGCATTGGATTTGCTAAAATTGGACAGACTTTTGCCCCGGCAGCCATAGTTAAAATAATATCCACGGGTTCCTCTATGGCTTTGTTCAGTTCTGCAACGGAAGTTAAATAACCATTTAATTAGGTCAAAGCCTTTATATTTGCACTCCCAAATGAAAACGGGAAGTAGCGCAGGCCGGTAGCGCACCTGGTTTGGGACCAGGGGGTCGCAGGTTCGAATCCTGTCTTCCCGACAAAGAGGCTGTCTAAAAAGGACAGCCTCTTTTGTTTTTTCACCCGGAATGGTTTAGGGCCAAAGGGGTCGCCCCGATTTGTATTGGGGGTCTTTACGACAAATAGGCTGTCTCAAAAGGAAGGCTTCTTTTGTTTTTTCACCCGGGATGGTTTAGGACCAAAGGGGTCGCCCCCATTTGTATCGGGGTCTTCCCGACAAAGCTGGGCTGAAAAGGATCACTTTTTTCATGGTATATGATCTCCATCCACCGCAAATATAGAAGGCCCAATATTATTTAATTCCTCGGCAAGTGAAAGTTTATCAATCCTTTTTACTTTTGATCAATAGCCCTCATAAAAGCTTATCATGAAAATCGCCAAAACTAACCTTGTTTACAAACTCCAAAAACTTTATAAGAAGGCTTTTCTTAAATCCACAGAAACAACACCCGGTGCTTCTCTTTTTGAAAGCAATAAGATTTCCCGGAAGGAATTTATCGGCAATACCGCGATGGCCGGGGCTTCATTACTTGTTCCTGGTTTATTATCGGCCATCCCTGGCACAAGCGCCTTTTCCAGTAAAAAAATAAAGGTGGCGATCATAGGAGGAGGTATTGCGGGCTTGAACGCCTGTAATATATTATCGAAAGAAAAACAAGTAGAAGTTACCTTATTCGAAGCCAGCAAAAGAACGGGCGGGCGGATTTTTACGGCCATGCACCTGTTGGGTGAAGATCTTACTACGGAACTGGGGGGAGAATTTATCGACTCCACGCATACCGATATGCTGGGGCTGATCAACGAATTCGGTCTTGAAATATACGATACGAAAAAGGATGCCGACGATAATCATTTGTCCGGGCATACTTTCTTTTTCGGTGATAAGATCCGTAGCGAAGAAGAGATACTGACCGCATTTAAAAAAATAATTCCTGCCCTGCAACATGATAAAGCCCGGATCGAAAATGAGACAGAAGCTATTAAGCTTGATCAACTCTCCTTAAAAACATACCTCGAACAGTTGAAGGTGTCAGGATGGTTTTATGACCTGATCTATTGGGCCTTCACTGCTGAATTCGGGGTGGATGCGGAAGAATTGAGTTGTGTAAACTTTATTGATATAATCGGACTGGATACCGGGAAGGACTTTGAAGTATTTGGCGATAGCGATGAGCGCTATAAGATCAGGGGTGGCAATCAATCCCTGACCAACGCCCTGACTGCAAAATTAACCGCCCATATCAGACTTTCCTGCAAATTGACCTCGATACGGAAGCAGGGCTCAGGGATCAACCTTCAATTTGAAAACGGGAAGAACAGCCTGGCGGATTATATATTACTGGCGATTCCTTTTTCAATACTCCGCCAGGTAAAATTCGGAGAGGGCATTCATTTCCCACACAAAAAATGGAAAATGATAAAGGAATTATCATATGGCACCAACAGTAAATTGGTACTTGGATTTCATGAACGGGTATGGCGATCAAAAGCAAGTTCCGGTTACCTGATCAATGAAGAGATCCAGAACGGATGGGACAATAGCCAGCTCCAACATGATAATAAGGGAAGCGGGGGTTTTACCGTTTTCCTGGGCGGGAAGCAAGGGAAAGAATTAAAAGACACCCTATTGACCCGGGAAAAATACCTGAACCTGCTGGAAAAGGTATTTCCAAACGCCAAATCGAATTACAATAACAAGCACGCCGTTTTTAACTGGGCAGAATATCCCCATACAAAGGGAAGTTATGCCTGTTACAAAACCGGGGAATGGTCCTTTTTTGATACCGATGAAATGATGAAACCGGTAGGCAATATTTTCTTTGCCGGAGAGCATTGCAGTAAAAAATTCCAGGGTTTTATGAATGGAGGCGCCGAAACAGGCCGGGTAGCAGCGGAAAGTATCCTTCAATCAGTGAAGGGATATGCATACAGGGATAAATTGGAAAAAACAATTCTTTAATGAACCAACACATTCATAGATCTTCCAGCATCGATCGTCTTTTATTCTTGAGGTGTTTAAAGTGGGAAGGCGTCAGGCCGGTCACTTTTTTGAACTGGGTGGAAAGATGCGCTACACTGCTATAATGCATATTGTAGGCGATCTCGGTCAGGGAGAGCTCATCGTATACGAGTAATTCTTTGACGCGTTCAATTTTGTGGGAAATAAAAAATTTCTCGATCGTAAGGCCCGCGACTTCAGAAAAAAGATTGGCCAGGTAGGTATAATCATGATTTAATTTCTGGCTCAGGTATTCAGATAAGTTAATGGATAAGGGTTCCTCTGAATAATGCACCAGTTCAATGATCACATTTTTTATTTTCTGGATCAACACGGCTTTTTTGTCATCCATTAACTCAAGCCCGGATTTGAGCAAGGCCAGCTTGAACTGGTCACGTTGCTGGGGGGTGATATTCTCCATGATATCTGCTTCACCCAGTTCCACCACCGTACAACGTAATCCAAGTTTTGTCAATTCATCCTTTACAACCATTTTGCACCGGATGCAAACCATATTTTTAATATAGAGCTTCAATGGAGTTTTTTATTATTAGTCGCTACATCAGCAGGACCTATATGAGCAGGAGAGATGGATGCTCATCCAAGATGTAAATGTAATCCAAATTTATATAATAACCAGATTCCGCCGATTGGGGTTAAGGTCTCACCCGATAGTCCCGAGGCACCGAAAGATAGGTTCAAATAAAGTCAGTACCCTATAACTATCGGGTTTGAGACAGTTTCCTGCATTTTTTGAAACAGCATACGTAGGATTTTTGAAAATAGAATAAGATCCATTTCGCCTATGAAAACGGGATTCTAAGATAAACCCCTTATGTTTTTTTACTGATTAAAAGTATTGCATCACCGAAAATGGGTAATCCTTATTATACCGGGGATCAGTGAATTTTATTAAAGGAAAGTGTAAAACAGGTTCCCTTGCCTTCCTCGGATTGTACATTTACACTGGCATCATTTGCCAGAAGAAAATTCAGAGTGGCGGCCAATCCCAGGCCCATCCCCTTAGGTTTATTGGTGAAATACGGTTTGAATATTTTCTTCAGGTTCTCTTTGCTGATCCCGATTCCATTGTCCGCGATCTCGATGACACATCTGCCATTCATTGACTTTGTCACCAGGCTCAGTTCCCCCTTACCCGGTGACATAGCGTCAATGGCATTGATAATGATATTGGTCAGGGCCATGATCATTTTCGGCCTGTTCAATACAATTTTACAGTCCTGAGTCGAATACTCTTTCCGTACCGTAATATGTTTTAGCTGGATCCTGTCTTCGGCCATTTCAAGCACTTCATCCAGTAATTGGTGAATGGAATGTTCCCTGGCTTGTGTTTTATCCTGCTCTTGATATTTAAGAAATTCATTGATCAGGTCATTGATCCGGACCGAACTGCGCATAATTATATCCAGGAATTGCTTCTGTTCATCGTGGATCATCGTGGATTGGAGCATTTCTATCGATAAGTTGATATTGGTCAATGGATTCCTGAATTCATGGGCCAATGCTGAACTAAAATGACCGTTTTCATTTTGCACTATTTGCGATTGAGGAATAATCCGGGAAACATGCGCGATTGGAAGATCAGTATTTGGTTTTGCAACAGGGCGTATTTTGGCGGAGGTGGGCATATTTGTAATTATAATCTAATCCGGGTTCCTTTACAAAAGAATCCTTCCTAAAGTTGCCATTTTTTATCAGTATAATTGTTACACCTATACGTGAAAATGTTACACAATTCACACATTCCGGGTTAATAGATTGTTTAAGGGTCTTCCGGCGAATCCGCCTTTTAGTTATATCATACATTAATTAGGAGTAAACGGAATTCTTGTCATTGAAATGTAAAAGTCGTTCAATAAGCGCCGAAGATTGGGTATCATTTTACCTGAGAAATAGATGGGTAGGATCCCGCCCCGGACGGCAGGATGCAAAAAGAAAGCTATGTTCAATCATCAATTCAACCTCTGATCTATCATCCAATTAAACTACCCCGTAATTCAAACCCAAAGCCACTTTTAATTTAAATCCTTTCCCGGGTTTTGAAATGATCTTAACGTTTCCGTGATATAATTCGGCCCTGCTTTTAATATTGATGATGCCTACTCCTTTATTTTCTTTCGACAGATCGCAACCTATCCCGTTGTCTGAAATCACTAAAATGACCTGGTCTCCTTTCCTGTCTAAAGTAATAACAGCCTGGCTGGCGCTGGCATGTTTTAAAATATTATTCACCTGTTCCTGCATGATCCTGTATAAAGTTAATTGCAGTTTTTCATCCAGGTCATCTTCAGTAATGCCGTCAGGTTTAAATTCAATTTTTATAGGATGTATTTTAACCAGTTCATGTAAAAGGTTTTTTATGTTGTCAAACAAACCGATAATATGTCTTCCCGGTAACACCAGGGTTTTGGATATCCTCCTGATCTCCACGATCACATCCTCTATAAAGCCGCATGACTTCTCCAGGTACATTTCCTTATCCTTATTATCGGTTTTTGCCATCTGTACATACAGCTTAGCTACAGCCAGGATCTGGTTCAGGTTATCATGCAATTCTTTTCCAATCTCCGATCGTTCATTCTCCTGGGCGGTCAGCACGGCATTGGTGATCTCAATTTGCCGGGTTCTCCTCTCCTCCACTAATTTGTTTCCCAGTAAAACCTTTTCAGTAATATCCTGGGTGGCGCCTATCATTCTGGCCGCCCGTTTGTCCCCATCATAAATGATATGCCCGCGATCAATCACATAAGCGTACTCCCCATTTGCCTTTTTAAACCTGTATTCTGCTTCCCAGTTACTGCCAGATGTTCCTTTAATTATTTTATGTAAGCTTGCCAGCACAGGGGCTCTATCATCAGGATGGATCCGGCTCTCCCAGAAACTCTGGGGGATAAGGGCATTCTCTATCGGGTAGCCAAAAACTCTTTTGTGACCTCCATCTATCCAAAACAACTCTCCGGCCTGAAGATCCCATTCCCAAAGACAATCATTTGTAATTTCTGTCACGAACCTGTATAGTTCGGTCAGGGTTTTCAGCCGCTGCAAAGGGCCTTCGGGGTATTCGGAATGGGGCTGATTACTACTTTTAAAAGAAACAGATAAAATGTCGCTGCTGTAATAGGTTATTACATCAAACCAGGCTCCCATTTCCCCCCAATACTCTTCAAAATGAATAGGAATATCACGAAGAAATGCCTTTTGGTAAACCGCATAAAACTCTAAAGGGATAATGCCGGCAAATTTTTCCCATAGATTCTTCCCGATAATATCGGCAGCCCGGACACCTAATAATTTTTCCGCTGCCTTATTCCAGTATTTTACGGTCCAGGATTGATCTACAGTAAAAAACCCGTTGGTAAGCGTTTCTGTGACAGGCTTTCCCTGGTAGCCATTGCTACTGTTCTTTTTCGAAACGCCATTTGTATTTGAAAGAAGTTTAAAAGGCATATTTCCCTTTTGCAAGAATCATTTTTCCCGGGATGGAAATACTTTAAAATTTATAATAATAGAATTTATTCGTACCCGCTTTTGATGATGGTCAGGATCATTTTAAACCGCCCGTTTGGCTTTATAAAATTCGACGAATGCGCTGGTATAATTATTCCCTCGCCCGATTTGAGGTGATTTGACAATTTGTCAACGACGATCTCCGCTTTTCCTTCAATGATCTGTGCAAATGTGTCAAAGGGGGAAGTCTTCTCAATCAAGCCTTCCCCTGTGTCAAATGACATAACGCTTATATTTCCGGTCGATTTTTTGATAATAGTTTTACTCACTACTGAATTGGGGACATACTCAATGATCTCCACAATGATATGAGACTTGGATTTTTCCAGTTCGATACTGTCCGGTTTTCCTTTGCTTACCGGTTTAAAGCTTTTACCTATTATTTCTTTGGTAGCCAAAATATTGAATGTTTAAAGTCCTATTACTGTTACAAAGGTGCAATTCTTTGCATCCATTCGTGTTATACATATTTGCGAAAAAGTTATATTATTCACACTTTTTCGTTATAAAAAGATGGGATATAGAGGAAGCGAACAGACCGGTTTTCAGCGGTCCGGGAGACAAATTCATCCCTATTCCTTTTATGAATTCGTCAGTAACCAATTCCTCATCTCCCGTAATAGCCAATCAAAGAATTAATTACTGACGATGTGATTTTAATTTCTTCTGTCGCGATTATGTTTATTATCCTTGTTATGGTCTTTGTTATGGTCTCCGTTATTGTTCCTGCCATTATCCCTTTGCCATTTATCGTGCTGGGGATGCTCCTTGATCTGAAAGTATTTTGAATCCTGGCTATTGCGGATGATCTCCTGGTCGTGATGGCCTTTGAAACCACCATATTTTGACCGGTACGTTTTCACATGGCAATAAGGAGTAGGTTCATTCACTACCACTTTGTACCCGCTGTACACATCATAATCGTGATAACGGGGAGGTAAAGAAGCGGAAAAGATCCAGCGTCCGCGTTCCTGGTAGACATATTGACGATTGGGAACATAATAGAATGCGTTGATATCAGGCATATAATAATATTCCACGTGATCATATCCAACAGGGCCCCATACCGGTTGAGAAGCTATATTGAGTCTTAGATCAACGTGAATTTGCGCCGAGACTTTCTGAAATGCAAAACCGCTTAACAGCAATGCGGTCATGATAATTGTTTTTTTCATTTTCACATTTATTTTTTGAATTGAATTAGCCTGGTCAGAATCGCCAGGATCAGATAATCCTAATCAAACAAAACTGGGGCCACAGCAGTTACGCTATCGCCAAAATAACTTGTATCGTTCACACTTTTCACGTATAGGCTATCTGCAAAAAAAGAAAGTAAAAATCCCAACTACTGTTTGGACAGGTGTCACTGAGGTGAAATACCAGATATGGGGAAAATGGGGAATTCAAATCATCCCGGGTGTCCGACAATCAGCCTTATCCTGTTTGCTTATTTAGGAATACTCAGGGGATTGGTGGTAGAGAAATACATTAATTTATCTTTTTGCCCGTTTACCACATCATCGAGGTAAACGGCAAAAACGATCATAACCCTTTTACCATTCAATTCGGGGATCTGATCATAGGGAAAAAACAATTCAAAGTTTTTCTTCCCTTTATTATAACTGACCTTTGAATCGGGTAAGAGGTTCATCTTCTGGTACGTGGCCGCCGTGCCACCCCAGTTATAATAAAGATTGCTGGTCTTAACATAATATCCCTCCTCATCGGCGAGCCGGGCAACAAAATATACCTGACCCAGTTTCGAATTGGTTCTTATATCAAAGGAAGGTACAATGACGAGGCCACCGCGGGTAGAATTGTTGAACACATCCAGCCGGTTAAAATTCTTAACATCCACTTTGGGGACCTCGAGACTTGATTCCTTTTGATTTTTAGGATAGAGTGCCCCTATTAACGCTTTATCGCCATCGGAAAGCTCGTAATTGTCTTTGAGGGAAAAACCATCCACGGTCTGCCAGGGCTCGATAGCGTACTGCATGATTGATTTGGAATCATAGGTTGTACCATTGGTATAGAATTTTTCGGCCACTTCGAAAACATTAAAATCCACTTTATCCCGGCTCCAGCCCTGTGTTTTTTCATAATAATTATACACGGAATCTGTTTTCTTCCATTTGATAGCACCCGGGTAACTCTGTTCATGCAATAATCCCAAAGAATGTCCAAATTCATGCATCACCACCCGACGTATTTCCTTGTTAACCCAGTGATCGGGATCGATCGTCATTTCTTTGATCAACTGGTCATAATTATAGGGGGGCATTATTCCTTTTTTTTGAAGGGCTGCCGCGTAATAATCCGCATCCGCGAAATACAGGGTATCAAAATTAATGGTGGGATCTGTTTGAGGCCGGAAGTTGGCTTCCGTGCCCACCGCGGAGTTATGTCCATATCCTTTACCCAATTTTACCCGCAGGTCCGTGTATTTTGTTGTATCCGCCACAAATTTAAAACTGATATTGGCGTACTTCTCCCATTCTCTTGCATTCTGAATTACTTTATCGCGGAGCGTTTTACTGCCTCCGGGCAAAAATTTAACGAGGAGCACATCCCCGTTATGCCACATATGATAATTGTCGGCTGTCCCTCTGACACCTACGGTATCAACTTCCAGATTTCGTTCAAGCATAGCATCCCCGACAAGCGTGGTGCAGTTTATTTTAGGGAATTGTTGCGCCATCGAAACGCTTCCCAGGTAAATCAAAACAATGAGGAGAATAAGGGCCCTTTTCATGTTAGCCGGGTTAAATAATTACCGAATATAGTATGCTTCTTTGATTATATAAGTACCCTTGGTACGGTATAAAAGTTGGGTAATTGAAAAAGCTTTGCATAACAATAGCAAAGCTTTAGAATTCTGCGGAGAGGGAGGGATTCGAACCCTCGGTACAAGTTTAAGCTCGTACAACGGTTTAGCAAACCGGCCCTTTCGGCCACTCAGGCACCTCTCCTTGTAGTAGAATATTGAACATTGAATATTGATCATAAAAAAATTGAATATTGTTCTTATGAATTCTTAATATTCAATACTCAAAGCTCAATTTTCAGTGCTCAATTCAGGGAGGCAAAAGTAAAGATTAATGGCTGCAACCCAAAAGAAATCCCAAATTCCAGTGATCCCATCCCAGGTGTTTAGCCACCGAAACACTGAAACACAGAGATTTTTTCGGTGCTCCTGCTCTTTGTGGCAAATTTGCCCAAAAAAGAAAATCCCAAATTCCATTCGCTAAGTTTGGAATTTGGGATATATAATTTGTTATTTATCCTTTTTACATGGCCGCCAGTTGTACTTTTTGCTGCAGTTCCAGTACATTTTCGCGGAATACGCCATCCGTATCCATCAGGTCCTTTACTGTTTGGCAGGAATGGATCACCGTGGTATGATCGCGGCCTCCAAAATGTTCACCGATCGTCTTCAATGAATTTTTCGTAAAGGCTTTGGCCAGGTACATCGTGATCTGTCTTGCCTGTACAATTTCCCTTTTGCGGGTCTTTTGCAGGAGCTTATCATAGGGCACATCAAAATACTCGCATACCATTTTCTGGATGGTTTCGATGGTTATTTCTTTACTGGATGATTTTACAAAATTCCGTAACACTTTTTTGGCGAGGTCCAGATCGATCTCTCTTCTGTTCAGCGAAGATTGTGCCAACAGTGAGATGAGAGCGCCTTCCAGTTCCCTAACATTATTGCTGATATTATAGGCGATATATTTTACTACTTCTTTCGGCATCTCGAGTCCATCATTCTTCATTTTTTTCTCCAGGATCTCGATACGGGTATCATATTCTGGGATCTGCAGATCGGCGCTTAATCCCCAGCGGAAACGGCTGAGTAATCTTTCCTGCACACCATCCAGGTCCTTGGGAGATTTATCCGAGGTCAGGATTAGTTGTTTATGAGATTGATGGAGGTGGTTGAATATCGCAAAGAATGCATCCTGCGATTTTTCAGCCTTGGCGAAAAACTGTACATCGTCAATGATCAGTACATCGATCAACTGGTAGAAATGGATAAAATCATTGATCGCGTTATTCCGGCTATGGTCCATGAACTGGTTGATGAACTTTTCGGAACTCACATATAATACCACTTTATTGGGATGGAGCCTTTTTACCTCATTTCCAATGGCCTGGGCCAGGTGGGTTTTTCCCAATCCAACCCCACCATATATCACCAAAGGGTTAAAAGAATTGGTGCCCGGTTTTTCTGCCACCGTTTTACCGGCCCGGCGGGCTACCCTGTTACAATCACCTTCTATAAAAGCTTCAAATGTATAAATATGATTGAGTTGGGCATCGATCTGCATTTTCTTCAGACCCGGAATAACAAATGGATTCTTGACAGGATTATTTATGACGAGTGGAAAATCCATTTCGTTATTTGAAAAAGTTTTAAATCCCTGTCCACTCACATCCATGGTAACAGGTTTGTTCTTGCTATTACCACTATCTACCATGATGCGGTACTCGAGACGGGCTTCCTTGCCCAATTCTCTTTTTAATGTCTTCGCTAATAAATTTACGTAATGTTCTTCGAGATATTCGAAAAAGAATTGACTGGGAACCTGGATAACAAGAATATTATTTTTTAAGGATACAGGTTTAATCGGTTCAAACCAGGTTTTGTAATGCTGCCATTCAACAATGTCTTTGATGATCTTCAAACAACTGGTCCAGATTTTTTCGGCATTTTTCTCCATCAGGTAGTAAGCAATTTATCGATCGGGTTAACTTATAGTCGGTCAAAATTCGTCCGGATTTTCCTTTGCACAATATCAATAAAAAAAGTTAGACAGGGAGGCGAATATCAACATTTCTTTTCTAAAAAAAAATTTTTATACCCCTGTTTTCTCATAAACAGGAATACTATGTTATTTTACTAATTTTTTCCCTGAAAATTTGGAAAATCCATAATCATGTTGTCCGGAAACAATGCCTTCCGCACCCACCTTCCCGACCCTGTACGTGCCGGGGTTGTTGTATTTATAGTTCAAAGAATGACCCAAAAAAACAGGCTGGATATTATTACATATACAAACCAATTGATTTTTTCCAAAGCCCATTTCATTGATCAGCTTATTTATTTTTTCACGTCCACCGGATAAAGAAATGATCTTATCGCCATATATATCTTTCCTGCCTATATGAGCTGCATCATTTGTTTTTTGTATAGGATGCGAATGATTGGTTACAACCCATAAATGACCAGGAAGAAAAAAAGACAGTAATGTAAATTGATTATTATGCATACAGAAGTGGCTACCTCAAGGTAAACAGATTTGATCTTTATAGCAAAATCATTTTAGATAAAAGTTAATAGATAACAGATAAAAGTGTCCACATTCCAGAAAGACAATTACGGATTGAAGACACTTTTATCTGTTATCTATTAACTATTAACTCCTGATTCAGGTCTGATGTATTATCATATTACAGCTCGGTTTTTTGACGCACCTTTGGTTATTCAGGATAAAAACCTGACCATATGCAAAAAACGCTTGCCCTCAGGCTGGTTCCTTCGGAGGCCGCCAATGATCAATTGATCAGGGAACATATCGCCCGCTCGGAAGGGATCAACATAGCCGGGATTTCAGGTTTTATGATCCTGAAACAATCCATCGATGCCCGGGGAAAGCAGCCCCGGGTAAACCTTTCTCTTAAAGTCTTTATCAATGAGCCCTTTCAGCCAAGGGAGTTGCTGCCCTTTTATTTCCAGGATGTAGCAGGAGCTGGTCACCGGGTTATTATTGTGGGTGCGGGGCCAGCCGGTTTGTTCGCTGCCCTGCAACTGATCCAAAAAGGGATCAAGCCCGTTATCCTCGAAAGAGGTAAGGACGTAAGGGCCAGGAGAAGGGACCTGGCAATTCTTAATAAAGAAGGGGAAGTAAACCCGGAAAGTAATTATTGTTTTGGTGAAGGTGGCGCCGGGACTTACAGCGATGGCAAATTATATACCCGTAGTTCCAAGCGGGGAGACGTGATCCGGATACTAAACCTCTTTGTTCATTTTGGCGCTGAAGAAAAGATACTTTATGAATCACATCCGCATATTGGTACCAATAAACTACCACAGATCATCATTGCCATGCGGAAAAAGATACAGGAATGTGGCGGGCATTTTGAATTTGAGAAAAAGGTTATTGATCTGGTTACCAATAATGGGTCGATCACCGGTGTAAAAACGGCAGATGGAGGTATTTATAATGGGGATGCGGTCATACTGGCGACCGGTCATTCGGCAAGAGATATTTTCAATTTATTCTATTCAAAAAAATGGGCCCTCGCGTTTAAACCTTTTGCCCTGGGTGTGAGAGTGGAACATCCCCAGTCATTAATTGACAGGGCTCAATATCATTTCACACTTCCCAATGAGTCCATCGGACAAACCCATTCCAGTGGAAAGGGTTTAAAAACACCTGGATTACCACCAGCTTCCTATAGCCTGGTACAACAGGTAGAAGGCAAAGGCGTTTTTTCTTTTTGTATGTGCCCGGGTGGTATCATTGCTCCGGCAGCTACCGGGGCCGGGGAGATCGTGGTTAATGGATGGTCGCCTTCCAGGCGAAATAATCCTTATGCCAACAGCGGTATCGTGGTTACAGTGGAAGAAAAAGATATACAGGCTTTTAAAAAACACGGGCCACTTGCGGGTCTGTATTTTCAACAATCGGTTGAACAAACCGCATTTATGATCGGGGGCGGAAAACTAGTGGCTCCCGCACAACGTCTCGTTGATTTTACAACCAATAAAATATCCTCTTCACTGCCCGCTTGTTCTTACCTGCCGGGTGTACATGCTGCTTCCCTGCAGGAGGTATTACCCGGTTTTATTCATCATAGACTTCAGCTCGGGTTCAAAGAATATGGTAAAAAATTGCGGGGTTATCTTACCAATGAAGCGGTGGTGGTCGCTACGGAATCAAGGACCTCCTCTCCCGTCAGGATTCCGAGAGATCCCAACAGTTTACAACATCCTCAATTAAAGAACCTGTATCCCTGTGGGGAAGGAGCCGGTTATGCCGGAGGAATTGTAAGTGCTGCTATGGATGGAGAAAAAGTGGCCAAAAGTATTGCTATTCATTTAACTCATAAGTAGGAGATAAAAGTGAATAGATAAAAGTGTCCATAGCAGAAAAGACCTTACAGCTTTGATAAAGTAACAAAACCATAAGGTTTTTTCGACTGTAATGCACTATTATCTATTCACTTTTATCTTTTATCTATTCCTGATTTTGATAGATAAAAAACTAAAACTGTTCAGGTGGCGCTTTCCTGGCGAGCAGCATCTTGTTTTCTATCAATTCATTTTTCCGCCAGGCTTTCTTTTCCTGTTTCAAGGCTTTTTTATCTTTCTTTTCAAAAGATTGTAAGCTGCCGGGGTCGGGGCTGCCCGCGTCTACCCAGGCGGTAAACCAGAAATCGGCGATCGTATTGGCTGAATTCAATAACTGTTCATTGATCGTATTACCCAACAACCTGCCATAGGCTTTTGCAAATTCAGGTGTATAAGATTTCACTTCCCGGCCCCGGCGCACCTGCACCCTGAACTTGGTAGAATCGGTAAAGGATTTGGTGGCTTCTATCTCCATTGCGAAAACATCTTTCAGTAAAGTATGCGATCTCCGGATGCAATCCCATATGACCTGTTCGGGATCAGCCAGGTATTGGGCTTTGTGCCTGCTGTGTAAATTGTATTGTTCAATTTCCAAATCCGGGATCGTGCTTTCCCAAAGGGCATGCAGGCCTTTTTGATTGGTCAACTGGCCATCATAGTTCAATGAGGTATGGAGGGGCACATTCGCATCGCCGATATAATGCGCCATATCGGTGCTATAAAACAGGATACTGTCTTTATTCGCTGAACGGAATGCTTCCGTAAGTTTATTTTTCATTTTGATAATCTGGTAAGGAACATATCCATATTTCAGGAGGGTGTCTTTTTTATATACCCGAACTGCATCATCCCATTTCAGCGGCATTTTCCAGGCAGCTGAATCCCCATAAGCCTCCAGGTCGATAAAATGCTTAGGCGCCTCCGTAGGATCCAGGTTGCGACGCAGGTCAGGCCTGCCGGCGCTATCCACGATGTATTTCATGTTTAAATAATAAAAGCGCTGCAGGGATTTTGGCAACTCATATACAGCCAGTTGGTGTACCGAACGATGAACCAGGAAACCCCAGCTACTGAAAAATAGGATAGCAACCGTCAATATTGTAAAGCGGGCAATTTTGTTGAGCATGGTCAGATCGTTTTATAGAATGCGAAGTTGAACAAAAAAAGGAGATAAAAGATAATAATGTCCTATGCAGAAAAGACCTAACCGCTTTGATAAAGTATAAAATGGTAAGGTCTTTTCGACTGTAGAGCACTTTTATCCCCGCCTGACTGACGCCAGTCGGGCAGGTATTATCTTTTCACTATTATCTTTTCACTATTATCTTTTCTCTAATTTTGTTCCTCAAACCAATGACCATGCACCTATTGGAATTGCAACATCTGAAAAAATATTTCGCCTCCCAAAAAGCCGTTGATGATATAAGTTTTTCCGTGGAGAAAGGAAGCATCTTCGGTTTACTGGGACCCAACGGAGCGGGTAAAACCACCCTGATCAGGATGATCACGGGGATATTTTACCCGGATGAAGGCGATATCATTTTCGATGGCAAAAAATTTGATCCCATCAACGACGTGGCGCATATCGGCTATATGCCCGAAGAACGGGGTCTGTATAAAAAAATGAAGATCGGTGAACAGACGCTTTACCTGGCACAATTAAAAGGACTGGGCCGCAAGGATGCACTAATGAAGATCAAACAATGGTTCATCAAATTTGAAATGGAAAGCTGGTGGAATAAGAAAGTAGAAGATCTTTCAAAAGGTATGAGCCAGAAACTTCAGTTTGTCACCACCGTATTACATGAACCCAAACTCATCATCCTGGATGAACCTTTCAGCGGTCTTGACCCGGTCAATACCAATCTTATTAAGGATGAAATATTCCAACTGGCTAAAAACGGCACGACCATCCTGTTCAGCACCCATCGGATGGAACAGGTAGAAGAGATCTGTGATCATATTATCCTGGTCAATAAGGGCACTAAAATACTGGATGGTACGGTCAAGCAGGTAAAGCAGGATTTTAAGGAAAATCTTTTCAGTGTCGGAACTGAGAGCATCCCTGAACTTTTACCCGGCCATCCGCCGTTTGAAATGATGGGCACCAGTGATCATGCTTATGTAGTCAGGATCAAAGAAGGCAACAAACCGAATGATGTATTGCAGTACCTGCTGCAACAGGGTGTTCATATCCATTCATTCAATGAGATACTGCCATCACTGAATGATATTTTCATCAAGCTGGTGGAAGGAACTTCGGTTACCCGTCAGTTTCTACCAAAAGAATTTACCGGGCAAGCCATATAGGCATCATTCATTACTAATAAAACCACCGTTCATGCGTAAAATAAGGCTCATCATTAAAAGAGAATACCTCACCCGGGTTCGCAAACGCACATTTATCATTTCCACCCTGCTGTTCCCTTTACTTTACCTGGGCCTGATCTTTGGCATGGGTTATATAGCTGAAAAAAGCAAGCAGAACCTGCATGTGGCCGTCATTGATTCTTCGGGTTATTTTACCGAGACTTTACTGGCCAGGCAAAATACTTTAGACAACAGCTCCACCCTGACCCTGGTAAAGGACAATCCGGATAAAGTAATAAACGATTATAAAGCCGAGGGGTATGACGGTTATATTGTGATCCCTGCAATAAACTGGAAAGCCCCAAAAACAAATT